>JAJZGD010000097.1 GCA_021804985.1 Planctomycetota bacterium
AGCCGCTGCGCATGCGCGACACGCGCCACCAAAAAACCACGAGCCGAGTGGTTTATCGGCTCGCAATAGATCGCAAAGAAACTTTCCGATGGAATAAATCGGTGGGTGTTTAGCCGGCCGGCGGCGGCTCATAGATATGTATTCGATGGGCAGTTCGCGGTGGGGTGAAGTGACGACCCGCGGCCAGCAGGCTGGCCGGCTTAACGACGCCGACAAGCAGGCGAGACGCCTGCGGTACAGCCTTCCGCGTCCCCGCGCGGCGCGCCTCGGCATGCTGCCCGCAGGCAGCCTCTGTGCCTCTGCGCCTCCGTGTGAGACAACCGGCGTTTTAGTTAATTTACGGAATCATAATGAATCATGCTGCGGCATGATGTGATTATTTAATATCTCACGCAGAGAAGGGGAGACGCAGAGACGACGACGGGGCGCCACGCCCTACGCCGGCCAGCCTGCTGGCCGCGCCTCGGCCTCGTCCGGCAGCGCCCAAAGCCGCTGCGCACGCGCGACACGCGCCACCAAAAAACCACGAGCCGAGTGGTTTATCGGCTCGCAATAGATCGCAAAGAAACTTTCCGATGGAATAAATCGGTGGGCGCTTAGGCGGCTGGCGGCGGCTCATAGATATGTATTCGATGGGCAGTTCGCGGTGGGGTGAAACGGCGACCCGCGGCCAGCAGGCTGGCCGGCTAAATGACGCCGACAAGCAGGCGAGACGCCTGCGGTACGACCCCGCGCCACCGGCGTGCTGGATTCAAAATGATTTCGTGGTTTAATGGCGGGGATGGCGTACCGCAGCGCGGCCAACGCCGGTTTCCAGACGTGAAGGGTAAAGCTTGAATTTTTCGCTGGTTGATCAAGTGCAGGAATTGGTTTCCGGAAAAAGCATCCGGGCCGCCAAGCAGGTATCCATGGCAGAAGAATATCTGGCCGATCATTTTCCCGGCTTCCCGGTTCTGCCCGGCGTGATGATGCTGGAATGCGCAGTCGAAACCGCCGCCTGGCTGGTGCGGGACCACTTTCACTTTGCCTGCAGCCTCGTGGTGCTGAAAGAGGCACGCCAAATTCGCTACGGCAATTTTGTGCGCCCCGGCCAAACACTTATCGTCACCGCTGAAGTGCTGCGCCTCGAGGCACTTCAGAGTGAATTTAAAATCCGGGGCACGGTCGGTGCGGATACGGCCATTCAGGGTCGCATTGCTCTGACCCATCTGAACCTCGCCGATGGCGACCCGGCCCTCGCCGCGGTGGATCAAAAACTCATTGGCCGCCAGAAAGCCTTGTGGACGACGTTGTTTTCTGGTGGCTGCGCCCCTCAACTTTCCGCCGGCGCACCGCCGCCGCCGCGCTAGGAGCCTGTCCGAGTACATTGCGTTGGATGACGTATCGTTTTATCCTTGCGACCGCCGGATCGGCGCAGCGGGCGCAACTCCGACGGGTTGATGAACTGGAAGGATGTATGCGGGGAAAACCATGCCGATGACCTACGACGAAGTACTGGCCAAAGTGCGAGAGGTACTGACCAGCGCCTTGGCCGTGGATGATGATCAAGTCGTGCCCGGGGCCACGCTCAATGCCGATCTCGGGGCGGAATCCATCGATTATCTCGACATCACTTTTCAGCTTGAAAAGGCGTTCAAGATCAAGATTCCGCAGAACGACCTCATCCCGCAGAACCTGTTCACCGATCCACGCTATGTAAATAACGGCATGGTCACACCGGACGGCCTGACCGAACTCCATCGCCTGATGCCCTTTGCCGACCTGTCCGGCTTTGATAAAGACCCCAATATCAATTCTTTTCGCGATGTATTCACCGTCGATACGCTCGTGCGGTATGTGTTGCTGAAGGTTAATGGCAACCTGGACGGCGTGCCGCCACCCCCCGCCGCCTGATGTCGTGGCGACCCCACGTCGATTCGACGGCGACGCTGCGACGATGCGACGCGTTGGCGGTGCGACGGCGATGCCCCATGCCCCGGCGCGCCGAAAGCCGATGGTTGCATGGGCCGCTACGCCAACTATAATCAGGTGCTCGGCAGCGCCCGGGCAGCGATAATGACCCGGCGGGATGGGCGGCGTAAGCGCCAGCTCGCGGACGCTGGAGACGGGTCGGCAGTGGTCGGGAACGGTTTCAAGGAGTATGCGGCGATATGCCTCACATTATTACAGAACCATGCATCGGAACCAAAGACACCTCATGTGTGGCGGTGTGTCCTGTCGATTGCATTCACCCCAAAAAAGATGAGGGCACATTCGCCGACGCCACGCAACTCTATATTGATCCCGACACCTGCATTGATTGCGGCCTGTGTGTGGATGAATGCCCGGTCAAGGCGATATTTCCGGAGGATGATGTACCAGCCGAATGGAAGAAATACATCGAGGTTAATGCAATCCATTATAAAAGCTGACATCGTGCGCACCGCCGGAAGTTCCGGCCGGTCATCGGCGTAGGTTTAAACGATCATGTAACCCCCAGGGTTAACCGCAGCGGAGGCGCGATCCGCTCGTGATCGAAAGACAAAAAGGATAATCAATCATGGCTCAGACCCGTAAACCCCGATTTCAAAGTTTTAGCCGTCCGAAAACACGGATTGCCAAAATCAGCAGTCTGAAAAAAGTGTATGTGGACTACAAGGACACCGAAACCCTGAAACGGATGCTCACCATGAATGGAAAAATTCAGGGGCGCGGACGCACCGGGGCCGCCGCCTTTGAACAACGCATGATCACCGATGCGATCAAGCGGGCCCGCTTCATGGCCCTTCTGCCGTTCACCGGCGATCCGCAGCAGTAACCGCCTGCCGAAATACCCGATTGGCAATACGCGCCCGCCGGCTGTGCGTTGTGCCCGCGATTCAGCATGGCCTTGCGCCGCTTCTCGCGCCTCAAATCCCATCGGCCACAAAAAGCCGCGTGCATCGCCCCATCACCAATCCAGCGGCGCACGCCAGGATTGCTTGAACGCGGCCACCGCTTCGTTGACCAGCACATGGCCGCCAATGCCCGTGATTATCAGCTGCGGATCAGCCGTCATGCGACCGATATCCGCCATGGGCAGATCGCCGAGCAACTTCGCGAGCAGCGGCAATTGATCTTCCGGCACCTCAAGCAGGTAACGAGAAGGCGTTTCGGAAAATAATAAAACGTTGTCTTCCCGCGCATCCGGGGTGCTCTGGATAGCACCAAGGTTAATCTCTGCCCCCAGGCCGCCGGCGAAAAGCATCTCAGCCGCAGCCACGGCCAGCCCCCCCTCGGAAAGATCATGCGCCGCACGCACCGCGCCGCTGGCAATCGCGACGGCAACCGCGCGATGAATGCGTGGCGCCTCGGCAAGGTTAACGGTGGGCACGTTGCGCCCTTTTTGATCGCGCAGCAGCAGATAATGCGATCCGCCAAGTTCCCGGCGCGTTGGCCCCACAAGCACCATCCGATGCCCCGGCTTTTTGGCATCCATCGTGATGCAGCGGCGTACATCATCCACTATACCGACCGCACTGATCAGTAGGGTGTAGGGGATGCAGATGCGGCGGCCATCTTCAGTGATAAATTCGTTGGATAGCGAATCTTTGCCGGAAATAAAAGGCGTTTTGAACGCCATCGCGCCGTCATAACACGCCTGGCAGGCGCGAACCAAAGCGCCCAAATGGATGCGATCCGAACATTTAGGCCAACAGAAATTATCGAGCAGCGCGATGCGCTCCGGATTGCCCCCCACGCAGACGACATTCCGAATCGCCTCATCCATGCTGTTAAGCGCCATCTGATACGGATTGAGATCACCAAACTGCGGCTGACAGCCGACGCTTAGTGCGGCGCCTTGAAATGAGCCGGCAACCGGCACAATGACGGCCGCATCGCCGGGGCCATCCTGCTTAGGGCCCACGAGCGGTTTGACGGCGGTTGCCCCCTGCACTTCATGATCATATTGGCGGATAATCCAATGCTTGCTGGCAATCGTCGGCAGCGCTACAAGTTGATGAATCACCGCCGCATAGTCGGTTGGCGGGGCGATGCGCACCGATGGAAACACAGGATCTTCCCACAAGGCCTTGCGAACCGGTTTGGGCAAACCCTCATGAATAAAATGCATATCGATGTCTGCCACCTGCCGACCGGTGTGGAAAAGCGTGAGGCGGCCCGAGCCGTCAAACACGCCGATATCGGTGGCCTCCACGTCATAATCTTCCGCCAATTCCTTAAGCGTGGCGAGATGCCCGGGCGGCACGGCAAGCACCATGCGTTCCTGCGCCTCAGATATCCACATTTCGGTATAACTTAATCCATCATATTTCAGCGGTATTTTTTCCAGATCAACCGCGGCTCCGGTTTGGGCGCCCATTTCGCCAACGGCGCTCGAAAAGCCGCCGGCGCCGCAATCGGTGATGGCGCCAAACAGCGGGCCGCCGGGCCAATCCCGCGCCTTGAGGATCACATCGAGCATTTTCTTTTCGGTAATGGCATTGCCAATCTGCACCGCATGGCTGAACTGTTCACCATGTTTGTCGGTCAGCACATCGCTGGAAAATGTGGCCCCATGAATGCCGTCGCGGCCGGTGCGCCCGCCAAGCACCACAATGCGATCACCCGCCTTCGCCTCCCCTTTGGCGGCCATATCCCGCGGAAGCAGCCCCAGCGTTCCACAGAACACCAGCGGATTACCGATGTAGCGGTGGTCAAAAAACACGGCGCCATTGACCGTCGGAACGCCCATGCGATTGCCGTAATCGCGCACGCCGGCCACCACGCGCCGCGCGGTGCGGCGGGGATGAATGACGCCGGCCGGCAACTGCGAATCGCTGATTTTCGGGTCGGCAAAACAAAAGACATCCGTGGCGGCAATCGGGCGGGCCCCCCCGCCGGTGCCGATCACATCGCGAATGCACCCGCCGGTGCCGGTGGCCGCACCGCCATACGGTTCAATGGCCGACGGGCGATTGTGCGTTTCAACTTTCATACAAAGCGCGTGTTGATCATCAAACGCAATCACGCCCGCATTGTCCTTAAATACGCTCAGTGTCCACGGCAAATTAAGTTCGGCGGTAGCGCGGAAAATGGTCGATTTAACCAGGTTCTCAATGCGGCTCGATGTGTCGCCCGGCGCCTGATGGTCATGCCCCTCGTGCGGCTCGCCCGCCGGGTGATGCGTAAATTCGATGGTCGCTTTTAACGTCTTGTGAACGCAATGTTCGCTCCAGCTTTGCGCCAGCGTTTCAAGTTCAACATCCGTGGGATCGCGTCCGAGGCCGGTGAAATAATGCTGGATGGCCTGCATTTCAGGTACATCCAGAAACAGATGCCCCTGCCGCGAAAGATTCTGCAATTCTTCCCGGCTCAGCCCCCGAATGGGCACTTCCAAACGCTTGAACGTATACGGCCGACCATCGGCAAAGGCCGCCGGTGTCAGCGGCGAAAAATGCAAATCTTCAATACTGTCGTTGGCGAAAATCCGCCGACCCACAATCTGCACCACCTCCGGCGTGATCCGGCCCATCAACAGATAACCCCGACCCGTGCGAACCTCGACCACGCCCGCCCCGATGCCAAGCTTGTCGGCAATCGCCGCCTGCGTGCTGCCCGCCACCGGATCCATTACCCCCGGCTTAAGGTGAACCTCGAGCACCTGCCCCGCCTTTTGCGGCTGCGAACCGATGACGAAGCGCTCCGATATCGGATCCGCCAGCACTTCCGATGCAATACGCCGCACCGCATCGGCGGTGAGAATGCTCTCCGGCCCCTGCAGCATAAAAATGCGGCCCGACGCAACAGAATTAATTTCGCGGTAACCAAGTTGATGAATTTCGCTCAGGCTCTCAGCGCCCGTGGGATCGTCGGCAGGATCGCGGGGATAAACTTCAATGCGAAAAACGGCCATGGCACTCCTTCGGCCCGGCGTCTTTCCGGGCTGTCTCCGGATTATGCCCAAAAATCGTCCGCTTTGCAGCCCCGCTCCGCATGCTCCCTCCCCGGCGCCGCCGCCCGGCATCACCTCTTGCCCCGCTCACCAGCGCCGTTTTGCAGCGCCCCCAACGCTATGCTACCGTCGAAAATGCAACCCCCGCAGTGGCGTCAGCCACTTTTTCTATCCGCGTGGCGAGCCGCGATCGAACCGATCGTTCTGCATTGCAAAGGCGCTCCGGTGATAACGCAGGCGCGGTGGTTGGTCGGGGGGCCAAACGATCGCGACCAAATCCAGTCGTATCGGATAGTGACTCAGCCGGCGGCTGCGGGCAAACCATTGGGCCGCGTGGCGTATCGCCCGGCGCTTTTCGGCATCGACCGTTTTTTCCGGCGGCCCAAAATCGTCGGTAGCGCGGGTTCGCACTTCAATGAACACCAGATCGCCTTTATCAAAGGCGACCAGATCAATTTCGCCCCGCGGGCACAGCACCCGCTGAGCCACCACCCGCATGCCAAGCTCTTTTTTTAAATATCTGGCGGCCAGTTTCTCGCCGGCCATACCGAGCCGCTGGCCCGGCGGCAATGCGGGATCGCGCGGTTTAAATAATCTAAAAAGCCGCGCCATAATCTCTCTCCTTTGGCCCATAACCATAAATCCTCATGCATGGCTGGTTGCCCCGCCGAAACGCTGCGCGTCTACTTTTGGCCCTTTGCGTCCAGCCCCATGCCCTGCGGATAGCCCGCCATCAGATTCATATTTTCAATGGCCTGCCCCGCTGCGCCTTTGACCATATTATCCAGCGCGCTGGTGATAACCCACCGCCGGCCATACGAACATATCGCCATGTCTATATAGTTTGTATTGAGAACATACTTTGTGCTCGGCAGCGGACTGCTTCGAATGCGCACAAACGGGCTTTGCCCATACGCCGCCCGCCATGCCTGCAGCGCCCTGTCCACCGGACCCGCAACCGTCGGCTTAACGTAGATGGTCGAAAGGATGCCCCGATCCATCGGTACCAAATGCGGAACGAACACAATATCCACCGCCCGCCCCCCAAACGCCGCCAGCGCCTGCGCCATCTCGGGTGCGTGGCGATGCGCGCCAATGCTGTAAGCCTCAAACGCCTCATTACGCTCAGGAAAATGATGCTGCGCGGATGGATTGCGCCCGGCGCCGGAAATGCCCGAACCTGAATTGACGATAATATCCTGCGGGCCAATCAGGCCCGCTTTAATCAGTGGGGCCAGCGGCAATATCGCCGATGTCGGATAACAGCCGGGATTGGCCACCAGCTTCGCCGCCGCGATCTCCGCGGCGCAAAGATCCGGCAACCCATAAACGGCATGGATCAGATTTTCCCGGTCGCTGTGTGCATGCCGATACCAGCTTTCATAAACGCCCGCATCTTTTAAACGGTAATCAGCCGAAAGATCAATCACCCGAACCCCCGCCGCAAGCAGCGGAGGCACATACGACATGGCGGTGGCGTGCGGCACGCACAAAAACACCAGATCCGCCTGACCGGCAATCGCCGCCGGCTCAAATGGCGTGATCGGCAATTCGATCCGGCCGAGCAATTCGGGAAATATTTCGCTGATGGGCTGTTCCGGTTTTCGGCTTACCAGCATGGCGATTTGGGCCTGCGGATGCCGCAGCAGCCACCGCAAAAGCTCCAGCGATGTGTAGCCGCTCGCTCCAATAATCGCCACCCGCAGTGCACTCGTCATAGATTCCTCGTGGCCCGCGACCATTGCTTCCTCTGGCGGCTTCATAGAACCACCGCACGCACAGCCTATCCGGTAACGGCAGGCCCGGCGCATCCCTGCGGCCCACCCGGGCCGCGGCGGCCGCGGCGGCCAGAACCATTCGCTAAATCATTCTATCGATCATTTTGGTCAGCCGAGATAAAAACGACGGTTGCTGATCGATCGCCTTTCCCAGAATTTTATGAAATACGGTAAAAAACTGCAGCAGCTCCGTCATCTTTTCGACATAGGCCGCATGGGCCTGCGCGTCTTGCGACCGCTCCGGTTTTTTCCCCGCCGATTCAATACATTTGCCGATGCGATCAAGCAGCGGATCAAGTTCGCGCCGTTTGCGCTCGCGCATAATGTTCTGAAACATTACCCATACATCCCCCTCCGATGTGAAAAAATCCCGCCGATCCCCCGCCACGCTCGTTCGGCGCACAATGCCCCAGTTGATCAACTCCCGCAAATTCATACTCGCATTGCCCCGCGAAATCTGAAGCGTTTCCATAATGTCTTCCGCCGTCAGCGGCTGCGGCGCCACCATCAGCAGGGCGTGCACCTTGGCCATCGTGCGGTTGATGCCCCAATGCTGCGCCATCTGGCCCCAAAGGTCCACAAACTGTCGGCGGGACGATTCCAAAGGATCAAGCGTAGGTTCAGACATCGCGCACAAATCCGGATATTGGTGCCAACTTTCCTGATCCGTATTGTGCCGCCAAAACACTTTCAATGCCATCCGGCCCCCGCCTTCCCCGTGCGTTCCCGCCAACTTTTCCCCAATTTCCCCACGCCTTCACGCCGTCTTCACGCCGTCTTCACGCCCCCTTCTGCCACTGCCGCCACCATCGATTCGCCGCTGCCGGCGCCCAGGCCACGCCCCCACGCGCGGAGCGCGCACCCCCGCGCAGGTTTAACTTTACCCGCCTATCGCGTATTCTCTCGCACCTGAACTACCAGGAGTGCATGTGCATGAAGATTCATGAATATCAGGCCCGAGACCTCTTAAGCCGGGCCGGAATACCCGTTCCCCCGGCGGCCGTGGTGGAGACCGCCGCAGCCGCCCGCGATGCGTTTATTAAAAATGGTCTGCCGGTGCAGGTCATCAAGGCACAGGTGTTTGCCGGTGGCCGCGGCAAGGCGGGGTTTGTCCGATTGGTAAAATCGGCCGATGAAGCCCATAGCGCGGCCGAATTTATGCTTACCCACCGCATGGTTTCGGTACAAACCGGGCCTGAAGGCATCGCCGTAAAAAAAATATTGATTGCCGCAGCGGTGGATATTGCCCATGAATATTACGTCGGGCTGGTACTCGACCGGGCCCAATCCGGCGTCACGCTGATGGCCTCCGCGCAGGGCGGCGTAGAAATTGAAACCGTCGCCGAGAAAGATCCATCCGCCATCATCCGCCACACCCTGCACCCCTCGATGGGCCTGATGCCCTTCGCAGCTCGCAATGTGGCGTTGGGAATGGGGCTTTCCGGCCGCACAGCCTCGGTGACGGCAGATATTCTCATGAAGCTTTCAAAATTCTTTGTGCAGTATGACTGCTCCATCGCGGAAATTAATCCGTTGGTGCTTACCAAATCCGGCGAGATTATGGCCATCGATGCCAAACTGAATTTTGATGACAACGCCATGTTCCGCCATCCCGAACTCCAGGCGATGCGGGATGACACCGAAACCGACCCGCTGGAAATACGAGCCGCCGCAGCGAATCTCAATTACATCAAATTGGATGGCGATATCGCATGCTTAGTCAATGGCGCCGGCCTCGCCATGTCTACCATGGATGTCATTGGACTCCATGGGGGCAAACCGGCAAATTTTCTCGACGTGGGCGGCGGCGTGAAAAAAGAAGGGGCGATCGAGGCCTTTCGCATCTTGCTCTCGGATAAAAAAGTCCGCGGCATCCTGGTGAACATATTCGGCGGCATCGCCCGCTGCGATCTCATCGCGGAGGCCCTGATTCAGGCCGGCAAAGAGGTCGGCTTTGGCGTGCCCGTGGTGGTGCGTCTCGAAGGTACCAACGTGGAAAAGGCCCGCGAAATGCTCGCTGCGGCCCGCCACGACCTGCCCACCCTGCAATCCGCCACCGACCTGAACGATGCGGCAAAAAAAATTGTGGCCGCCGCGGCCTGAACCGCCCGCCAACAAACAGGAGACTAAATACATATGTCAATACTTGTAGATAAAAACACCCGCGTAATCTGCCAGGGCATTACCGGCAGCGGGGGCGGCGCGTTTCATACCAAAGGCTGCCTCGACTACGGCACCCAAATGGTCGGCGGCACCAGCCCCGGCAAAGGGGGCACCAAAGATGCCAACGGCCTGCCCGTGTTTGATACCGTCGAACAGGCCGTTCATGCCACCGGTGCCAATGCCACCATGATCTTTGTCCCGCCCCCCTTTGCCGCCGACGCCATTTGTGAGGCTGCGGCCGCAGGCATCAAACTCATCGTCGCCATCACCGAAGGCATTCCCGTGCTCGATATGGTCAAGGCCAAAAACTTTCTCGCCGGCTTTGGCGATTCCGTCACGCTCGTCGGCCCCAATTGCCCCGGCGTCATCACCCCGGGCCAATGCAAAATCGGCATCATGCCCGGTTATATCCATCAGCCACCGGCCCCCGGCAAAAAGTCGGTCGGCATCGTAAGCCGCTCCGGCACGCTTACCTACGAGGCGGTCTGGCAGACCTCGCAAATGGGCTGGGCGCAAAGCACCTGTGTCGGCATCGGCGGCGACCCCGTCAAAGGAATGGATTTTGTCGATGTCGTGGCGCAATTTCAGAATGATCCCGGGACTGATGCCATCATCATCATCGGCGAAATTGGCGGAACCGCCGAAGAGGCCGCCGCAAAATTCGTGCAGGCACATGTGACCAAACCAGTGGCCGGGTTTATCGCCGGCCGAACCGCCCCGCCCGGCAAACGCATGGGACACGCCGGTGCCATAATCAGCGGCGGCGAAGGTACCGCAGAGAGCAAAATCGCAGCGATGCGCACCGCCGGCATTGTGGTGGCCGATTCGCCGGCGGATATGGGCCGCGCCCTGGTAAAAGCCGCCCAGCGCTAAGCCGCCGGAAGAATGTTGCACCATCCCCCCACAGGGTTTATTTCGGGTTTTCGCCATGGAAGGGCCGCAGGTTCGAGCACTCGCCGATCGCATCCACGCCTTGGTGGCCGGCCGCGCCGTCGATCGCATTGACGTTCCCGCCGACCGCTGGCAGGCCAATGTACTTCTCAAACATTGTGCGGGCCGACAGGTGATTCGCGTGCAATCACGCGGCCAGTGGCTGATTTGGGATTTCAGCCATGGCATCAGCTGGGTCTTTTTTCCGCTTCGCCAATGGCGCTGGTCGCTTGAAGACCCGCTCGCCTCGGCGTCCCCGGCACATGCACCGCTTGCCGCCCGCAGCGGCAAACGCCCGTTGCTGCGCCTCGCGCTTTCCGGCGGTCGCGTGCTGACGCTTTCGGGTCGCCCCATTTTTCTTTTGTTAATGACCGATGCGGTGCTCCGCCATCCGGCCCTTAAAGACATGGGGCCAGATATCCTCGACCTTACTTTTACCATTCCCGAATGGGTTCGGCGGATTCGCGCCGCCCGCCCGCAAACCATTTCGCGCACGCTGATCAACCCTGCCATCGCCTGCGGCATCGGCAATGAATTGAAATGCGAAACGCTGTTTACCGCGCGGCTGCATCCGGCGTGCCCCGTATCGACGCTGCCCGCGGCCGCGCTCGAAAAATGCCTGACCGTGGCACGGCAGCTTTCTGAGGCGGCGTACAGCCGGGCCATGGGAAATCCGCTGCCCCTGCATGATCATCCGCGTGTACATGATCGCGCCGGCGAGCCATGCGATCTTTGCGGCACGCCCATTGAGGCGGATCACAGCGGTGCCGACGGCCACTGGAGCTGGTTCTGTCCAACCTGCCAGGCGCCCCAACTGCAACCGAACCTCTTTGCCCGGTTGCCGCACGCTCACCGCGCATTTGAGTAGGAGCCTTGTGGCACAGACATTCTTGTCTGTGTTTGTGGCACGGTGAGGCACAGGCAGGAATGCCTGTGTCACCTTGGGGGCTTGACTGGGCATAATGACCGCAGCGTGCTGCCGCGCCGCGCACGAGGAACCGTTCCCACACTCCGCCGCCGGCAAACAACACGACCCACGGCGACGCGGCGTCGTTCTTTGCGTGAGATATTAAATAATCACATCATGCCGGAGGCATGATTCCGTAAATTAACTAAAACGACGGTTGTCTCACGCAGAGGCGCAGAGGCACAGAGGCTGCCTGCGGGCAGCACGCCGGGGCGCGGCCAGCAGGCTGGCCGGCTAAACATTGTTCCACGCGCGGGGGTGACCTGTTGCGTGCAAATCGCGGCGGCACCATGCCGCCGGCTAAATGACGCGGGGCAATCGCCGCAGCAGGAACGCAGGCTGCGGGCGACGCGGCG
>JAJZGD010000098.1 GCA_021804985.1 Planctomycetota bacterium
AAAGTGCTGGCCGGGCCATTGGGAGATCATGTATTTGCGATGAAGTTTGATCGGTACACCGATCAGATGTGGATCGGCACCAATGCGGGCATATCCGTTTATCAGTGCAGCGGGCGGAAGGTTGGGGCGATAAAACATCATTGGCGTTACATCACGCAGGCCAATGGGCTGCCGATGAATCCCGATGCCATTGCCTTTGGCAAAGGTGGCATCATCTATGTCGGCACGCAGTGCGGCGGTTTGGCGGTGGGCACGCGACGGCGGGGGACCCCATCCGGCGCATTGGGTTGGCGCCGTTATCGATGGACGGTGATCAAAGGACCGTGGCATATGCCGCTGACGGCAACCGGCAAAGGGTTGCCTGGGAACCTGGTTAATTCGGTGGCCACCACCTGGGCCAACCATCTGGTGGTGGCAACGGATGAAGGGATCGCGTTGGGGCGTTATGCCGGTGCCAATCCCGAACCAGGTGCCGCACGTGATTCGGCAGGATCCGTCATCCAGCGGGCTGCCATGTTTAGCCGCGGGCATCGAGCCCGCGCGTTACCACCCGCCCCCATGGTGCCATCATCGAACATTCAACTGGAATTTGAACATGGGCGTAATTTCGTCGCCAACGTTTACGGATTGTGGCATCCACCCGCGCATTGGCAGGCACCATCCAATCAGGTGCTGTCTGCATTGCCGACGGAAGACCATACGACGGTGGCGGCATGGCAGCCGAATCCCGCCGAAGGGGCGAACGCGGGCTATCTATGGCTGGGCCATTGGCGGACGGGTTTGGACGTTTGGCAATACAACGCGGATGGAAAAATAATTCAGCGTTGGCACATTCACGAGCCGCAGGTGGGCAATTATGTTGAATCTCTGCAACCGCTGAAGGGCAACGCGATGGCGGTGGGATGCTACGGCAAAGGGGTTTTCATCGTCACCCTGCCGGGAGAAAGCAAAAATGCGTGGCGGAGGCCGCCGCTTCCAACCGGCGCAGCCGCCGGAAACAACAGCAACAACCGCGGCAACAACACAGGCACCGGCACGCTGGCGTATGTCCCCGAACCGCGTGGCGCCCGGCCACCGGGCGTGCATGAACTTACCGCGATGGCCAATGCGATCCGCGCAGAATTAATAAATTCCAAAGGTCAAAAGCAGCCGCGAATTGTCCCCCTGCCGGACGATTGGCGAACCGAAGGTAACTGGCTGGGCCGGTATGGGAAATACTGGATTGATCTGGCGGCGGTTTGTTCACCATACGATTTCGTGTGGGGCACCGACGAATCCAGTATCGTGTACTGGCCGAAACTCGGCCCCGGGCATCTGCCGGGCGATTCGCCCAGGTACTGGGTCGCGCAGGTGCAGTCGCCGGACCGCAGGGCGCTAGAGCTACCCGCCCCGTACATGGATAGCCGGATCAAGTTGTTTCACGTCCCAGACTTTGCCGACCGCCGGATCGCGTCGATGGACGACCACGGTGAGGCATACCCGATCGCAGAGCAGGGCCCGGGGCTGCTCATAACCCTCAACGTGCCGCGGGGCCGATTTATGCTTGCGGCGTATGAATTCAACCACAACGGGCATTTCGGGGCGGATCGGTGCCGCGATAGCGTGATAACCATAAAATCACACCCGAGAATGCGGTCGCTCGGAAGCACGGCGGCCTTCTGGCAAGAGCCGCGGTTGTCACTGTCGCGGGTAGCCACCTTTCACTGCGGGGTCTGGAAGCGGTTTCTGGTGACGGGGCCCATGGCCGTTACCCTGCGGTTTGCGAGAAATCACTCATTTAACACCATGTTCTCGGCATTGAGCTTGGATTCGGTGCACCAGTACTGCCAACCATACTTCGGGCACGGTGTGCCGCGTATGGCAAGGATTGCATTTACCCCCCATTTGGCGCGGCCCTGGCGCTTGCCAGAGGCGGCGGCGGGCGCGGGGGTGGAAGCGGCCGCGGCAGCGCGCCTGTTTCAACAAATCGCGGCGGCTCGGCGCGTGCCACCGCGTATTTTTGCGCGTTTTTCGCCCGCCGCGTTTGCATTCCTCGCAAGAACCTACCGGCGGGCAGAGAGGGCTATCGCCGCCGATCGGCGTGCCAATCGGCAGGCCGTTGCGTCGCTCGGGCTTTGCTATTGGAACCTGTGCCTGTTTAAGCGGGCGGAGCGGTGCGAGGCGCGACTCGGGCTGCTGCCTGCCCGCAGGGTAGAGAAATCACTGCCGTGGAACGGCATGAGAGTTGAACCGGTAGATATTGACGGGGGTGAGGTCCGTGCCCTCCTTCAGGCCAATGTGGCAAATGGTAAGTCGACCCCCTTTTAGGAGTTTCAACATGAGAAGGCGAACGGGTATCCACCTCGGCGCGGCGGCGCTGGTCGCAGTGATTACGCTGGCGCAGGTGTTGGTTTCGGCGGCACCGCTGGGGCCAACCCGGCCCTCGAGTTTCGGCGCCAGCCCGCTGGCGGCGACGGAGGGAACTAACAGCGGCCATTGGGCATGGCAGAAGCAGGAGCTGTGCCCCCAACAAGCCTCGATCCAATTCTTGCCGAACGAGACGGCTTCCGCCGCATTCGGGGGCGTCGTGCTAGGCAAGGCGCAGTCGACCTCGACAGCTGGTGCCACGGACGGCAGCGCCAGCGCGGGCGCGTCCGGCAGCGCAAGCGAGATATATTGGCCTTGGGCTATTGACTGCGCCTTCTCACAAGTCGTGTCGGACGGCTACAGCGTCCAGTGGACTAGGGTCTGGGTTGGTGGCGGAGTTCCGACGAAGCAATCTGACTCGGCGACAGCAACCGGTAGCGGCACACTCACGATAGCGACGACCGCAGCCGCAAGCCTGGGCTCCTCGGGCTCAGCAAGCGCGAGCATGTCGGCGGCTGGCGGGGGCCCCGACCCCTCCGGCCCCACCGGCTCCCTAACCTCAAAAACAATTTCATGTGACTCCTCGTATGACTCGGCCGCGAGCGACGTTGGTGTGGGTGGCAACGTGGGCGGGCAGGTACAAGACAAGTCCGCTGGCACCAATGCAAGCGGCCATTTTAGCCAAGAAATGCAGTTCGTCGCCAACGGTAACGGAAGCGCAACGGGCAGCGCGAGCTACAGCGTCGCCGCCCCGACCAATAGCATCGACGACGCATTGCCGAACTACACTGTCACGGAGACGGGCAGTGCCGGCATCGCCATTTCTGGTACGTCGTCAGACCCAGGGAGCGCAACGGGCGTGTCCTCCGCGAGGCTTAACTTCACAGACTCGCCATCCTGAGGTAGCCTTCGGATCGTCTTTGGTGCAAGCGACACATTCGGAGGAAAGCATGTTGAAGGCACTCGGTTGCGCTGGCGGCGGTGCCGCGCTTTTGGGGATTGCCCTTTTGCTCGGCGCGATTTCCCCGCAAAATTCTGGGGGCGCCACAGCGAGATCGGTAAAAATATCCGGCGCGGAGCTTGCAGCGGAAGGGGCCGCCAGGCGGGAAATTAGGTCAGAGATGCCAAAAATGCTCCGGTGGCACCACGTCGCTGCCGGCAAGGAGGCCGCGACAGACCTGCTTTTGCCCGTTGACATTCTCCGCGAGCTTGGCGCGCGCCGGCCGATCTTAGTCGGGCGAAGCTTGGCGTACGACTACCGGTCGGGCGTGGCGCCGACGATGCGGGCTCCGACCGGCGCCGGGCGGAAACTTGCTGTTGCCCTTCGGGCGCTGCGGCTCGGCAAAGGGCGACGACTAAAATTCAAGCTGATCTCCGGGGAGCTTTTTCCAATTCACTTCGCCTTCCCGACATTGGTCTGTTGGCGAGGGGAGATCGGCCGCAGCCGTGGATTTGTTCGCGCATCGTGGTACGAGCCGGCACTGGACATATTCGATCTGGGTATGGAGAATGTGGTGGACCACACGGCATGGTCATGGACCCGCCAGCACTTCACGATTTTCGGCCACCAAAGCCCGCCATACACGGTTCGAATTCGCCCCGGTCGGCCGCAAATCAGCTGTGTGGGCGACGGAAGCGCCGTTTTTGCCCTTTGGCGACTGCTGACGGTCGGCGCAGGCGTAATGCACAGCGGCACCCCGGCCGTGCGACGAAACCAACTGTCGGTTACCGGGCCCCTGAATTGGACCGCCGGCCAGCGGAGGCTCGAGGTATTCTCCTTCCGACGCGGTCTGATCAGCTCCATCCATATCACTCAGCCGCAGATCCGCCTGTACAGGCACTTCGGCGCGCCATACCAGTTAAGCTACAGCGCCGACGGAATCACGCAAAACACCACCTATTTCCCCAAATTTGCACGGCCGTACCTCCGCGGCGGCCGCACCATCGATATTAGGTTTGGCAAAGCGGGCCACAGGCGCGGGGAATACCCGACCAGCCTGACGGTGAGGCAGGGCCGTTTGGTGGTTGCCGTCGCGCGCTTTGACAGGCTGGCCATGACCCACGCAAAGATGCCATCGAGTCCCTGGAATCAACGTCCGCCAAGGGGGTTGGCGCAGGTAAAGCACCAGATCAAGTGGATGGACCTGAGCGAGCAGGCCAACGTGCATCCCCGATGGACGCCGACGTATTACAGCGGGAACCAACTTCGGCCGAATGTGCGCGGGCACGTGCTGCGCTATCGAATCTACTACAACTGCTATGCGGCAACCTGCCTGGGCAACTGGCCTGAGCTTTCCAGGACGCTCCGTGCATACCGCGGGCTTCTCCGCGTCGAACATATTCCGATTGCATTCTACGTATACAGCCTTGAGTACCTCACTATGGCCGCCAACCACTTTTGCAGTGCAGCGCGGGTACGGCTCCTCTGCCAGGACTTTACACTGCCGGCACTTGAATTGCTCACGCCCCGCGAGATCGCTCGGCACGCAGCGGAACTGGTTGGCCAATATCGATACGGCCTGGCGATTTTGGCGCTCGATGCGCTACGTACCGTGCTGCCGGGCGGCGCTAGGCTGCATCGCTGGGCTGACGCCCGAAGGGTTTGGCTCGAGGAGCTCGTCAGTCGCATCGCACACAACCCACGGCGGTACAGGCTTTACGCGAGGGTAAATCAGTATTATTCGTGGCGTGCGACCACCGTTCTCAATGAGCAGCTAGCACGGGCGTTTTAAGACTTATTGGCCCGCGGCCTCTTTTGAGTGGCCGCCGTATGCAGGAGCTTGGCGATGTGTTCAGAAAAGGAAGGGATACGAATTCAGGGCGGTGGCTGGGCATCGCTTTTCGCTTTAGCACTAGGCATATCCGGCGCCGGACACCGCGTGGTCATCGCGGCGGCCAAGGTGCCAAAGCCCATAGGGGAAAAGTTCGCGGTAGCGAGTGGCTCGGGACTGCGGCCGGTCACGTTGGCGATCGATTCAATCCGTGGCTTACCCATGGGCACCAAGAGGAGGTTGGCTGAGGACGCCGCGGCGGCAATTCGGAGGTACGGACCGATGCCGCCATCAAAGCAGCGGGTGGCTTTCTCGCAGACGCGGCGTTACCTCAACACGCTTCTGGAAGAGGTGCGAGGCGGGGGGCCCGCCGGCCTTAAACTACTTCGGAAAATGTTTGGATGGAATTTTGCAAACTTCATGCGGCTGCCAGCCCTTACGCGACGCGAGCTTGCGGACGCGCACTCCATCGGCAAAAGGGCTGCAGCTGCGATCGGGCCATTTGTTGGCGCCACTTTCGTCGATACACCACCCGCACTCAGGAAGAGGCTTGCCGCAGCTGCCCAGCATCAGCTTGGCGAGCAACTGCGCACTTTCTGCGACTATTACCAGGTCGGTACGCTATATCCATCGCATCATTTGCCGTCGGTGGCGGGGCTGGTTAAGGATTTTATGGCCATGCCTCTGGCCTCGGCGGGGCACACTGCCTTTGCCTCCGTGCGCGAACTGATCAGAGAAAAAAGTGTTCCGCAGCGCAACCGACTAATGCTGGAGCGGCAATTCATCTCGGTGCAAGCGGCCAGCGTCGCCGGGGAAGCGATGGCGCTCTTGGGGCAAAAATATTTCTCGGCCAGGTTGCCAGCCGCCGCCAGTGCGTTCCGGAACTGCCCCCAAGGGCTGCAGCGGCGATGGATCGCCTTTGGAAACCTACAGGCGGCACGCGCCCAAAAGCGCTGGCAGGAGGCAACGGACCCGAATTTCGACAGCGCGCTTTACCCCACGGCCGCGCAGTTTTTGAAAGGCAGCGGGATTAAGAGGCCGTAGATTACAGGGCGCCCGTCGCCAGCCAGCGGCGGCTCGTAGAAATGCCCTCTAAGTGCACCTTCCGCAACAGCACGCGCGCGCGGGATTCGGCTGGCCATAAAAGTAAAAGAACAGAAAGGCGCGTGAGCGACCAGCACTGGCCGGGCGCCAGCTACCGCCAACCTTGATCCGCGGATTATTAAAACTGGCGGCCCGCTGAAAGCCGCCATCCAATCCCTTTGGCAGAAATGGAAGAGGGCGGGCGGATGAGCCGTCATTTGCAATGCAGGGCGTACGGCCGCAAGCAATTGCCCATGGGCCACGAGCGGTTTGCCGCAGCAGAGTGAAACGCATCCACACGTGCCAATGCGAGCGTCCGCAGCGAGGTGGGAGCTCTATCGGCTGTTCGGGTGAAACGACACGAAGCCGGCCTGGACCAAGCTCTGCGGCGGCCGTCGGGGGCCTAGAACGGATCGGTCGTGGGCCGGCCGTTGTGTCGGCATGACTCCTCGCTGCGCTCGTCGTCACACCGACACAACGCAGTTCAGTAGAACCGACCTGACGGCGATTATCCATAGACTTCAACATACAAGAACGGCGACGCCGCGGCACCCCCGCGTCATTTAGCCGGCGGCATGGTGCCGCCGCCATTCGTCGGTGCAGAAACAAGAAAATGCAATTTTCTCCTTGACGCCGACAATGGCTGAATGGTACCCTATCCGCACCAAAGTTATCGGGCAGTTTGTTTTCGCCTACGCAGCCTCTACGCAGCCTTGGGAATTGGTAATGTGCAGTGCCGAAAAAGACTCAGCTTCCTCTCTCGCAATGGCCTCAGGCCATTCTGGCGGCGCACGCAGCGCAGCCCAACAGCCCAATATTATAGCGCGGTAACGACGGCGCGTTCCTCGCGCCCTAAGCCGGCCAGCCTGCTGGCCGCGCCTCGTCGTCGCTCGGCAGCCCGTCGCCTCGCGGCATGCGTCCGCGTCGCAGCCGCATTTCGCCTCACCGCAATCGGGGTTGCCGCGTTCGCCGCCTTCACGGTCTGCCTTTGCCGCACCGCACTTGTTTTCATCGCCGCGGCGGCCGCTGTTGTTTCGCTGGTGCCAGCCTTCGCGTCCGCCCGATCCCGCCCCATCCCTCCGTCACCGGCAAAATTTGTCACCTCGGCATGCCGCGGCCCCAACGGCGGCATATGGCTGGCCAGCGAAGGCGACGGCGTATTCCATTACAATCCCAAAGCCTCCAGCGCCTGGCAGAACCTTTCCATCGGCACGCCGGTAAACCATAACGCCGCTTATGCCATCACCTGCGATACCCGTGGACGCATTTGGGTCGGCAGTTTGAACGAGGGTGTTTTCGTTCTCCTGCCGAGCCGCGATCAGGGGCAGCCGGCGCGCTGGCGGCGCTATGGCCTGCTGGCCGATCCATCCCAGGATGAGTTGGCTGGCCCCATTGGGGAACACGTCTACAGCATCCGTGTCGATCCGGTGGATGGCAGTGTGTGGATATGCACCAACAGCGGCATCAGCCGCTATGAGCCGGGCCGCGGCAAGGCCCGCGGGCGGTGGGTTTACTATGATGTGGCCAACGGCCTGCCATCGGATGATGTCCAGTGCGTAGCGTTTGGCCTGCATGGCTGCGCCTATATCGCCACCACGTGTTGCGGCATTGCGATCTCCCGACCGACCAGGACAAGCCTGCGGGCCGGCAGAAAGAACGATGGCCATGGCCCGCTGCACTATGGCCGCTGGCGAGCGGTGAAGAGCCGGTTTACGCAAGGGCCGCCACTTACCCCAACCGGGCGGGGCCTGCCGAGCAACTTGATTAATGCCATCATCACCACACGCACGGGCGTCATATGGGTGGCGACCGATGAGGGCATTGCCTGGAGCACAGATCATGGCAGGCGCTGGCGCTTTCTGCGTGGTGCCAATTGGGCGGCCAAGGATGCGGGTTTGGTGCATCCGGCCAGCGCGGCATTTATATTAAATGCGGGCCGCCTCGTGCCAAAAACCGGAACCCTCAGCAGCGATTACTGCACCTGCCTGGCCGCGGCACCCGGCGGCGACATTTACATCGGCCACCGCAAAACCGGCGTGGATATTCTTAATCCCGCGACGGGCGCAATCTGGCGGTCGGATCAGGCGGGGACGACGACCGATCGCGGGCACCTGCTGCACCAGTTTATCGACGCAATCCTGATGCTCCGCAGTGGCGGGGCCCTCCTCGGTTGCTACGGCGGCGGTGTGGAGGAACTGCCGGCTTTATCGCGACAATCGGCACCGAGCAAACCCCAGGGAGCCGGGCTGATCCCGGCCATGTCGGCAGGCGCTGCGCGGCTACCGGCGGGCGCCGGCGCTGTGGCGCATGCGGCAATGGAGTTGCTGCGGCGCAGGCTGGCCCGCAAGGCGAAGCTGTTTGCGCTTCGCCCGCCAATCATCGTGCCCCTCGATACCGACTGGCGAACGGAGGGCAATTGGCTGGGCCGCTACGGCACCTATTTTGCCGATCTGGGCGCAATGCGCTCGCCGAAGGATATCGATTGGGGGGCTGGCTGGCGGGGGAACGGCCAGTTCATCGGGCCGCGTATCGGGTCCCATGTCACGCGGCAACTCCCCTTGATCGCCCAGGGCGACATCATCCGGCGTTGGATCGAAACGCTTTACACCGCGGACCGACGGATGCTCGAAATGCCGAAGCCATACCTCGATAAATGTTGGCTCACCGGGCTTGCGCCCACCCGCGCCCTCTTTCGGCGAGGCGCCGAATGGGACGATCATGGCGAGGCGTATCCGGCTTATTGGCAAGGCCCGGGAATTTACTGCCCCCTCCACCTGCCCCCCGGATTATTCCGCCTCGCCATCTACAGCGTCAACATGGACGGCCACAGCGGCCCCATGCGGTATCGCGATTACACCTGCGATATCCTGTACCCACCGCAAAATACCCCCAACACCGGTTATTTCGCCGTGCGCGCCGCCCCGAGGTGGCGTGTGCTGGCAACGCGGCGAATATGCGATTTTTGGGGTGGCGTCTGGACTCCCTTTCTGGTGCGGGGGCCTGTGACAATTTGCATCCACTTCGGCCGGAACTATTCGCTCAACACCATGGTTTCGGCCGTCACGTTTTCACTCTATGCCGCCCTGCCGATGCCCTACAGCAGAGAGCCGCCACCCGCCGCATTGGCTGCCCACCAGTACCAGATGTCTGTGCCCGGGCCGCGGCGCATCGCCGAGATGGCGAGAAAATGCGAGGTGCCTTTGGGATTCGGCGCCGTCGAGCGGCTACCGGCTACGCCCGCCGCCGTTGAAGCCGGCGCGCTCTTCGGCGGCGCGATCGATGCCATGCGACTCCGCAATTGCGCGGTTGCCGCCGGCAGGCTCAGCGCCAAGGCACGCCGCGCGATGGAGCTGCGGAAGGCGGGGTGGTTATGGCAGACGCACCGCTTCCGCGCCGCGGAGCGCCTTGAGCGGCAAGCCGGGTTGGTGACGCCGAGGCAAGTCGAGCTGCGCCTGAAATGGAATGAAGTGGACAGCACCAGCGGTACCGACGGCGCATTGGTGCGGGCGTACATGGCCGGGCACCACCTTTGGAACAACAAGCATTAATTCGACAAGGAGATATCACATGGCGGCAGTGCGCTACCCCCGATCAAGTGGTCACAATTCGCACGCAATAGGCGGCCTCGGGACAACTCTGCTCTGGCTGGTTCTCATCGCAGGCCGCGCATCGGCCGCAGCGTACTCGCCAGCCAATCCCGCACCGATTACCGAGGCCCCCCCGTCACTGCAAATCCTCGACGCGCAGCATTTCAAGCCCACGCCGCGGGGCGGGGTGCTTTTTGTCCCCCCTCTGCGGCGCGGCTCCTCGGTGTACCCTCTGTGTCAGGTACGCCATCGTCGCCGCTGCTTGATGGGTGCCAAAAATCACGCCGTCGCAACCCGGCGATTACTCGGACAGGCTCCTAAGCGGCGCGCAGGCGGAAAGCGCCTTCGTTGCTGGGCTTGTACACACGCAGGCGGAATCGGCCGCGGATGTCGAGCAGTTCGTTGCGCAGGCCATCGGCGGCAGCAACCTCGGCACCGGCCAAGGCCCCAACCAAGGGTATTTGATGTTTAACGCGGGGTTCCCGTGATGGACGGCCTTCGAGTCATTATGGTCGCGGCGGCCTTCGCAGTAAGCGGCGTCGTCGGGCGCTCGTTTGGCGCGGCACACGTCGGCGTCGGTGCCACCCGAACCCAGCGGCGCTTTGGTGACGCGGTCATCGGGCACTATGTTGGCCGGAACCCAAAACTTGCCGACGGCTCATATTTCTTTCTCACGTCCTACAGGAGCGCAGGCGTTGATTATCCCTATTACGTCGCCTTCGCGTCCAGGGGCAGCTTCCGCCATTGGCGGCTCATTCTGCCAATGAACTCGGACGGTACTCCCCTTGCGGCCTACGGCCTTGAAACGCCCGCCGGCGGCAGCTTCGGCCGCTGGTATCTGATCGGCAAGGAGTGGAGTGAAACCGTCTCGGGAACGTCGTTCAAGGAATCGCAGTTTTTCCACGTCGCCAGGTTCGGTCTGTCCGGCAAGGTGTCATGGCGGCCGTTGGGAACGGGCAAACGCAGGGCGGCGTTTGCCTCGGCGTCCACAGGCGTTATGGCGATGTCACCGCTCTATGGGTCGGCGTACAATTTTCTTTTCACCGCCAACGGCGGCCGCAAATGGCGTCCACAACCGCCGCTAATCTGGCCGCACGACACGTTGCCCGGCGGGCGTCCCGCCCTGGAGTCCATTCGCTGGGCGGAGTTCGTCTCGCCACGGCGGCTGCTGGTTGACCAAGCCGGGGGACGGGTTTCGATGCTCAAAATCTCAGGGGCGGGGGGCCTCCGTGTCATATGGCGCCACCTGCTGCCCACGGGTTGGCATCTTGCGCGGCAGACCAGCATGGGCCACCTTTGGTGTCTGCGTCTTGGAGCGCCGACAAAACCGGAGCAGCGCCTGACTCGCGATGTTGCCACCGCCGTGGAGCGATTGAGCTTGAGAACCGGCAAGGCCACGGGCGTGTGGGATCTCTCCCAGTTCTCTAAACGGTCACTGCAATTTTTTTCCCGCGCTGCGAATCTGGTTCCCATACACCCAGGGTCACGGATCAGTATCCTCGGATATCCAGTTGCCCCAAAATTTGTGGTGGTCGGAAAATATTTTGTGCTCGAGTGCGGCTGGCGTGGCGTAACCGTCGGGCGGCTAGGCGGCAAGCATCGCATTCGGTATGAATACTCACTCAAGGTGCATCGGCTCTTCAGCGCGATCAGTGGCCATGCGGGCACGGCGCTGCTGCTTGTGTTCCCAAACCTGGCAGACGTGCTCAATGCCGCCACCGGCAAGATGCATCGCGCCGACTTCGATGTGACCGGAACTTTCCCCCCGCCGTCATCGCCGGGCGGTGTGCTCAACGCGCTGGGTAACCGGCTATCATGCCTGAGGCGCAACATGCCCAGCAATGACTATTACCGGCTCCTCCGCCCTTTTTTTAACCAGCGGTATCTCAAAGCGCACAATCGGATTGCGGTCGAGCGAGCTGCCGTTGAGCGGCTAACTGAGTTCCATCTCAAACACCACATCCCGATAATCAGGCCGGGCGATTCGACCCCCTCCGGCGACACGCGGGCGCGTTAACCGGACTTCCCCACGCGATGAGCAAAAAGCATTGATTTACGGCCTTTCCGCGGTAATGCACTTGCTACATTCAACCCGGTGCCCAGGAGCCTGTCCGAGTAATGGCCGGGATTGGGATGGGCCTGAAATGTGCCGAGTGCGCGGCGCCTGAATGCATTGGAGGATCGAGCCGACTT
>JAJZGD010000099.1:0-4536 GCA_021804985.1 Planctomycetota bacterium
TGCTTGATGGGCGCCAAAAATCACGCCGTCGCAACCCGGCGATTACTCGGACAGGCTCCTGAATCCTGTCCGAGTAATGGCCGGGATTGGGATTACTCAGATAGGCCCCCAGCTGGTCGAGACATCCAGATAACACGCGGGGTCTGGCACGGTAACGAGCCCTAAATGGTACTTTTCCACGGAGTTTCAATGGTCAGCACGGTACAAGGTCTTTTGGAGATCAATGAAAAAGGGGTCGGCTTTTTGCGCAGCGAGCAACGGAAGTACAAGCCCGTTCCCGCCGACCCGATGGTGCCCATGGAGGTGATTACTGAAAATCATCTGAAGGCAGGCCTGCAGGTCGCGGCGAATGCCAAACCGGGAAATCGCGGGCCGGCACCGGTGGTCAGCGAAATACTTAATGTTAACGGACGCTCGCTGGAAGATTACTGGCAAATGACCGCGTTCGCCGATTTAACCGTCATTGATCCGCGGCAAAAAATAATGTTGGAAACGCCCGGCGGCCCCGAATCCATGCGCATCATGGACATGCTGACACCGATCGGTTTTGGCCAGCGCGGTTTGATTGTGGCTCCGCCCAAGACCGGCAAAACGACATTACTAAAACAAATTGCGCAGGCCATCATCACCAATCATCCGGATACGACGTTGCTTATTCTGCTGGTTGATGAGCGCCCTGAAGAGGTGACGGATTTTCGCCGCACACTGAAGGCAGAAGTTTGGGCGAGCAACAATGATGAGGATGTACTATCGCACGTGCGGACCACGCGCATGGTAATCGAGCGTTCCCGGCGGATGGTGGAATATGGCCAGCATGTGGTGGTGCTGCTGGATTCGATTACGCGGCTGGGGCGTGCGTTCAACCATTTTGTAGGCTCATCGGGGCGGACGATGTCGGGCGGTGTGGATTCGGGGGCGCTGCAAGAGCCACGAGCGATTTTTGGCTCGGCCCGCAATATTGAGCATGGGGGCTCTCTGACGATCATTGCTTCGGCGCTGATTGAAACCGGCAGCCGCATGGACGATCTGATTTTTCAGGAATTTAAGGGCACCGGGAATATGGAACTGGTGCTGTCGCGCAAGCTGGCGGAAAAGCGCGTATGGCCTGCGATTGATCTGGCTGGATCGGGCACGCGCAAAGAGGAGCTTTTGCTTGGCCCGCAAGTGGCACGGCAAGTGGCGTTGCTGCGACGGCAGATGGTTGGCCGGGAGCCGGTGGCGGCAATCGATGCACTGATAAAAAACCTTAAGCGATACAAGAGCAATCAGGAATTTTTGGCGACCTTTTCATCCAATTCACCCAATTCATCCAATGGTTCCGGCGGTTTTGGAAGGCATTAGTCGCCGCCGCAGATGAAATCAATCACATAGCACTTACGCTTCCCCGGCGGCCCTGTGCGTCGCCGAAACCATCATTCCATGCGACCCTGCTTGCCGTGCGGACCGGCCTGCGGCCCATTTCCGTCGGCTGGGCGGTTGTGCCGGTCGGCTATCCGGGTCGGCTTTCCGGGCCGGCGTGCCGGACCGGTTGGCGGATCAGTTTTGGGACCGGCTGCGTGGAACAGTTTCGGGCCGGTTTTCGGGCCGGTTTTGGCGGTTGGGGAGCCACCGCGATAGATAATCGGGGAAAATTCAAAAATAGGCTTGACATTCAATGGGCACGCTGTATACTTTGGAACAGTTGCATAAACTGTTATCTCGCGATAGCGGTTCAATGTCGCAACTTTTCGCAAGTTTTGTTGGCAGGGCCGCGACAGAGGCAAGAATGAATTCGGGCAATTCGGCGAGTTCATAGCCAGCGGCTGGTGAATCAAAAATCAGGTGTTCCGCAGCTGCGTGATTTTTGTGTCGGCCGCAGCACCGATTTTTAAAACTTGGGGTTTGGCGAAACCCCGGTATGTGCGTGAAATGCCGGCCAAGGTGTTCTTGGCGGGCGTTCGGGTTGTTTCAACTGCGTCCGTTTCAGTTCTTTATGGGAGGTTCCACATGAATGTTTCCAAACGTCTTCTTTCACTCGCGGTGATCGGCGCTGCGGCGCCGGCTTTTATGGTTGCGGGTGTGGCGAACGCCGCTTCCGTGAGCCTGGTCAATTCAACCACAACCAACACCACGCTCAATGAAACGGTGGCCGTGCCCATAGGCTCAAATGCGTCCATTATCGGCTCGGCGGGGTATGGTGCGGCCGGATACGTGTTTTTCGGCACGGATGTTCCGTCCAACGTGACGTATGGCTACACTGAGACGGGCACGGCCCCCACGGCGGTGGATGTGAATTACTCCTACGACACCGGCAACATCGCCACGCTGCAATCGCTACCCTCATGGCTTACCACCACGACCTCCACGGGCACGGTCGGCAACATCAGCATGGACCCCGGCCTCACGGCCGCCAACTATTTCACAGCGGCAGCGTATGGTTACCCCGCGATCAGCATTATTGGGCAGCCGGCCGCCGGCAGCTATCCGACCAACCAGACGCCGCCCATCACCACCGGCAGCCTGCTGCAATCGGGCGAAGGGGGCGTGAATGGAACGACCGTCGGCACGCTGTATAAACTTTTTGATATCGCGCTTGGGGCCGGCACGCCGAGTGATTTCCGGCTTGGCCTGATGACGCCGCAGGGATATGACGCGTCGTCGCAGCTTCAGGTGAGCGACGGATCGGCGAGTGCGTCGGTCAATATCGATCCGGCGCAGAATCTGGGTTATTATATTTTTAATATCTCTGGCGCCGTGGCCGGTGATACGCTGGTGATTTCGGCGGCCACCTCGCCGACGGTGGCGGGCGGGTATTTCACACATAACCCGTATGGCACAAGCACCGATCTGGTCGGCATGACGTTTGATGTTCCGGCCACCTCGACGCCGGAGCCGGCATCCGTTGCGTTCGCTGGTATCGGCGGCATAGCAGCGTTGATGTTGGTGCGGCGATCGCGTCGGTTGTCGCTGCCTGGCAAACCTTGATCTGCGGGTTGGTTTGTTTATCTAAAAGGAGCTTGTCAACATGAAGTCCATAAGACATTTGCGGCCAAAGCGCGGTTTCACCTTGGTCGAACTTCTGGTGGTTATCTCGATTATCGCGCTGCTCATTGCATTGCTGCTGCCAGCGCTGGCCAAGGCCCGTGAGGAGGCGCTGACCACGGCGTGTGCGGCGAACCTCAATGGCATTGGGCAGATTCTGGTTGAGTATGAAAATACCTATCAGGATTCGATTCCGTACGGCAACGGGTATAACGCAAGCTACGCCCTGTATCCGTCGGATGATTGGAATATACTGTTGTATACCTTCGATCATGGAATCGACCCCGATCGGTATGTGTGGAATCAGGTACCGGCGGCAACATCGAGTTATCCGATCGCATCGGAGCTTAGTCCCGCCTACCTCGGCACTTTTACATGCCCCGCGGCCACAATTAAACCGGCGCTTAGCCCGGGGTACACGGCATCCGGCCTGGGCTGGTATTGGTCCACCTATGCCGCCAACCCCAATTTCTTCTGGACTTATTATCCCGGCACGCAGGGTGGCCAAACCGAGGCCATGCGGGCATCGAATGTGCAAACGCCATCGAGTTCGATTGCGATTGGAGACGCCACTCAAGGCACGAGTTGGGGCGGTTCGTGGGCGATCATGAGCGATTGGATTGCCGATCCGAATAACTCGGCGACTCCGGGGAACGCGGCGCCGTATGTCAATGATCCGACCTATCTGGTTCCGCCGAACGGTTTTATCTCCGGCGAAACCGTGAACCAGGACATTGTGCCCGCGAACAACGCGATTAATAATCTTGCCGGTCTGCGGTATCGCCATATGGAATCGGGCGGGAATAGCGGACAGGCCAATGCTTTGTATTTTGATGGGCATGCACAAACCATTTCCATCAACAATAACATTGCCGGAGCGCCGGTGAATACCCCCTCCGCCAATGGCAGCCATGGCCTGAGAATCGAGAACATTGTCAACCCGATTTTGCCATCGTCCATCCGCTTGTTTTAAAGACATGGCGGGTTCAGGGGAGCCCAAAGGAGCCTGTCCGATAGGCAGTGCCGTTAACGCCCGGTGGATAGCAACCATAAGTTAAGTGCTATCCGTCGGGCTTTTTTTTTACGGCGGCGTTTGGCTTGGGGGTGGGGCCAGTGCGCAGGCTGGGTTGAGGTTGAGATTTAATCGCGATTGGATTATAACTCAGGCTGGCTTCTAATTGAGATTCATTCTCAATTAGATGTTGCTGCTGATGGCCGCCTGCCGGAGTTCTGGATGCCCGCGAAAGATCACCGCACCCCGGCCGCAGCGTCGCCTGGCCCCTCGATAACCGCCGGCAAAAACCTGGAACCGACCGCCGGAGCGGCCCGCAGCACCGCGGGCATGCCCCTGTGGAAACTGGCACTCCTGCTGGCAGGCCCCGGTTTGGTGGTGATGCTGGCGGATACCGATGCGGGCAGCGTGATCACGGCAGCCCAAAGCGGCGCCCAATTTGGCTATAGCCTTCTGATTTTTCAGCTCATTCTGATTCCCATCTTATTTATCGCACAGGAACT
>JAJZGD010000099.1:4546-11934 GCA_021804985.1 Planctomycetota bacterium
CTGGGCCTCGTTACACAAAAAGGGCATGGCGAGCTGATTTCCGAGCATTTCGGCAAGCCATGGGCGTGGCTTTCGGTCGGCACGCTGATGGTATCGTGCATCGGGGCGTTGCTCACCGAGTTTGCCGGCATTGAGGGCGTTGGGCAGCTTTTCGGCGTGCCCCCATGGATAAGCGTCTCGATGACGGTGGTATTCATGGTGATTGTGGTTGCCACCGGCAGCTACCGGCAGGTTGAAATTGTCGCCATCCTTATCGGCCTTTTTGAGCTGGCATTTGTCGCGGTGGCGGCGGTTTCGCACCCCTCCCCCGCCGCCATGGCCACAGCCATCACGCGGCAGCCCTTCGGGAACCCCAGTTATTTATTCCTGATTGCGGGGAATGTCGGCGCGGTGATTATGCCGTGGATGATTTTTTATCAGCAATCGGCGGTGGTGGATAAGGGTCTGAATATTAGCCACCTGAAGGCGGAACGCTGGGACACCGGCATCGGGGCGGTGGTCACGCAGATCATCATGGGGGCGGTGCTTATTGTTACAGCATCGACAATCGGGCTTAAGAACCCCAATACACCGCTGGATACGGTGCAGCAAATTGCCTCCGCTCTGACTCCCATTCTCGGCAGCTGGTGGGGCCGGGCCGTGTTTTCGCTGGGAATGCTCGGCGCTGCACTGGTGGCAACCATTGTGGTATCGCTGACGGCGGCGTGGGGGCTGGGCGAAGTGACGGGATACAAGCGGTCGCTGGCCAACCATCCGTTTGAAGCACCATGGTTTTACGCGGTGTATCTCATCTGCCTGCTGATTGGGGCCGGGGTTGTGCTTTCGGGCGTGAATCTTGTGAAACTTACGGTGGGCGTGGAGGTAATGAACGCCCTGCTGCTGCCGATTGTTCTGGGCTTTTTGTTCATGCTCGCGGTGCGGGCTCTGCCCGAGCCGTGGCGGCTCAAGGGGCGGTACGCATGGCTGGTGGGATGCATCATTACCATCACGGCGGTGGTGGGTGTGTACGCGGGAATTGTCGGGGTGCTGAATTAGCGGCGTTGTGGATTGGCGCCGATCGGCGTGCGCCGGTAAGGTGTGCCGGCGTTGGGATGCGGCGTTCGGCCGCGGCTGAAAACATATCTGCGGGCGAGGGTGAGGTTGGTTTGGGGGCGATTATGGAAAGAAGCGAAAACGGATAATTTGAAATACGGCGGATACCGCATCCTTCCAGCCGATTTTTTTTCCCTCCTCATAGGTGCGCCCGGCATACGCGACGCCGGTTTCATAAACCCGCACATGCCGACCATCCAAACGCAGACGGGCGACTTTAGCCGTTAATTCCGGCTCGACGCCAAAGCGAGGGCTTTTGATGGTGATATTTCGGTACACATCGCGGCTGAATGCCTTGTAGCACACCTCCATGTCCGTGAGATTCAGATTGGTCAACATGTTTGAGAGGGTGGTGAGGAAATTGTTGGCCAACTGATGCCAGAAATACATCACGCGATGCGGCTCGCCGATGAAACGACTGCCAAATACCACATCGGCTTTTCGTTCAATGATGGGCTTGAGCAGTTTGGGGTAATCGGAGGGATCATATTCAAAATCAGCATCCTGAATAATAAGAATATCGCCGCTGGCCCGAGCCCAGCCGTCGCGCAGTGCGGCACCTTTCCCCTGATTGACCGTCTTGTTGATGAGATGAAACGGCACATGGGAAAAGTGCGCTGGCAGTTCCCGCATGATTTCCCAGGTGTTATCGGTGGAGGCATCATTAACCATCACGATTTCCCGCTGCAGGCCGTTGGGAAGCGGCTGATCGACAACTTTTTTGACAACGGCCGCGAGATATTTTTCCTCGTTATAAACGGGGATCAGAATGGTAAGCAGGGCCATGGGCGGGGGCTCGGCAGCGGTGACGGGCGGGGTAAGCGGCGCGGTGGAATCTGACTTGGCACTGCCATCGGTTTTCAAATGTTTCGATCTCCGAGAGAAATGTTACGCATCGCGTGGAAACTTACAATGCATCGCGAAAGGAGGCAAGCGCCGTTTTACGCGGCGATGAGTTGGAAGATGCGCGGCGAGCAGGCTGGCCGGCGGAACACGGCTTACCGCGGGCGGTGTTTTGCATCGGAGGTATTCGCGGGAAAACTTTCTACGAGCCGCCGCCGGCCGGCAAAAACCTACCGCTTTATTCCATCGGAAGGTCTCCTCGCATTCCATTCCGAGCGGATGGGCCGCCAGCCGACGAGGCGCGGCGGCACCATGCCGCCGGCTAAATAGCGCGGGGGGTGCAATCATTCCGGGCGGATAAACCGTTCGGCTAATGGCCATAGGGTCCCGGCTGGGCGGCCCGGCGGTACAGTGTCGCAAGCTGTGATGGCGTAACATCCACGTAAGTCGGGCCCAGCGCTTTGAGCAGCCGATAGAGCCGATGCATCCCGCTGCCCCAATTAAAGATAAATATATTTAAAAATGCGGGGCGATGATGGCCGACGTGGGCGTGAATCTCGCGAACCATATCGCGCACGGACCATTTGCCGCCAAAACTCGAATTGGTGGCCGCACGAAATACAATCTGGCCGCTCGGCAGCTGATAGGTAATGTTTTTATATCCCTTTTCGCCGGAGTAGCCATAATCAGGAAGAAGATATTTTACCTGCGGTAGCGCGGCCCCCATGGCGGCGATCACACGCCGGGCCTGACGTTGGCTGCGGGCATATTCGAGGAAGGAACGGAAGGTGCGCATATCCATGCGCCGCATATATTGCCACGTCAAGCTATAAACATATTTTTGCGCTTGAACTTTATTTTGCAGCCGATCCGCCCAGACGGCCGGATAGAAATAACCGACGCCGGAAACGTCGGCGAAGAACTGATCTTTCGGAGAGGCATGCTGATAGTACCAGCGGGCGATGGTGGGCGCCAGATCAATTAATGTCGGGCCCATGCCCCATCCCACCGCAAACCGGCCGTGATAGGGGCTTTGGAACCAATGGCGGAAATAGGTTTGCCACGTGTCGATGTTATCTCCATCGGAGATGGTGAGAGATATATAGACTTTGGAGCGCTGGAGTTTGGGCGCCGGTAGAAATGTTTGCTTAAGCCGCGGCACTTGAACACCGCTGAAAACTGAGAAATTTCGAAGGTAGTCGCTTACGACGGTGAGTTTGCCGTAGCGGGAGGCGAGCGCCACGCCCGGCCCTTCGCCCAAACCACTGCCGGTGCCATCCCACCAGAAGCCGCGAACAATCCCGCCGAGTGGTGTGGAGGCGAGAAGTTTTCGGATTTGCCTTTTTTCACCGTACATATCGGCGCCGGGCATTTTCTGTTCAGCGCGGCCGGTGACCCAGAATATCAGCCCGCGGGCGGCAATGATCTGATCGGCGGCGCCCCGGCCCAAAAGATTGGGATTGAGGCAGAGAAAGAGATATGGATTCATCCGCGGCAGCAAATGGACGCGCAGAAAGCGCAAGGCGGCGGCATCATTTTTGAATCGCCCGCGCAAATCCACCTTGACGGGCAGATGAAGCTTTTTCGCCAATTGCGGCGTGGCGACCACCAGATCATTAAGCGATGCGATGTCGCAGGCGATGTCGGGTGAATCATAGATTGCCGGGTCGGGAATAACGGCGCCATGCACCAGTTTGCCGAAGCGCTGCACCAGCGAAAGGGGATTTTTGATGACGACCCAACCCGAGATGGCATGCTGCTTTTTAAGTTGCCGCAGCCAAAACCAGTCGCTCTGTTTCCAGATAAGATAAATTCGCGGCTTGGTTCGATTAACCAGTCCCTGCAGCGTGACGAGTAGCCGCTGCTCGGCGGGGGCGAGTTTGCCGACGCGGGCCACGAGCAAATGCTGCGCAGGCGGCGGCATTTTGGGCTCCAGCGTGGGGTAGGGCCGTTTAATGATCGGCAGGACGGTTTTGCCGCGCCTCGATGGCAGCAGCGAAACGCTCACGCTGCGAATGTATAAGGTGCCCGTAACGCGCTGCGATGGATTGGCGCCAAAGGCGACGACGAGCGAACGGGCATGGGGTGGCACTTCGTATCCCACCTGATGGCGTCGCGGCTGAATTTTTTCTCCCCCCGCCGATGCGCCCAGCGTGCCAAGCCCTGAGGAAGCCACAAATTGCCCCAGAAATTTGCCGGTGGGATCGCCGCGCGAATCTGCGGGGCCATTAAAAAATGCGACCTGCATCAACGCACCGGGAGAATTGGGCCGCCCGTGGATATCCACCATCGCCCAGCGCCAAGCGATCCGGACACGTGGTGAACCGAAGGCGGCGGCGCGATGCGGCAAATTGACGGCCGGACTATGCAACGCCCAAAACGCATTATTTTTGGCGGCCAACTGATACCGGCAGATGAAGCCATTATGCGGCCCGGTGGCGGCAAGCAAGCGAACATTCGCCGTCGGGGCAACCGTCCATCCGTGCAGGGTGCCGCGATGAAAATTTGCGTTGGGAATCAGGTTGATGCTGCGGGCGGCGGGGGTTTTGGCCTTCGTTATGCCGAGGGTTAGTGTGCAAATCGCCAGAATGCTGCAAAGTGCAAGGAGACAACTTCGCGATTGAGCGGGACAACGTTTCATGCGCACGCCTCCTGAAATAGGATCGACCGACTATAACCTTGCCATTGCCGCCGGGCCAATCCATCGAGAGGCATCACCGCGGCGCCAGAGGTACAACGGTCGGTCGCGGCTTTATTTCGAACGGTTACAATTGCGAGTGGTGTATCGATGCGAATGGTGCTGACAGGACAGGTGGGTTTAGACCGTGTCCATTACCTGCGCGAGGTGGAGAAGATCGCGCGTGCTCATGGTGAGCCGGTACGCATATTTAACGTCGGCGAGATGATGTATCGGGAGGCGCCCGATGTGCGACCGGGCCGCATTCTGGATTTGCCGCTTTCGCGCCTGACAAGCCTGCGGCGTGCGGTTTTCCGCGATATTCTTACTGAGGCCCCCCACCACACGCACGTGATTGTAAATTCGCATGCGACCTTTCGCTGGCACAACGGGTTGTTCTCCGCGTTCGACTTTGATCAGCTCGCGCTTTTTCGTGCGGATATGTACGTTACCCTGCTCGATAACGTGGAAAATGTTCATGGTCGGCTGATTCGGGATCAAAACGACGGACACACGCTTAAAGATTTGCTGGTGTGGCGCGAAGAGGAAATTCTGGCGACGGAGATTATTTCCAAGGTAAGCCCGGATCGGCCCACACCATTTTTCGTATTGGCCCGCGGCCGGGAAAAAAGCACCGCCCGCACTTTATTTCGCCTACTCGCCCGAAGGGGCATGAAGAAAGTATATCCCAGTTTTCCGATGAGCCATGTGACGGATATGCCGGAGGTTTTGGCTGAAATTCAGGACTTTCGGACGCGGCTGGGGGAAGATTTCATTGCGTTTGACCCGGGAGATGTCGACGAAAAAGCGCTTTACGACAAAGCGGTGAAGGCGTTGGGCGAGCACCAGCAGCGCATATCCCTGGATTTGGGCGACCGGAGTATCACGCTACCGACCGCCGAGATTGTTTCGGTTGGGGCGGATATCAACGGCCAGATTTGTGCGCGTGATTTTATGATGGTTCGCCAAAGCGACATGATCGTATCGCTGATACCTGAATTGCCCGGCGGCCGGCCCGGGTTATCCAGCGGCGTGGAACGCGAGCTCCAGCATGCCTTTGATCACGGGCGCGAGGTGTATGTGATCTGGCGGCCCCGCAGCGGGCCAAGCCCGTTTGTATCGCAGACGGCGACGCGGATATTTCCCGCCATTACCGACGCGATGGACTATTTCAGGGACAAGGGTTTTATAACACCGCAATCACTTTTTGAGCCCACGGGTCGCGTTTGAGTTGGTTGGTTACATTGACATACTTATACACATGACATACATGAGCCACATCAATCCCCTCACCTGCACCCCGGATACCCCTGCGATCATGGGTGTTTTGAATCTTACGCCGGAAAGTTTCAGCGATGGGGAGCGATTTTTTGATGCCCAGGTGGTTTGTGCTGATGCGGTGGCGGCCGAAGCGGTAACGATGGCCCGCGCGGGTGCAAACATCATTGATATCGGGGCCGAGGCGACATCTTTTCACCGGGCGGGGACGGTGAGCATTGCCCCGGCCGAACAGATCCGGCGCCTAACGCCGGCCCTGAAGCGCACGCGCGACGCGCTGGATGCAGCTGGCTTTAAAGAGGTGCTCATCAGCATTGACACGCGCAGCAGTGAAGTGGCGGCCGCCGCGCTGGATCAGGGCGCGGCGATCATCAATGATGTATCGGGCGGCGCGTATGATGCGGACATGCTTCATCTCGCGGCCGCGCGAGATTGCCCGATTATTCTGATGGACTTTCGGATCGAGGCGCCGGGCGAGCGACCCGCGCGGCATAGGGATTTAATGTGTGATGTGCATAGCGAACTGGCCAGGATTAGAGATGCCGCGCTGGCTTGCGGAATAAAGCGGGAGCGGATTATTCTTGACCCGGGCATCGGCTTTGGTAAAGCGCCGGAAGATAATTGGCAGATTCTCGCTGCAATCGATCATCTGAAAACGCTCGACTGCCGCATCGCAGTCGGCTTCTGGCGCAAGCGGATGACCGGGGATATCCTGCCGGCGGGCGCGGCCGATTGGGCGCAGCGGGATATTGCCAGTGCCATGATGATGGCGTCGCTCAGGGGCACGTGCATATCGATTTACCGGGTGCATCAGGTTGCGTTGGCCAAGTGCGTGGTCAATGCGTGGAAATGTCTGGCTGAAACTTCGCGTGGGGTTTAACCTGCGCGGCCCGAGAGACCGCCAGCGGAAAAAGGAAAACAAAATGCGATTTTTTCTGGATGCATCGGTGGATGGCGAAGTCGGCACGCAATTGGAAGCCCTCGGCCACCGGATCGAGCGCGCATTACCCGCGGAGCCGGAACCCGGCACGGCGGGCCTGCTGCAGGGCGTGGCCAAATTGGGAGCGCAGTTGGTAACGGCGGACAAGGCCATCATCCGGGCCATATATGCCGAATCGCTGCATTTCAATGGCATCATTATTTTTCTCCAGGGCAGCCCGGTAACGGTTGCCAACCTTTTTGAACGCTTCCCGATGCTTAAAGCGGGAAGGCTATATACACTTACAGCACGAAAGGTGAAGATTCGCCAGTTGCCGCAATTGAGGCAGCGGGCGTAAGGGAGCGCGACCGTTCGCGCGGTTCGGCGGGCGTGGGTGTGGCCGGGCGGGGGCGGCCGGCGGGGCGGGCTGAGATGGAGCGGGGATGGAGATGGGAGGGAGATGGGGCATTGTGCATTCGCGGGCGCGCGGCAATGCCTATGAGGAGCCTGTCCGAGTAATGGCCGGGATTGGGATGGGCCTGAAATGTCCCGAATGCGCGGCGGAGGATCGAGCCGACT
>JAJZGD010000100.1 GCA_021804985.1 Planctomycetota bacterium
GCGTTTCGCGCAATACTTATACACTTTTGCGCATTGGTGGGCATTGATATAAATGGTTGCATGCAAATGAGAAATGAGATGAGAAGCCGATTGATAAATCAGGCATCCGGACCGTCGGGATGCCAGCCGATTTGCCGCCGATATTCCAGCGGTGTCTGCATCAGATCCTGCTTAAAAACGCGGTGCATATAGGGGCCGTTGGCAAAGCCCGAGCGCCGGGCGACCATCTCGATTTTCAGGTCACTGCGGGCGAGCAGGTGTTTGGCCTGGTCCAGCTGCACCCGCCGAATTTCATCATGGATGGCTTTTTTTAACGAGGCCCGAAATCGCATTTCCAGGCTGCGGCGCGAGATGCCCACATGCGCAACCACTGCCGCCACACTGATCCCCTTTACTGCATTATCCCGGATATAGGTTACCGCCTCGCGCACATCCCGATCTTCCGTGGCCAGGGCATCTGTCGATCCCCTTTGCACCACGCCCACGGGTGGCACCTCGATATGGCGCGCCTTGACCCCGCCCGACATCAGCTGCGCGAGCTGATTCGCCGCCTCAAAACCGATACGCTGCGGATTGAGCGCCACACTTGAAAGCCGGGGATTGGTGATGTCGCAAATCAGGGCATCATTATCAATGCCAAGCACTGCCAACTGCTCGGGCACGATGATGCCGGCGAGCCGCGCCGCATTGATCACATGCATCGCGGCCACATCATCCGAACATAAAAGCCCCGTCGGTATCGGAAGCGTTTTTAGCCAAATGGCCAGGCGTTCGAGGTTCCATCGACCAAGTGACGGCGCACCCCTGAACGACAGGCCGCGGGCAGTGGCCAGCGATTTGAAACACTGCCAGCGCGATTGGCCGTGCGTGCTGTAGCGCCCAAAAAAGGCGACATTTTTAAACGCCCGGTCGGTGAAATGGTCGACGGCCAGCTGGCATAATGCCGCCTGCGAAGTGCCAACGTCGATCTCAATTCCTGCCACACCGCTTGCAAGACATACAATCGGAACGCCAAGCCGACGGAGCTGCCGGGCAAAGCCCGGCGTGGGGATCCGGCCGATGATGCCATGAATCGGTGTGCAAAGCGGCTTTAGGTAATTGGCGCCCTGCCGCACGGCGTAAATTTCAAAATTCCACGGCATATTAATTCGGCAATAATCGCCGACACCGCGGATGACTTGGCGCCCAAATTCAAAAGATGTTTCCATCACCACGAGTACGTTGGGGGTTTGCGGCGATAAATTGGGGCCAGCCATAAGCATCCAGCCGTTGTAAGGAACATGATCGAATGAAGCGCAAAATGATAGCGGCTATCGCTAATTACGCAAAACACCGCCGCCATCCGCCGCGGTTTGCCGCTTCGGAAACATGCCGCCGGGCAATGGAGAAGGCCGGAAATACCGTCGCCGCATGTGTGAAGCGGCGGCCACCGCTACTGCGAATGTTGGCGCGGCCTGCGGATGACTTATGTATTGATTTCAGTTTTGAGTAGGGGCCGGCCTGGGAGCCTGTGCCCCGCGCCGCTGAACCGGACAGGCTGCTATGCGATAAACGCCTTTTTCCGGCGCCCACTTAAATAGCTTTCCATTACGCAGCCGGCCAAGTCCGTCCCCGTGCAGTAAAACGCGACGCCCCGCGCCAGCCGCGTCAGCTGATCGGTGAACTGCATCTATTTCATATCCCAGTAATCTTCAATCAGGGCAAAACTGGCCACCCGTATGTCGCTGCGCACGCACAACAGGGCTTCGCGCAGTGTTGCCAGTGCGGTTTTTTTGCTCGGTGGGTAAATCAAATGCAGCATGTCGCCTTCAAGATGGGCCGTCGGCTGGCCGTCGGTGACAATGAACATCATCTTCTGGCCGCCGCTGCGCCGATTGAGGATTTGGCGTCCCAACTGCATCCCCATTTGCAGGTTGGTAAAGTGCTGATGGGTTTTATCCGCTTGCCGCAGCGGCACGCGAACCTGAATGGAATATTCATGCGTGCTGACAGGTTTGGGCATGAGCAGCGGCAGTTCACTCTGACCGATAAGCTTAGCCGTGCTGTAAAAACCGATGATGTCAACGGTATCCTGCGGAAAGCGCTGCTGCACCAAGGCGCTAAGCCCCATCGCCACTTTTTTGGCTGCAATAAAGCGGCCGTGGCGCATCATGCTGCCTGACATATCGATGAGAATGCATAACGCAACACTGGTGTGCCCTTCATGCAGATGCATTTCCAGATGCGATTCCGAAAATTGGATGGGCACGCCGGAACCATCGCCATTTTTTACCTGATCCGCAAGGGCGTTCCGCAGTGATTGATGAAGGTCTACCTCGCTGACGGGGTCGCCGAACTGGTACGGACGGGTTCCCTCGAGGCGATCCGCCCCGGCGCCAGAATTCACGGTGGGGTGGCCATCACGACCCGATCGAGGCAGATTGGCGAAAATCTCCATCAACGCGCGCCGCTGCATCTGGTTCACCGCGCGCGGCGTAAGCCGATAGCGGCCGGCGGCCTTTTCCAGCACCCCATCCTGCAGCATTTGAGCGAGCAGATCAGCCTGATCGGCGTCGAGTTCATTCAGGGCGTCGAGCGCGTCATCACCGTAGGCGAGGATAAAGTCATAAACTTTTTCATAGGGCCAAAGACTTTCCGGCGTGGCGAACGGATCACCATCATAAGGACCATATTCGTAATGCATGACATCTCCAGCAATTGCCGCAGTTAAATTATAGCCGCATGTCGCCGCACGAAATGGCCGAACCCGCCGACCATCATTTTTTTTATCGCGTCGGGCAAAGCCGGCGCCGGGTTCAGCGGGCGTAAGGGTGAACTCACGGGCTACTTTCTGCGTAGGTTTTCCGGGCAGTTTTCCCGGCCTGAAGGGCAGTTATACTTAGGCTGCACGAGTTGGATAGCACGGATGTGACGCCATTGTTGAAAAGATCGAACCACCTATGCCGGCGTTTAATCATTGCCGCTTCGGCGTTCGGCATTCTGGTTGCCCACGCTGCCTTTGGATCGCTCCAGGCTATTTCACCCGCTGCGCTGCAGCTTTTGCCGGCCCAATGGAAAGCCGATCGCCTGTGGCCGAATCTTGATACGGAGCAGGCGTCTGCGGCCAAACCCATCGCGGGATATGCCTGCATCTATTCTTCGCGCGACTGGCACCGGTTTACCATGGCCTATGGGGCGGCGCAGCACCGTCTGCTTTACGAGCTGGATTCCGCACGAAATGCCTTTGCAAAAACTTTGCTGGCTGCGGCGGCAAAGACGCACCGCGCGGGTTACTGCCGATTACTTTGCCTGCGCGCTTTCGCCGTGACATTTCAGCACAGTTCCGGATCCGCATTGGCCGCTAGCGCCTTAAAGCTTTATATGCATTGCGTCCCGATGGCACAGATCGGCAATCCGGTGGAAATCGCCCCCATCTGGACGATGAGCCATGAATTGGCTTGGCTCGGTGCAACACCGCTGCCCCTTCGCGAGCGCATGGCGGTAGTGGCCGAAAAAGCCAACGTTCAATTATCGGTCGATTTATTAAATAGCGGCCAGTATCAGGCTGCACAAGCGGTGGTCGCGATGCTGCCCATCCATGAAACCAACCGTGTGCGGCGCAATGCGGTGCTGATGGGACAGATGGGAACCGTGCGGGCCTTAACGCGGCAAAGCGTGGCAGAGATTAATTTTATTGGGCGCAAGCTTTCAGTTGCGGGGCAAAACCAGCAGGCAGCCATGTACGTCATGCTGCACGCGGCCTTTGTGCACCCGCAGCTACCACTGGTCCGCCGGTTGATGCGGCGCTGGCCCCACACCGATGTTTACCGCCTCGGCGACTTGCTGCTTTCACACCAGCCAACGCCGATGCAGCGCTATCAGCGGGCGGAGCTAATCATCAAAGCGTGCCACGGGCTTAGCCGAGGCATTTTGCGCGATCGTGCATTTTACGCGGCCCTCCGCGATTTACTCGCCTTTCGGCGTGCGCCGTCCACCCGGTGGAATCGTGTTCACCGGGCCTTAGCCAAGATTACGATTGCTCATCTTATTGAACGCTATGCGATGGCCAGCCCGCACGCCGATGCACTTGCGCCGCTGATTGGCACTCCTTCAGCCAGTTCCGTTCCGCACGTCGCCGCCCCGGTTGCGGCGCCCGCAGCAGATCACCCCGCCCACACCACGAGCTGAGCGGTTTAGCCGCTCGGAATGATTGCAAAGCGACTTTTCGATCGAATAAGGCGGCAAGCTTTTAGCCGGCCGGCGGCGGTTCGTAAAAACACGTTCGCGGCCCCGCCCGATGCCGGCAAGCAGGAGAAATGCCGGCGGCACGGTCAGATGCTTGAGCGGCAAAACGATCATCCGATTGAGCACGCGATTTGACGGTGCAAACCTCAGGCGGTAATATTTGTGCATCAGTTGCAGCATCAGTTGCACAACTGACACACGGCTGTTTTTCGGGTGATTGGCCGCTGTGCGGCGGCGGAATGCAGGCGAATGCTGCAGAGTGGTCGCGGGGTGCCGCGGAACACCGCAGAGTTCTCGCGAAGCGCTTCGTGCATGCTTGCGGAGGCTTGGCCGTTGCTTAATGGGAGCCAAAAATTACCCCGCCGCAACCCGGCGGTTACTTGATCCACAAAATGGTGCGGTCAAAAAGTGATCTATTTTTATCCGGAGGTAGCTTCGCTTGAAACATTCAATGAAAACATGGGTGGCCATCGCTTTTTTTGCCGCCGCGCTCGGCACGGCTTACGGAAGGGCCCCCGTGGGCGCTGCGCCCAAACCGGATGTAGCCCCCCCGCCGCACAGGCACTGGAAGCTTACCTGGAAGGATGAGTTCAATCGGGGCCGAGTGAATCTGCGAGGCTGGCATTACGACACCGGCGGCGGTGGATGGGGAAACAATGAAGATGAGGTTTACACCCGCAGCCCCAAAAATGTATTTGTTGCACACGGCCATCTGACAATCCGCGTCATCGGCCGACGGATTCACGGCAAAGTGCACTATACGTCGGGTCGAATTACCACCCGCAACCTATTGAGCCAAAAATACGGCCTCTTTGAATTTCGGGCCCGTTTACCGCGCGGCCGCGGCCTGTGGCCCGCGATCTGGATGATGCCGCAGCGTGCAGTCTATGGCGGCTGGCCGCGCTCGGGCGAAATTGACATTACGGAGTCGCGTGGCAATGGCATCCACCATGTGCAGGGCAGCCTGCATTCAGGCAACGCATGGAATCAGGATAACACGCAGACCCGCGTATACCGTCTTCCCCCTCATCAAACCACGACCGGTTGGCATACTTACACGCTTGAATGGGAGCCGATGGCGGACCCGCGCCATCCGGGTGTAAAGCTGGTGCAGATTCGCTGGTTCGTCGATGGACATCTATATGAAACACAGCAAGGGGGATGGACGGTTCCGCCATCCGCCCCGCGTGGCGACATCAATGCCCCGTTTAATAAGCGCTTCCATATCATTTTGAATATGGCGGTCGGCGGAAATTATGTCGGCGGAAAAACGCCTGGCCCCGGCCGCTACGATATGCAGATTGACTATATCCGCGCTTACAAGCTGACGCCGAAAAATTAATGGTGCCCCGGTTTTGATGTGCGCTGCCACACACGCACCCGCCACGGTGAGGCGAAATAATAGTGCCACTGGTAGTACCACATGAAAGTCCGGCGATAGACCAGGTGGTAATCGGGCCCGAGCAACTTATCGATCGCGGGCGTTGAAAGCGGGCCGGTGCGGATATCCCCTTGGCGATCCGCAAAAACGAGCGTCTTAAGCCCTTTGTTATAAAACGCCCAGCGGGCAATACTTTGCCACGGCTGGGGGTTATCCGACAAGACGGCAAAACGCGGAATCTTCATATACATGTTGTTGGGGAAGTTCCATCCGCTGATGTTATTCAGCGAGTTGTGGAGGGTCTGCATCATACTTACTGCGGGGTCATCCATAATGTGGTTCGTAAGTGAATACGCAACGAACATCCCAAGATGATCCTTCGGATTGTAATAGTGCATCACCGAGCGGTTAATAAAAGCCCACGGCTCTTGCCGGCAGATCAGATTATTCGTCAGGGAAGACGCCAACATGACTGCCCCAAGAAAAACCGCAGTGATGGTGCGGACAAACACGCCCGGCAACCGCATGATGGCGCAACCGAGCCAGATGATCCATGCCATGGCCATCAGGCCCATATATCGTGGCAGCCAGATTACGAAATGTGGGTAAAGCGAAAGGGGATTGGATTTGGGCAGCGAGCCGAAGCCAAAAATAACGCCCGGTATCAGCAACCACAAGGCGATAAACCACCAGCGGCCGACGGCGGCGGTTTTTGCCTGCGGCGGCATTGGCGGTGTCTTTTTTCGCCGCAGCCGATGCCATGGAACCAAGCCCATAATCAAGACCGCCACCATGGTTACCGCCGCCCCGAGCTCGAACTGTTCAATGGCGGGAAAGCCGCGGGTTGTCAGGTGATGCAGAAACCCCGGGCCTAAGCGATACCAATTTAAGATGTGGCGGGATGGCGGATAGGTGGGCCAAAGGAACCCGAGAATGCTCACGGCAGGCTGGCCCATGATGGTACGCAGATCGATGTGTGAATATCTTGCCACCCATTGGAGACTGCCATGGGTATGATGAAAGGCGACGCCGTAATAGAACCACGTATGAAACCGCCACCACCAATAGGTCAGCGCGCCGTCGAGGCCAAGCGAGCCAATAAACAGTGGCATATCCGTGCCACGCCGGCGGAATCGCAACAGCATCCAACTTAACTCGACGAACAGGAACATCCATCCGATGAAATCCGTCATGATCATCGCCGCACTCGCGATGACATAAAGGGGGAACCAAAGCCACGGGCGACCGCGAAGCCACAACAGGAAAAATGCGGCGTTGAGCGTGACGAGAAAATAGAAGGCCCCATACATTTTGAGATCGCGGCTGTAATAAATCAGGAATGGGTTGATGGCGACCAAAAGCATGATGAACAAGGCGACGCGGCGCGTCGTGAACTGCCGCGCCAGCAAATAGCCGGCCGCAACGTTCAGCGTGCCGAGTGCTGCCGCGGGCATACGCAACGTCGATGTGGTGAAAATATAGCCGGGCGCCAAATGAACCGCGTGCTTGAGAAAATATATCCAGCACCAGAGAAGTGAAAACCAACCGCAGGGAAAGCCCTGCCCCTGAAGCGAATGCAGCAAGTGGGCGTAGGAACCCGAAACGCGGCCCAGTGTTGCGGTTTCATCGCACCAAAAGGATTGCTCGCCGAGGCGCCAAAACCTTAAAAAACCGCCGAGCAAGAGGATGCCAAAGAACGCGCCCCAGAAGGCCAGCCGCATCGCCCAGCGGGGTGTGCCCGCTCCGGTGGATGCCAATGCGCCGGGGGCACCGGTGGCCGAACCCTTGGTTGGCTCGTCCGGAAAATTGCTGGCTTGGTGGTCTGCTCGTTGCGAAGCCATAATAGACATCAGTGGTATAACGCAAAGGCCCGAACTTTGTTGTGGAGCGCTCGGTGGTGGCCGGATTTTTTAGGAGCAGCTGCAAACAATGAACCTTGGAAAGCGATTGATGGTGGCGAGCACCAACGCGGGCAAAGTGCGGGAAATCTGCCATGAACTGATGACGGCCGGTCTCACCGATTGGCAAGTGGAATCGCTGGATCGGTTGCTCAACTATAAGCCCCCGGATGAAGACCAGCCATCTTTCACGGGTAACGCCATTATTAAGGCGATGGCCGCCGCGCGACATACGGGGCAATTGTGCCTCGCGGACGATTCGGGCCTCTGCGTTGACGGATTGGGGGGCCGGCCCGGCATACACAGCGCGCGATATGCGGGCAACCATGCATCTGATGCGGACAACAACGCCAGGTTGATGGCCGAAATTGCGCCGTTGACCGACGATGGCCGAATCGCGTTTTACCGCTGCGTTATCGCCTTGGCATTGCCGAATGTGCTGCTGGCCGTTTTTTCCGGCGAGCTTGCTGGAAGGCTCATCTCGACGCCGCGCGGCACCGGCGGATTCGGATACGACCCCTATTTTTTTTTGCCCGACTATGGCTGCACCGCAGCTGAATTGCCGCTGGAGGTTAAAGCTAAAATAAGCCATCGCGGCCAGGCAATCCGCCGGGCGATTAAGTGGCTTGAACGTTACACGGTGCCTGCGGCGGCATAGGCCAAACCACTGCTCACGTGCTTGCCACCGCATGGGCGACAGCTCATGTTAATTGGTGCGCCGGCCCATTTGGCGAAAACCGCACCGCCCCCGTTGGCTCACCCACGCGCCGCTGGGCGAGGGATGAATTCCATCGCATCTTCGGGAACTTTCTGGTTCATTAACCAATTGACCATCAATTGTCCCGCCATCGGGGCCATACCAATTCCCACTTTATAATGCCCAGCGCATACGTACACACCCGGCATTTCGGCAAGCGGGCCCATGAGTGGCTGATGATGAGGCCCGGTCGGCCGCAGACCGGCCCAAATCGATTCGATGCGGGCCTGCGCCAGCGGCGGGCACGTTGCGATGGCGCCGGCCGTAAGAAATTCAATCCCCTGCGCCGTATTGGAGGTATCAAAACCGGCATCCGGCTCGGTGGTTGAGCCGACAAGGATGCGGCCATCATGCCAGGGCACCAGAAACACCGCCCCATTTTTTATTATGTGACTGATGATTGGTCGGTCGGTGGCCAAAAGGAGCGCCTGGCCTTTTACCGGTTTAATCGGCGCCAGCGACGCAAGCTCGGGCGAAATCATGGGGATGCCATTGCCACCGCAAAGGAGCACTTTTCCCGGCTCATAACGGCCGCCGCCGCAATCGACCCGCAGTCCACCGGCCGCCACTTCAATTTTCTCCAGCCGCCGATCTTCAAAGACCTTCACCCCCGCGCGGCGACATGCTGCAGCCAACGCAGCAAGCAACTGCGATACCTGCACCTGTGCGGACCGGTTGCACACCTGCACGCCGAAAGTTCCCACATCGATGGCGGGCTCAAGCGCCCGTGCTGCCGCTACATCGAGAACTTCCATGGTCGCGGCGGTGCAATACGGTTGTCCAGGCTCGGACGTTAATGGCGGCCATGCCTCGCAGGCGTGCTGCGCTTCGGCAATACTATTCGTGAGCTGCCGCTCGGTTTTAATAATTTCCAATTTGCCCCGCCGGGCGTATTCCACCGGCATCTGCGCATCATTCACCAACGCTTCGATGAATGCGGGATAACTCCATAGACTTTGCATATGCAGCCGTTGAAGCGGACCGGGCCGCAACATGGATGACGGCCATAAGGCGCCCAACGCCGCTGCGCTGGCCTGACGCCCCAGCTTTCCCTCGTCGAAAAGCGCCACATCCGCGCCATTCTTCGCGAGTTGCCAAGCGCAGGTCATACCCATAACTCCCCCACCGATCACCATAATGTCCATGAATTCATCCTTAAAATTTCATAACGGCGCAAGTATGGCCGTGATTAAGCAGGGGCGTCAAACGGGCATTTTTCTGCGCCGCCCCTGCAATGCGCGCGGCCCGTTGCGGCTTTTAAGAAATTTTCCGCCACGCGCGCCAATCGATATACTGCCGGGCGTATGTGGTTGACCGGCACCGATCGGCCGTGATATTTGGAAGGGACTGCATTATGGCGATAACAACGAGGGCGGCCTTAGCCCTTGAAGATGGATCAATATTCCTTGGAACCGCGTTTGGGGCGTCTGCCACGAACGTCGGCGAGGTGGTATTTAATACATCGCTGATGGGCTACCAGGAAATTCTCACCGATCCATCGTACAACGGGCAGATCGTGACGATGACCTATCCGCAGATCGGCAACTACGGCATTGCCGATGCCACGGATGCCGAGTCCCAATGCCCGCAAGTGCAGGGATTTATTATCAAAGAGCTTTCGCCAATCGTCAGCAATTTCCGAGCGGTCGACACATTGGATCAATATCTGGAGCGGCACGGAATACCGGGACTTGCCGGCATTGACACGCGTGCGCTGGTTCGCAAATTGCGCACGCAAGGCGCGCTGCGGGGCGTTATCTGCACGCAGGAAGAAATGCTGGCGGATTTACCCGCGCTGGTGGAAAAAGCCAAGGCGTGGCCAGGGCTTGTTGGTTTGGACTTAGTCGAAAAGGTAAGCCCCAAAAGCCGCTCTATATGGACGCTGGACAAAGGCCAATGGGCACAGGACTCTGATCTGCACCAACCAGCGGCGAAATATCATGTGGTGGCGATCGATTGCGGCGCCAAGCACAATATTTTGCGCAACCTCGTACAAAGTGGTTGCCGCGTAACGGTAGTACCTGCTAAATCGACCGCCGACGAGATTCTTTCATGCCAACCTGATGGCGTATTTGTCAGCAATGGGCCGGGTGATCCCGAGCCGATCCATTACACGCAGCAAACCCTTAAATCGCTGATCGGCAAAAAACCGATTTTTGGCATTTGCCTTGGGCATCAATTGCTCGGTTTGGCATTGGGTGCGTCCACCTACAAACTGAAATTTGGCCATCGCGGCGGCAACCAGCCCGTGCGGAACATCAGCACGGGAAAAGTTGAAATTACATCGCAAAATCATGGCTTTGCCGTAAGCATCGACTCGCTTAAAAACTGCGGCGGCGAGCCCACGCATATGAATCTCAACGATCAAACGCTTGAGGGGTTCCGCATGGCGGCCGAACCGGTATTTGCCGTGCAATACCATCCGGAGGCAAGCCCCGGGCCTCATGATGCGACATATCTTTTTGATTGTTTTGTTTCCATGATGAAAAGCGGTCGCAGCCCAACGGCCGATGAAATGGCCGACGCGCAGCATCGGCGAAGCAACGCCACGCCGGCAATCGCAGGCGGCTCCGTCGGCGGTTGAGCAGGCTGGGATAATCATGGAAGCAATTTAATGGAAGCCAAGCGGTGGCTGGCTTTGGTCCACAGGGCGGTAATCGCGCTGGCCCGTTGTGGGGTTGTAGAAAACCTGCATCGCCTGCCCCGTTTGTTCATCGAAATATTTTTCATCGGTGGGGATGAAGTTTCCGGCATTTTCCAGATGACGCTTATAGCGCCAGCTTTCGGCAGCGGTCAGGATCAAGAGGCCAAGCCCGAAGATCAATAAATAAAGGCCCAGCGGAAAAAGAAATAGCGTCAGCGTGCAGAGAACACCAAAAATCAGCGCGATCCAGCCAATAATATAGCAGGCTTTTTGCATGATCCTCTGCCCCGTTTCAGCAAGGTGCGCGGCCGAGAAACCACCGGCCTGCGGCGGCATGACTTTCGGAGCCCCTTCGGCGCCGCCCAGAATCGGCCCCCGCCAGGACGGGCCCCGTCCCAAACCCAGCCGTTATGCAGGCGGGTCGCACTCCGCCATCGGCTCAATCTGCACCGCGGTGCCATAGGCTACAATTTCGCACATCGTTTGGCCCATTTCGGAAGAATCGAAACGCATCATGACGACGGCCGTTGCACCCATGGTGGCTGCATTTTTCACCATGCGATCCGTCGCATGCCGCCGGGCTTCTTCAAGCATCTGCGAATACTCTTTGATTTCGCCACCGGCGATGGTCCGCAGGGATGCCATAAAATTGCCCGCCATGCCTCGGCTGCGCACGACCACGCCGAAAACCTGGCCGAGCACCCGCGTAACCTTGTAGCCAACGATGTTTTCAGTCGTCGTTACCATCATCGCGCCGCACCCCCGAAAAATGTCTAAGCCTGGAGCCAGTGTATCATTCTGCCCTATGCGCTGCCAATCGCCGCGCCGCAGTGGTCGAAACCACACTCGGCCCCAGGAGCCTGTCCGAGTAATCGCCGGGTTGCGACGGCGTGATTTTTGGCGCCCATCAAGCAGCGGCGACGAATGGCGTACCTGACAGGGAGGGTACA
>JAJZGD010000101.1:0-4657 GCA_021804985.1 Planctomycetota bacterium
CCTTCCGCAGCCCAGATCAATCAGCAGCGATCCGCTGCATTGGTGGTCGAAGCGGATAATGCAGTACACGCGGCCAAATACCATCAGGCCATTGGCCTCTACAATGACGCATTGGCACTCGATCCGACCAACTCCGCCGCCCGCATGGGGCGCGATTACGCAGAAAAACTTGCCGCCGGGCAATCCCCGGGGTTGCTGGAAACCGAACTATACAGCCAGGCCATTGCCGCTCAGCGGTCTGAAGTGCTTTTCAACCACGACATCGCCATGTCAACGCAGGCTATGAGCCAAGGTAAATATGTCGCCGCGCTGGATATGGCCAATAATGCGCTGGCTACTGCTCAGGCCGGAAAACAGCTCTTCACCGCCTCCGATTACGCCACCATGAAAGCCCGCGCCAAGTCGCAGATCGCGCTCGTCCAGCGCGAGCAGATGGCCGCCGAAGCGCAGGCCACCGCCCAGCGCTCGCACGAGGTTCAGAAAAGCCAAAGTGAAATTGAACATAAAATCGCCGTCCAGCGCCGCGACCAAATCCATCAGCTCATGAAGCAGGCCCTGGCCTATTACAAGCGGCTGGAATACCAACAGTCGCTCGACACACTCAATCAGATTGTCGCGATTGATCCGCTGAACTATTCGGCACGATTCATGCGGCGGCAGGTACAAAATCAAATCATTTACAATAAGTACAATTCCTACCGCGATCAAAAATCGCTTCAGACGCAGGAACAGGAACTCTCCAATGAAGAGAACCTGATTCCATACCACAATTTGCTCGTCTACCCGCGGGATTGGCCCGAACTTAGCCGCCTGCGAGAGTCCGAGCAAAGTTCCACCGAATCGTCGGCAGATACCATGGTGCGCAAGCGATTGGGCGAATCGGTGCCAAGCGTCAGCGTGCAGCAGCAGCCGTTTGATGATGTGGTCAACCTGTTGCGACGCGAAACCGGTGCCAATATCGTCGTCAACTGGAATGCGCTGGCCAATGCCGGTGTGCAGAAGCAGACGCCCATAAGTCTGCAACTCTCCAATGTTCCTTTTAAGAAGGTCTTGTCGCTGGTTCTCCAGCAGGCAGCCGGCAGCGGCGGAACGCCATTGGGCTACAGCATCGAGCAGGGCGTTATCACCATCTCCACCCGCGACAGCCTTGCGCTGCAGCAGCAAATCAAGCTTTATGACATCGCCGATCTGCTCGTGCAGGCGCCCAACTTCACCAATGCGCCCACGTTTAATCTTTCCAGCGCCACGCAAAACAGCACGTCGCAGGTCAGCAGTCAGGGCGGCGGCGGCATGGGCAACATTGGCGGCGGCGGCAGCATCTTCCAGCAAAACTCTGCCGGCGGCCCCGGCGGCGCACAGCAGGGCAAGAGCCGCAAGGCCATGGTTCACGAAATTACCAGCCTGATTGAAAATACCGTAGACCGTAACTCATGGGTGGATAACGGCGGATCCGTCGGCACCGTCCGTGAACTCAACGGCCAGCTGGTGGTAAACCAGACCCCGAACAATCAGACCAAAATTGCCGCACTTCTCCAAAAGCTTCGTGAATCGCGTGCGATTGAAATCTCCATCAATACACGCTTCCTCGTGGTATCCACCGACTTCCTTAACAGCTTTGGATTCTCGTGGAATCTGAACTTCAATGGTATCGGCACCGGCAGTGCGTTTACGCCTGGCACCAATAATCCGGCCAATCCGTTCTTTGGCGGAAACGTGGCGCCGCTGAGCGTGCTCAATAACACCGAAACCCTCGCCACGCCCATAGCCACCGGCGTCGGCAATAATATTGCCCACGGATTCTCACAAGCGGGCTCCGCACTCGATGTTTCCGGTGGTATTCTTTCTAACTATCAGCTGAACCTGCTGATTAATGCCACCCAGGAAAGCGAACATACCACCAACCTCACGGCACCCCGTTTGACACTTTTCAACGGTCAGCAGGCCTTTATTACCGTCACCCAGCAGCAAAATTTCGTCTCCAGCTTCACCCAGACCGCTGGCGTTGGCGGCGGCATTATTGGCGGCATCGGCGGTGTTGCAACCAACCTGAGTGTTTCAACACTATCCACGGGCGTCGTGCTCGAAGTACAGGCGACCGTTTCTGCCGATCATCGATACGTGGTGATGACGATTCAGCCGTCGCTCGCCACACTTGTCGCTTTAAATACATTTGATATCACCGGTCAGGAAAACCCGGCCAATCCCAACGGTATCCCCGGCTTTGTGCAGCTGCCCATTATTCAGCTCACTCAGGTTGCCACCACCGTATCGGTTCCCGACGGCGGAACGCTGCTTCTCGGCGGCCAGCGCTTGGTTGGTGAAACCGAAGTTGAAGCGGGTGTGCCCGTGCTCTCTGCGATCCCAATTATTAATCGCCTGTTTACCAATCGCTCTTATGTCCGCGATACCGGCGTGCTGCTGATCTTGGTTCGTCCAAGAATCATCATCCAGAAGGAATGGGAACGTAAACAGTTTGGCCGGAACTATTAATATTCCGTCCGCTTTCTGAAGGCGGCCCGCTGCCCCCAAAAACTCAAAAGCCTCGGCCTTCGCGGTCGGGGCTTTTTTTGTGCGGCGATGGTTTGGCTGGCCGTACCCCATGGTCGGCGCCCAAATCCATCAGCGAAAATTGGTCGGGTCTACGTCAATGATCAAATGGCGGTTTAGCTCGGAGAATAGCGGCCCCCGGCGAAATTCGGCCAATGCCTTTTGAAGCTCCATCGGGCCGGGTGAAAAAAGCAGAAATTCCAGCCGAAATAAATCCTCGCGAAACCCCATCGGCGGGCTTTGTGGCCCGATGCAGCGGCAACCGAGTGCGGTGGCAATCGGTACGATTGCCTCACCCACGCGCCCGGCGCATACCGCAACTTCCTGCGAGTCAGCGTGCGAAATAATCAGTCGCGCCATCCGCCCATAGGGGGGGTATCCGAAGGCCTTACGATGCGGCAATTCATAGGCGGCAAAACTTTCAAAATCATGCCGGGCCGCCAGCCGAATCGCCGCCGAATGGGGATCAACCGATTGCACCACCACGCGCCCGTGGCTATCGCGGCGGCCACATCGCCCCGCCACCTGGCATACCATATCAAAGGTCCGTTCTGCCGCACGAAAATCCGGCGACGTTCCTGCCATATCCGCATCCAGAACACCCACCAAACCCACACCCGGAAAATCCAATCCCTTGGCCACCATTTGTGTGCCCAGTAAAATAGATGTTTCCCCCTTTTCAAACCCCCCGATAATTCGCTGATAATCGGCGCTGTTGCTCATGGTGTCGCCGTCCATCCGAGCCACCCGCACCATGGGGAATTTCTTGGCTAGCTCCTCCTCAATGCGCTGCGTGCCCTGACCCAATTCAATCAATTTGCCGTCGCAAGTCGGGCATAGACGGGGTAGCAATTGGCTGGTCAGGCAGAAATGGCACTGCACATAACGCCCCACTGGTTCGCCGCCCGATGGTTTGCCCCCGTGAGATGCGGCGCCCGGTGGCCCCTGCTTCACCCCGTGCCGATGCACCACCATATGGGCATCGCAATGTTCGCAGGTCAGCGACCATTGGCAGCGCGTGCAACCGAGGTAGTGGGCCCATCCGCGGCGGTTTAAAAGTAAAATGGCCTGTCGCCCCTGTGCCAGCGCTTTGGTCAGTTCCGCCTCCAGCCGCATTGATAAACCATGGAGGCCGCGGCGCTTTTGGCGCTCGCTGTGCATATCCACCAATATAACTTCCGGCAATTGAAGGCCGCCCGGCCGATTTTTAAGTTCGATGCGCTTGAAGTGGCTGAGTCTGCCGCTGTTGTGCCATGTTTCCAGCGACGGCGTTGCCGACCCGAGCAGCACAGGGATGTTCGCAATCTGGCCGCGGCGAATGGCGACATCGCGCGCATGGTAGCGCGGCGCGTTGTCTTGTTTAAACCCGGCATCATGCTCTTCATCCACGATGATCAGCCCGCAGTTGGCCACCGGCGCAAAAATCGCGGATCGCGGCCCAATAACAATATCCGCCCAGCCGCCCGCCACTGCCTGCCAATGCTGATGCCGAACCGATTCGCTCATCGAACTATGAAGAATCGCCACCTTCTCAAATCGCGCTGTGAAGCGGCTTACCAATTGGGTGGTAAGCGATATGTCGGGCACCAGCACAATTCCTCGGCGTCCGGCCGCCACTACTTTTTCAAGGCATCGAAGATATATCTCCGTCTTGCCGGATCCGGTGACACCGAAAATTAACCGGACTGCAAACTCGGGTCGATGCAGCAGCGGCGCCATGTCGTCCATTGCCGCCTGCTGCTCACTCGTAAGCAGCGGGGCCACCGCAGGCAAAAACGCCCGGGGTGCGGCGCCATCGGTGCTTCCCATCTCCCTGGCGGGCCGCAGTTTTATTATTTCTCGCGCTATAAGGCCATGGGATGCCAGCCGCCGAAACAACAGGCGCGATACCTTGGCTTCACTCATCGCGGCTTTTACGGATACAGGGTCGTTTCGGTGGGCGAGTACGCTTGCCAACCGCTCATAGGCGGCCCGCGCCTGACGGCTTAATCCCGGCCTTTCAAGCAATTCCGCCGCGTCGCCGGCCAGCGTGGCCACCTCGATCTGCGGCGTGCTCACCTGCCGTTTAACCGCCGCCGGCACCATCGATGACAACACCACACCGATCGGG
>JAJZGD010000101.1:4667-11479 GCA_021804985.1 Planctomycetota bacterium
AGTAGCGGCTGATCCATCGCGCCAGCTCGATTAAATCGGCCGGCAGCGGGGCGATGTGGGGATCAATATGCTCAATGGCCTTGATCTTAGCCGCCTTGCCGGAGGTGCGCAGATGCTCTTGCTGCGCAGGCGATAACTGTCCCAAAAGCACGCCGTCCACCAGCCGATTGCTTCTTCCCAATGGCACCCGCACGCGCACGCCCGGTTGCGCCAAAGGCAATAAGTCTGCCGGCACGAAATAGGTAAGCGCAAAATCAATACCGCGATCGACAGCCACCTGCGCAAATAAGCCCGGTGGAGTTTCTGAAGAAAACAGAGGTGCATGAGCCCGCTGCGACATACGGGCATCGAGTATACGCGCAGCGGACCCGTTCGCTCGGCAAGTGAAAATGCTGCCGGCGAAAATTTATCCGTAAAACGATGGGGCGTCAGCTGATCGCAGTTTGCCGTTCTTTTTGAATACTCGCGGCCGGCGCCCGGCCCGATCGCTCATTGCCCCGACGCTTCTTTAATCCAGCGAAGGATCGCCGCCCGATCGATCGGCGTAAGTGTGCGATCGGCGGTGATTTGCTTCTGCCAGCGGCCAAGCAATCCATCCAGTGAGTCCAGCAGCGGCTTCCGATGGGAGCGAGCTGCGGCCATGCGCATCTTATTGACCAGTTGAAGCACTTCGTAGCGATATCGCAGATCAACCCTTGCAGCCTTCCAGACACTGGAAAACCTGGCCATCAGGCGTGCGCGCCGGGCCGCTGCGTGTGGTGCAGCCGTCTGCAGTCCACCCTTTGGGTGCGCCAAGAGATAAAGTGGCGCGTTAAACTTTTCCCATTTTCCTAAGTTTGCTTCCTCCATGTGCCTCAGCGGCTTGTATAAGGCGTCCGGCAGGTAGCTTTCATTTGGTGAGCGCATGTATAAACGGGGGCCAGGTGTGTCCGCGTGATCCTGCGCCTCGAGCAGTATGGCGCTCCGCAAATAGTTAATGGCGCTATGCTTTTTTCCAAGCCTCCCGTCCAGGTGCGACTTTTGTAACATCAGCCCGGCAATATCCATTCTCTGGTTCAAACTGTCGTAGACCGCGCCTCGCGAGCCGCCGACAGCCGCGCGGCCGGTTAGCGTCAGCGTCTTTAGCAGGCTATCGAGCAGAAGATCGGCCTTGGTACCCGCAACCATCTTCGACTCTATGGCATGCAGATATTTAATAACCCGAGGATTTCGCGCCGCAGGCTTCATATCCGGAATTTTTTCCAGCGTGCCGTTGGCGTGCCGCCAAAGCCCATGGGGCCCGTAGAGCAGCCGCGTCAGCGAGGCGTATGCCGGCAGGTAATTGGCGCTCCCCCTTGGCAATCCGAGTTGCCGCTGAATTTGAGCAGCGGGACGGCTCTCGGCCTGCAAGGACGAAGCGGGTAACGCCGCACCCTGCGCGGCGCATGCCAGACATGCGGCAGCCAACGCGAGATACGCTTTCTTCGCAGCCAGGAAACGCTGCCCCGACGCCAACCAAATTCGATCTGTTTGTTTCATCTTGATAAACTATCTCTTAGCCATTGCCAGACCATCTGCGGCACCAAGCTCATCAGCCACCGCTCTTACATTCCAATGCACGCCACGTGCAACTGGTATCGCTGTTTTCCATCGCGAACCTGCAGGTGCACGCTGCCGCTGACAACACGCCGAGCTGGCGGCCTGGCCGTGTCGGCCGGCGGCCACTTCAGCCCAACCGTACAGCCCGTCGTGATGGAAAGCTTCGGGCACAGCGCCCCGCCCCGATTCACATACCGCGCAGAAAGTATCCGTAGGTTTGGGCGCTTCCCCGAATATCCCCCCGTAACTTTTACTGTCAGGTGTTGCTCCGCCTGCGATCCCGGTAGAACGATGATGGATGACGGGTCCACTCGGATGGGGCCCACCACCCGCACCCAGACCGGCCGCGTCAGCCGATACGCCAGGGTTTTTCCCCGCGATTTAAAAACGAAACGCAGGTTGGCCGATCGCGGTCCGAGCAACTGCGGGTCGGAAATCCGCAACCGCAGGCGGTACCGGCCTTGGCTCAGCGGAATGACACGGGCGGTGAGCCACCGGCTATCTGACCGGCAGATGAACCGGTCCCAGCGGGCCGCATTTCGCCCGCGCCTGACGGTGATCGACCGCACTGCGGGCAGATCAGCGGCCCGTAACGAAGCAAGTCGGATAAACCAGGAAAGTGATGGGAATCGAAGGTAATTTTCAACGCGATATGTGATCATAAACGGATGACTGTCGAATTTGCCGCCATAGTTTTCGCGCACGCGAAGAAGCACATCTTCTCTGCCCGGCCACAGCCGGGCGACCAAATGCAGCACGAGTGGATAGTGGCCTTGCGGAAGGACCGGCGCGCCTGCCAGTGGCAGGGTGCCACGGGCGCAGACGCACCCGGAGATGACGCCGACGGGGGTGACGGGGTGAGCCCGCGCGTTGAGCACGTTGATGACCCTAACAACGCGCTGCCCGGGGGCCACCACGCCAAGCTGAATGATGGTCGCTTTGCCCGCGGTCGGGCGGGTAACCGCCGGCCCCGCACCGGGCACACTGCGTTGCGGCGCGGCGTGCGCAATCGCACCGAGTGCCAGCAGCATAGCGCCGAGCAGAGTGCCAGGCAGAGTGCCAGGCAGCATGGTGTTCGGCCGGCGGGGCATCATCGGCCGCCTGCACTTCGCGGAACCTGCATGGCCGAGCGGGCGTCGCCATCCACGACGATATTGGCAAGACGGGGGTCGATGCTGAATTCACTTAAGGCAGCGGGAATATCGACCCGCAGATGCTCAATCTTAATACTGTATTTGACTGCCGCTCCGTGCCAAGGCTTGGCGCCAGCTGATTTACCGGCGATGTGGATGGGCAAAAACACCTGTCCGCCCGGCACCTTAAATGCCCGATACGTGAAGGTGTAAGTCAAAATGGGCCGCGTCCGAGGTTCGCATATCGTAATACTCTTAACCAGTGATGGGCGGCGCAGCGAGAATCGAACGCGGTAAAGTGTTTTCGTGTGGGATGGATTGGCATTCCCGGCACTCACGGTCAACAAGGCGCCGTGGCCGCGGGTTGCAGGGTGGAAGGTACCCCCGCGCTGAAAACGAGCTAAAAACGACTTCATGAGGCGCCCATGCTGATAATGCAGCGAATACCAGCCAAGGGCTGATGCCGTCATCGGCACCGGCGAAACCGTTTGCATGAATATCAGGGGTTTAAGCAGTGGGTTCAGCCCGGCGCAGTTGGCCGCCTTGGCCGGCGGCTTCTTAAAGATGGTGAGTGAGCGAGTCGCCGGGTAGAAAAATTCAAATCGTCGCCCGTTAAATACCTGCGTGCAGTCGAGCCCTGCGCCGGAGGGCGGAAACAGCGATCGGAAAGCCACGCGGTAATGCCCTCCCCGGGCGCAGAATTCATAAAACGTTTTAAACGTCACCTTTCCCGGCGCCCGTTTTTCGCCATGCAAAGCCGGCTTGGCAACTCGGATAGCGGTGGTGGCGGCAAAGCGAACATCATGCAGCCGCTGGTAGTTCGCAATGAGGCCTTCTGCCAGCGTATGTACTTTGGCAACCGTCGCAGCGCTTGGCCTGGCAGATGCGAAAAGCGCTGCGGGAGATAATGTTGCCAAGGCCGCTACAACCAAACACTGTGCTAACTTCCTCATCCTGTCAGGTACTCCTGTAGATTCTTCGCAGCCACTGGCCGCCATTCATCGCACACTACGTCCGGCCAAATGTCGGGCGACATCCCGAAAATTTGGCCCACCGGAACTAATTTGGGGGGTCGCTGGCCCACGACCCCGCCGGAAAGGCGCACACGTGGCGCCGCATATTTTGAACTACAGAATGAATTCTAACACGATACGCGTCGGCGTGTAAACCATTATGAGCGCAGAAGTTTTTATTATAGGCGCAAAGTTTTTCAGCGGCCGGAACGCCGTAAGCCCATTGCCTGCAGCAACCTGCGCCGCTCTGGCGAGCGCCAAGGCGGAAAATGTTCAGTTGCGATTGCCGGTATTTGCAGAGCGCATTCACGCGGGGCTGGGTTTATCGCATCGGAAATACTTTTCGAGCCGCGATACTACGCCCCGATGGGTTCATCCCATCGGAAATTTAATTTATACGCCGCGCTGCGCTTTATCACATCGGAGGTTTTTGTCGGAATTTTCCGCTGCATCTCGTCGTCGGGCGTGGACGCCCGCTATTCGGTGAGCTTCTTCGCCTTTTTTTCTTCAAGATACTTCTGCCGCCCTGCGCCCCACGTTTCCGCATCGATGTTCGTGGGATCTTCCGCCGTCTGCTCGGCAATTGGCGTTGCATCACCCTGCCGCCAGGGGGGTGTGTAGGGCGGGCAGCATTGGCTGTGAATGTTTTTTAGCATCGGCACGCACCAGCCGCAGCCGGTGCCGGCAGAAAGGCAATCTGAAATTTCCGATGCGTAATGCGGTTTCTGGGTATGGCAGAAGGTTTGAATTTTCTGCAGACTCACTTTGAAACAGTAACAAACGGTATCGTCCGGATTTAGTGCCATGGCGATAGTTTAATGGTTTGTTCACAATTTCGCATCCCCTTTTTCCCGGCAAGGTGTTTGCTTTATGCCTCCTGCGGCAACTTATTGGCAGAGCAATCGCGCCGAAGCGTGAAAATCCGCTTCATTGGCTTAAAATTGGGTCATCTATTGACATTTAAGCAGCGTAGGTAGAATGTGTCACGATTGCAGAGCGGGGCATCGGCCCGGCTTGAGAAAGGTGAAGTTAGATAAATGCGCGGGTTTTTGGCGATTTTGATGGCCCTGGGCCTGCTGCTCGCGATGCAAGTGCCCGTGGCGCAATGCTCAATGACCCGCCACCTGGAAGTTGGACGGATGGAGTGCCCGGCCATGGCGTCCATGCCGTCGGCAATGGGGATGCGGGATAAATGTCCGACGCATGGCAGGCATTCACCCTGCCACATGATCCGCGTCCATAAAAGCTGGAATACGCATGCGATGGATGCCCTGCATTTGTCCTCGCCATCACTGCAGATCGAATTCGTTCTGTCCCCCTGCACCATTTGCCCTCCGCCAGCGATGGCATTGAAACCTCCCCCATTTATCGCATGCGCACCGCATTGCCCCTCCCCCCTGCGCAGCAAATGCGCGCTAATCATCTGATCATTCACTTCTGAATTCAGCGTATCGCCGCCGGCGCCACGGGGCGCTTGCCGGTTAATTCTCAGGCAGCCTGCGGGTTGAAGTATTGGATTTTTTATGAAAAACACGTTGATGGTGGTTGGGGTCGCGGTTTTGGCGGGCGCCGCCGGCATGATCGCTGGCGTTTATCTGGCCCACGCCCATACGCCTCGGATGGCCGGTAGCACGCGGCTGGCGCCGCACGCCTCGGTCGCACCGGCCCAGCGGAAAATTCTGTATTGGTGGGATCCCATGCTCGGCAAATCTTCGATCTCGTCCAAGCCGGGCATCAGTGCGATGGGGATGAAGCTGATACCGGTTTATGCCTCGCGGGCAGGTACCACCGCCGACAGCGTGCTCATCGACCCCGCCATCACGCAGGATATGGGGATACGCACCGCGAAGGCGACGCTGGGCCCACTGACGAAAACCATCAACACCATCGGCTATGTGCGTCAATCGACACCGGCAATCACCAACATCACACTGCGCGTGTCGGGTTACATCGGCACCCTTTACGCCGCCATTGATGGCCAACAGGTGATGAAGGGGGAGCGGCTATTTACGCTTTACAGCCCCAAACTTCTCGTGGCGCAGCAGGAGATGCTCGCCGCGTGGCAGGCGTGGCAGGCGGCAAAAAAATCGCATGAGAAAGACACGGCGCGCGAAAACAAGGCCCTGTTCCATGCGTTGGTTCATCGGCTATTGAATCTGGGCGTGGCGCCGCAACAGGTCGCGAAAATAGTATCTCGCGGCGCGGCCCAAAAATATCTGCTCTTCCAAAGCCCGATGATGGGCGTCGTGGAAAATCTGCGTGTGCACCAGAGATCGGCTGTCTCCAGCGGTGCCACGCTCATGCAGATCGCCTGTCACAACGCCCTGTGGATTGACGCCCATGTGTACGACCAGGATTTGCCCTGGGTAAAAATGGGCGATCGCATGAAAGTCCAGTTTGCATCCATGCCCGGAAAACCGGTTGAAATCAAAGTCAGTTTTATTTCTCCCATTGAAGATTCGGTCTCGCATACCGTGGCCGTGCGGGGCAATATCACCAATTTTAATGGCGTGATAAGGCCCGGCATGTATGCACGCGTTGAATTGCAAACGCAGGCTGCAAAGAAAGCTATTTTAATTCCGCGTGATGCCGTGATTGAAACCGGCACCAAGGAGATTGTTTTTATTAAGGAAGCGGCCGGGCATTTTGATCCGGTGCGCGTCAAAACGGGCTTGGCTGGCGACCACGGCCTGGTGGAAGTGCTTTCGGGCATCGGGCCGGGCGAAGAAGTGGTGACCAGCGGCGAATTTCTGGTGGATGTCGAATCGCAGATTCGCAGCGTGCTGCCCGATTTTACGGCCCCGCCCGCGGCGCCAAAGTGATCGGCAGAAAATAGTTGGACGGTTGCTGAAAATAATTCAGCCTCATTATATTTAGGAGCCTGTCCGAGTAATGGCCGGGATTGGGATGGGCCTGAAATGTCCCGAATGCGCGGCGGAGGATCGAGCCGACTCTGAATAACGAGTCATCGAGATCCGACAACAAAGCAGACGGGGCATTTCAGGCCCACCCCGCGGGGCGGCGTGCTTTTTGCCCCCCCTCTGCGGCGCGGCTCCTCGGTGTACCCTCCGTGTCAGGTACGCCATCG
>JAJZGD010000102.1 GCA_021804985.1 Planctomycetota bacterium
TTCCACATTGCCCCAATTGGTGTTCTGCGTGAGTACGGCGCCGATGATTATTTCAAGGGTGCTTTCCGCGGGCCACCAGTGGAGATTGCCAAAATGGGCATTCAGGGCGTGAAAATATAATTCGGGCACGTGCGCGTCGGGTGCAACTTTCAAAGTGGTGCGTGTACGCCGCATAAAGCGCCCGCGTCGCCGGTATCAGCGAATATGGGTGATCGTAAAAATGCCGGTGAATATCAGAAAGAAGGTAAACGCCACGTTAATGGCCAGCATGAGTACCGTAAAGCCCTGAAGAATCTTAATTCGGGGTGCCAGGGCAATCGCACCAGCCGCAAACAGTGGGCCTACCATATGCAGCGCAAAGCCGAGCACGGCGATCTGATGATAATCCTGAGATGTCGCATGCGGCAGATACACGAAACGGATAAAAACGTTGCCGATAACGCTGGCGATGCCAATCAGCAGAAACACGAGCCATAAAACGCCTTTGATCGGCCCATAAGACGCCGGGCGCGGTTCTGCGGGCACACAAAGGGCCGGATCGAAGGTAATAACGTCTGCGCTCATAACCAATCACCTCAATCTAATTTGCGTATACTAGTGGCATGTTGTCCAATTTTCAATTTGCCGCCGCCTGCCCATGACCGACGTGACGGACGGCCGCGATCATGATGCTTTGCCGAACGCCCCTGCGGATGGTGTCGCAGGCCCGCTGGCCTTAGACGCCGATGGAGCGACGGCCCCATCGATTCTCTCCCGGCTTATCCGCCTCGCCATGCCAAGCATCATCGGCACCACCAGCCTGACGGTCATGCAATTTATTGATGGCTGGATGGTCTCTTTGCTGGATCGGCGCGGTATCGACGGCGGTGTTAATTTAGCGGCATCTTTCAACGGGGGGATCACCGCATTCGTGCCGCTGGCCCTGTGCTTTGGTGTGGCGGGGCTGGTGAATACTTTTTCCGCGCAGCATATGGGCAATCGGCAGCCCCTGAAGGGCACACGCTTTGCCTGGCAGGGTTTGTGGCTTAGCGTTTTTTCGATTCCCCTGTTTTTTATCCTTTGGCTTGTGATCGGCCATATTTTCAGACTTTTTGGCCACACCGGCGAACTGCTTCGCCTTGAAACCCTTTTTGCACGATACATGCTCGCCACCGCACCGATTAATTTTGCTTCTCTGGTCATCGGTAGTTTTTTTCTGGGCTTACACCGGCCCATGGTGCAGGTGATCGCGGGGATCACCGGAAACGTGCTGAATCTTCTGCTCGATTACATTTTAATATTTGGGCATTTCGGCTTTCCGGCATTGCACCTGCTCGGCGCCGCCATTGCCACGCTGACGGCCTCGATAATATCCCTCCTGATTGTCGGATGGTTCTTCGTGCGGTGGCATCACGAGATGGGCACCTCCATGCGCCAATTGTGGAAGATCAGTCCGCCTGAACTGCTGCAACTGCTGCGTGTAGGCTTGCCGGCGGGTGCCCAGATCGCCGGTGATATTTTCTGCTGGACGATTTTTACGCTGGCGTGGGTAGATCATTTCGGGCCCGACGCTGCCGAGGCCCAAAGTGCCGTGATGCGCTATGTCAGCATATCGTTTATGCCGGCGGTGGGTTTGGGCAATGCCGTAACCGCACTCGCTGGCAACCGGATTGGCAATCAGGATATTCCCGGCGCCATGCTCGCCGTAAAGTGGGGAATCCGGCTCGCCATAACCTACATGGGCATCTGCGGCCTGATTTTCTGGCTTGGCAGGGGAATGCTTGCGAGCGTGTTCCTTAGCAACCCGGAGGCGCTGGCCATCGCGGAAAAAATTCTGATCTTCTCGGCCATATTCCAAATATTTGATGCGATGAATGTCATTTTCATCTCAGCGCTGCGGGCCGCCGGCGACACCGTTATCCCTTCGATCATTACGTTGGGATCCGCATTACTGATTTCCGTCATTGGCGGCGGCATCGTCACTTTTGAAGTGCCCCAACTGGGAGTTAATGGGCCATGGATCATGGCAACCATTTACATCTGCTTCTCCGGAATGGCGAATTTCACCTGGTGGTCGATCGGACGATGGAAGCGCATCGACCTGCTTAAGGGCCATCGCGCCATCAACACACGCCGGCGGGGTGAATGATCGTCATCGCCCATGATCCGGTTCACGCCGGCAGCGACGACATATCAATGACAAAGCGGTAGCGCACATCACTTTTCAGTACGCGCTCATAGGCGTCGTTAATTTGCTCAATTTTGATCAGCTCGATATCTGCGGTGATGCCGTGTTGCGAGCAAAAATTCAGCATTTCCTGGGTTTCGCCCATGGAACCAATACCGGACCCCGCCAAGCTGCGGCGCCCCATGATCAGGGAAAATGCGGCCACCGCGCATGGCTTTTCCGGCGCGCCGACCTGCACCAACGAGCCGTCGAGGCGAAGCAATGACAGATAGGCGTTGAGATCCAAATTGGCGGAGACGGTATTGATGATGAGATCAAAATAATTTTTGCGGTCGGCAAATGTTTTGGGATCACTGGTGGCAAGAAAATGATCCGCACCAAAGCGCTTGCCATCCGACTGCTTTTTTAATGATTGGCTGAGAACCGTTACCTCAGCGCCCATGGCATGCGCCAGTTTGACACCCATATGGCCGAGGCCACCAAGACCGATGATGGCGACCCTTTTCCCTGGACCGGCGCCCCAATGCTTCAGGGGAGAGTAAAGGGTGATGCCCGCGCAAAGCAGTGGAGCGGCTCCCTCCAGTGGCAGGTTCTCGGGGATGCGAAGTACATAATCCTCATTGACGATGATGCGATGGGAATAGCCGCCCATCGTCGGAGTGCCGTCGTAATATCGACCGTTATAGGTAAGCACCACGCCAGTGGTGCAGTATTGCTCCATCCCCTTTTCGCAATTTTCGCAGTGCCGACAGCTCTCTACAAAACATCCGACACCCACGCGATCGCCGAGTTTATAGCGGGTAACTTTGTCGCCGATGGCAGTGACCACACCGACAATTTCATGCCCCGGCACCATCGGAAATATCGAGCCGCCCCATTCATCGCGTACCTGGTGAATATCCGAATGGCACACACCGCAGTAACGTATATCAATGGAAACATCTTTCGACTGGGGATCCCGCCGCTCAAAACGATAGGGCTTAAGAGTTGCACCGATGTTCATCGCTGCATAGCCGTTGGTCTTTATCATGCTGAAACCTTTCTGAAAATCCATCGTAAATTATTCTTCGCGCATAACCGCTCTGTTGGGGCGTGCCCATCACACCTTGGCAACGACCATGCGCGCCACGCGCCGTTTGCCCACTTGCAGGATCGGCTCGCTGTCAATGGTTACCATTTGCCGCGGATCGGCAATTTTGATCCCTTCCAGCGTCACGCCGCCCCCCTCCACCAGCCGCCGCGCTTCACTGGAGCTTGCTGCAAAGCCCGCGGCCTTGATCAGATTTAATATTCCAATCTTGCCATCCTGCAGCAGACTGCGTTCCAAAATTATCTCACCAATCACTTCGGGAAGCAGCCCCTGAGCGAAACGGCGTTTAAAATCCTCGGCGGCTGCGGCGGCTTCATCGGCGGAGTGAAATTCCGAAACAATTTCACGGGCCAGGCGCTCTTTGGCCTGCCGGGGATGCGTAATGGATGGATCGACAAGTTGGGCAATTTCGGCGGGGGCAATCCGGGTGCATAGCCGGAACCATTCCAGCATAAGATTATCCGAAATGCTCATGACCTTGCCGAACTGTTCCTGTGCCGATTCGCTGATGCCGATGTAATTCCCCAATGATTTGCCCATTTTATTCACACCGTCGGTGCCGTTAAGAATAGGCATAACCATGACGATTTGCGGCGGCATGCCCCGAGCGCTTTGCAAGTCGCGGCCGACAAGATTATTAAATGTCTGATCGGTGCCACCGAGTTCCACATCGGCGGCAATCGCCACGGAATCGGCCCCCTGCATCAGCGGATACATGAACTCATGGATAAAGATGGCTTCGCCCGATTGGTAGCGATCGGCAAAAGTATCGCGCTCCAGCATGCGTGCCACCGTCATTTGTTGGGCGAGCCGCAGGGCATCGGCAAAATTCATAGCCCCGAGCCACTCGCTGTTCCGCCGAATTTCCAGCCGATCGCTATGCGTATCGAGAATTTTACCCGCCTGCTGAAGGTAAGTGGCGGCATTGGCGTCCACCTGCTCGCGTGTGAGTGTGGGTCGCGTCTTTTTCTTGCCCGTCGGATCGCCAATCATGGCGGTAAAATCCCCCACAATTAATACCGCCTTATGCCCGAAATCCTGAAAGGTACGCAGCTTTCGCAGCACCACAGCGTGGCCTAAGTGCAGGTCCGGGGCCGTGGGATCCATGCCCAACTTAACCCGCAGCGGTCGCTGCTCTTGCACGCCGAGTTTAAGCCGCGCCGCCAGCTCGCCGACGCTGTAGGTTTTATCGGCCCCGGCGCACAAGGCTTCAATCTGTTGATCCATCGTCGCGGTGGTTATCAAGATTCGTCAAATCCCCTCTGCTAAGCGGCCCCGTTACAGCTCCGAAGCGGGCGGGGGCCGCAATCCCGCGCCGCCATTTATTTCGTCGGCTAAATTCTTATGCCGGGCTTGATGGGTTCGGGTAAAGGTGTTGGGTCCGCCGGCCGTGGTTTGGTCATCATGGATTGCAGGGGGTGCCCGATGGCCAACCGAGTGCCCGCCCGGAAGCGCTCCGCCGTTACCAACATCACGACGAGGCCAAGAACGGGCCAAAGCACATAGCGCGCGACGATCAGGGCTCGCTGGCCGGCGGGAATGCCATGGCCCGGCAGCGGCAGAAACGACAAGTCCAGCGTGCGCATCAGTTCATGCCAACCATACAGAATGCCGGGAATTGGGAATCCGGGAAGAATATATTGCCACGGCAGCACCATGAATAGCAGCACCACCGCCCAGAAAAAGCCGCGGGTTAGATGCGCCACCCCTGGCGCCCCGGCCACCAGAATCACAAGCAGCGTCACCATGATTAACACCGCTTGCGTGGCCGATGCCAGAACGCCCAGCAACTGAGTAACGGGTACGGCAAGATAATAGGTGAGTCGCCACTGGGGGCGCAAATTTAGATGGCGATTTTCCATGGACTCCGCACGCCATTTGGCGGGCATGTAATTTTCCACAACGCGGCGGCCCGGTGATAAGCGGCGCTGACCGGTGTCTCCCACCTGGGCAACTCGCACCGGGCCCATTCCCGAATGCCGGGTCTGCAGCGGCGTAGCCAAATTATTTGCCACCACAATGTCGGAGCCAGTATAGGGCTGCGTGGTGAAACGCATCATGATAAAACCAAAAATTTGCAGCATCACACAGATGAACAGCACAATGCCGAGGAAATTTCGGCCGGAACGCAGGGTTCGCAGCGCTACGCCGAAATCGCTGTAAGGATGCACCGGTGCACTCATATTAACTCAGCCCGTATTCGCAAAGACGTTCCGCCCGGCTTTCACATTGGCGCTAAGGCTGGAAAAAGTATAACATGCATAGGTCAATTTGTTTGGCCAGGGATGCCGCTTGAACATCCATAGGAACGTCGATGCGCTGCGCCTTTTCCCTAAGCCGCAGCGCATCAATCTGCACCCCGGCTATTTCACGTTGGTCGCTGGTGCTGCCGCTGCGATTGACCCCGTCGGCTTGTGCGCCCATCCGACCATTCAAACCATGCTGCGGGCAGGCGCACTGACCGCTGCCGCCGATCCAAATGCGGGCGCCAAGGCAGCCGTTCGCATGACAATCGGCGGCGCATGCACGCACCGTCAGGGCTATCACCTTGAGATAAGCGCGGCCGGCGTGACCATTATCGCGGCCGACGAAGCAGGGCTTACTTACGGCGCCCGCACGCTCGCGAGCATAATCGCGCAATGCGGGCGGCACCTTCCGCATCTTTTGATTGAAGACTGGCCCGCGATGGAAAACCGCGGCTTTTATCTTGATGTTTCGCGGGGAAAAGTGCCGCGGTTTGAAAAGCTTGAAAATATGGTTGGGTGGCTGGCGGAATTACGATACAACGAATTCCAACTTTACGTGGAAAATGTCTTCGACTTTGCCGCCCATCCGGAGTTTTACGCCGATACCACGCCACTGACTGCCGATGAAATCCGGCGGATTGACCGGCTCTCGGCCGGTGTGGGCATCGATTTCGTCCCGTCGCTGACGAGTCTCGGGCATTTCGACAAAATATTGCGCCTTCCACGATATCGCCATCTCGCAGAGATTGAACCGGTTGATCTGCCGGCATTGGGGATTACACCCTGGTGCAGCGACCCCTGGACGCTAAGCGTAAGCTCGCCGGCGGCGCGTGCCCTTCTTGCTGAGATGTATGATGAATTCCTGCCTCATTTTTCAAGCCGGAAATTTAATATTTGCTGCGACGAACCGTGGGATCTCGCGCTCGGGCGCAGTCGCGCATTTGCCCGGCAACTCGGTGGCGTACCGGAAGCCTATCTGGAGTGGATCAATTATTGTGCCGGATTGGCCGGCCGCCATAATAAGACCGTCGCACTGTGGGGCGACATTATTGTTAATCATCCGGAAAAAATATCAGCGCTTCCTTCCGACGCACTTTTGCTCGAATGGGGATATGAGGCGGACCATCCGTTTGATCAGCGCGGCGCGCTGTTCGCTAAAGGCGGCCGACCATGGTACGTCTGCCCCGGCACCTCGAGTTGGCAATCTCTGGGAGGGCGCATCGATACCGCCTTGGCCAATATTCGCAGTGCCGTGGACGCGGGAATTCGCCACAGCGCCGCAGGCCTGCTCCTGACCGATTGGGGTGATCATGGCCACCAGCAATGCCTGATCGTAAGTATGATTCCGCTGGTGGCGGCCGCCCTTCTCTCATGGAACCCGCAGACGACCGATGAAGAAATTCTCGAGTATGCCGGGCAATGGATCGCCGGCGAAGATGGCCCTTGCGTGGTACGGGTTCTCTTCGAGCTTGGAACCATTCACCGAGTGATTGCCCGCGAGTTGCCGCGGAATTCATCGCTCGATTTTCGCCTGTTTCGCGAGCCGCTGGCAGACAAAACCTATTTGAATATGCTCAATCCCGATGCGGCACGGGGTGCTTTTAATACATTGCACCGGCTGGAGGCAACGATCGGGGGCGCCTCTTTACGCCAGATGCACCCGCATCTTAAGCAGGGTCTGTACATTTCTTTGCAGATGGCGGCCGTGGCACTCGGCTATGCGCTGCGTCGGCTTGGCGCCGAAGCACCCGCGGCAACGGTGCTTTCGGCCCGGGTTCGGCATCTTGCCGATGCCTATCATGCGCATTGGCATCGCTGGAATAAACCTTCACGCTGGATCGACATCCAGGCCTGGTTTGAGCATCTGGACAAGCAAATAAGCGTGTAGATCGGTTACAATTCCTCGCTTGCCACCGGCGCGGGCTCCTTTGGATTCCGGGCTACGGGCAATAGTTTTTGGAGAAAATATGTCCCTGCTGGTTACTGGTTCCATCGGTATCGACAATGTGACAACACCGTTCGGCCAAGTCAATGAGGTGATTGGTGGCTCGGCCATTTACTTCAGCCGGGCGGCCGCCCATTTTGGCAAAGTTCGGCTCGTTGGCGTCATTGGTGATGATTTTCCCCGCCGTTTTGAAAAGGCGTTTCGGCATAAAAATATTGATCTTGCCGGCCTCGAGCGGCGCACCGGCAGTAAAACATTCCGCTGGAGCGGTTCGTATGACGCCACCATGAATGAAGCCACCACCACGGCCGTGGATCTCAATGTGCTCGCAGAAGATGCTCCAAAAATTCCCCGCGCGTTTGCTGATAGCCGCGTCGTATTTTTGGCCGCCACCCACCCCACGCTGCAGATGAAGCTGGTGGCGCAGGTAAAAAATCCGGCTTTGGTTATTGCCGACACGCGTGACCTGTGGATTAATAATTACCGCAATGAGCTGATCGCGAGTTTGAAAAAGCTCGATGGCATTGTGCTCAACGATATGGAGGCCCGGCTGCTTGCGGGCAGCGTTAATTTGGTGGTATGCATGGAAAAAATTCGGAAGATGCTTCGTCCCAGCGGTCCCCGGATGGTCGTGCTGAAAAAAGGGGAACATGGTTGTCTGGCTGCCGCCGGTTCGGCGTTCTTCCCCGTGCCGGCTTATCCATCGGCCAAAGTTGTTGATCCCACCGGCGCCGGAGATAGTTTCGCCGGCGGAATGCTCGGCTATCTCTCGGGGCGTGGGCGCATGACGGCGAGTGATTTTAAGCGCTCAATTGTGGCCGGAACTGTGATGGCAAGTTTTACCATTGAAGGCTTTTCGCTATCGGGCTTAGATCGCGCGAGCAAAAGCGCTGTCGCCGCAAGAATGAAGGCTTTTGAAAAAATGCTCCGCATCGCCTGAAAACCCACGCCGGCATTCTGCTCACCTTTTTGCCACCTACACCGGCGCGATCAGCCGCCGATAGCCTGCGGACAGCCTCATCGAGGCGATTTATTGCGCTGCGTGCGGCACGAATCACGCGCAAAAAAAAAGGACCAGCCGAAGCTGATCCTTGCAATTCGATCCTGCTGAAAGCCGATTACCGCTTGCTGAACTGGAACGCGCGTCTCGCACCACGCAAGCCGTATTTCTTTCGTTCCTTCATGCGGCTGTCGCGGGTTAAAAAGCCGCTGTCTTGCATGGCTTTCCGCAGATTCTGATCGTACAGGGATACGGCCCGGCCCAGCCCCTGCACAATCGCGCCGGCCTGTCCTGTAAAGCCACCCCCATGAACGCTCACCAATACATCAACTTTTCCCGCCAGGCCAGCGGCCGCGAGCGGTGCGATCACTTCGTTGCGATGGAGTGTCTCGGTAAAAAAGTGTTCGATCTCGCGATCATTGACGAGAAATTTTCCTTCGCCCACAAGCAGCCGAACGCGTGCCACGGAATTTTTGCGGCGGCCGGTTCCCCAGTAAATGGTCTTTCCGCCCACCGTTACAATGTGCCGAAGCTTGGGGGCCGCGGGCGTTTCATTCGTGGTTGTTTCAGTCATTCGTTTTATCTCACCATATCAATGTAGGTCGTCTTGCGATACCAATTTACCTTATTGGAAACAGTTCAAAGACTCAATACTTCAGGCTGCTGCGCCGTGTGCGGATGATCCGCATTGGCATAGCACTTAAGTTTGGAGAGCATGCGAACGCCCATCTTGGTTTTGGGCAACATGCGGCGTATGGCCATCCGCATCACCAGATTCGGATGCTTGGCCAAAACCGTTTCCATCGGTTTGACCCGCCGGCCGCCGGTATAATAGGTGTAATAATCATATTCACGCTGCGCAAGCTTTCGGCCGGTAACCTTCACCTTGCTGGTATTGATCACCACAATAAAATCGCCCACATCAATGGTGGGGGTATAAATTGGCTTGTGTTTGCCCATCAGTCTCGTAGCGATTTCGGTCGCCAGGCGTCCCAGCGTTTTTCCGCTGGCATCCACCACAAACCAGCGATTGTCGGTGTGTCCTACCCGGGCAAGCGTGGTCTTTCCTGTAGAAGTACGCACCTTTCGTTTGAGCTCCGCTATCGCCATAACACACTTCACTTCCAAGTATCATTCATAACGCCGGGGCGCTGCCCGGCACTTACCTTCCCACCGACCAAACGTGGGCTTGGGGGAAACTCCATAGTTTACAATATGTTGTGCCTGTGTCAATTATTCAGTCAGGGCCAGCAAAAGGCAAAGGTAACGGTGAAAAGGTGATTGCCGGGCGGCCGCAAAGCCAAAATGCCCTGGCTTTCGTCGCTCTGCATCCGCCCGCTGGCCGCCGATTAAACAAAGCACAGTTTACGAGCGGCAAAACCGCACATTCGCAAAAGCAGCAGGCCATGGCTGAAGCGCGAAATATTGGTCTTACCATACACGCGCTGCTTGTAGTGCACCGGCACATCCATAATTTTTAGATTTTGTCGCGCGGCCCCAAACAGCAGGTCAAAATCACCAAATGGATCAAAATCGCCGAAGTAGGCCCGATTGGCTGCGATGCGCTCATAATTATCCCGCGACAAAACTTTGGTTCCACAAAGTGTATCGCGCACACTCTGCCCGAGAAGATAAGAAAACATATATCCAAAGCACTTATTGGCAATCATGTTGAGAAATTGCATGGCCTGCGCTTCCATCGGATACACCAGACGCGACCCATTGGCGAACTCACACTTACCATGCCGGATAAGCTCATAAAAGCGAGGCAGTTCTTCGGGAGGAACCGATATGTCACCATCCAGAATGGCCACAACTTCGCCATCCGCCTTGGAAAAGCCGAGCCGAACCGCATCACGCTTTCCTTTGCCGGTTTGCTGATGGCATGAAAGGATCAGATCGCCTTGGTAATCGGCAATCGCGCGATTGATTACCTCCCACGTGTTATCGGTACTGTGTCCCTCGATGAAAATAACTTCCTGCCGATCAGCTATTTTCGCAATGCGTTTGAGCAGCGGCCCCACATTGCCGGCCTCATTACGCAGAGGCACGATAATTGAAAGGGAGGATCCTGGTTTTGCAGCGATATTCACCGGCCGCGCAATGGTGATATTCAGCAGGCACGCCTGACGAATCAAGGGAAGCGGCGCGATCCATCGATTCATCAGACGGCTGACAACCGGAATTCCAGCGGGCATCAGCATCGCGGGTTGGCGGCGAATGAGTTCAAAATCGCTCTGATCAAGAAGGTTGTCGAGTTCGCCCGGCGGTATCCAGCTCTCGTCCGGCACGGGGCACTTAAACTTGATGCCTTCGGCGAGCCGGATGGCTGGCTGCCAGACGCGGCTATAGGTGCAGATGATCAGCCTGGTACGCGGGTGGCAAAAACCCCGAACTTTCTGCAGCACGCTATGCACGTCGTATAGTTGTTGAAGAACGCCGGAAAAAACAATGTAGTCGAAGGTTTCCCCTGGCTCGGGGGCAAAATCTTCGATGGCGCACGCCTTGAAGCAAAGCCCGGGATAAGTTTGGGAAGCCTGCTCCACCAATTCGGCGCTCAGATCGATGCCGACGCCGCGCGATGATGCGAGCGACCCCAGCAGCGACCCATCACCGCAGCCCACATCCAATACGCGTGAGCCCGGCAAAATATGGTGCCGCAGCAAGTGATTGACGTATTTATGTAAATATATGTGTCGCCGGCGGCTGTTGGAAAGTTGTACGACCTTGGCGTGCTGGAACGCGATAAGGTTGCGTCGGTGTTCATTTTCACCCGGAATCGCTGTGGTGGGTACGAAATGTTCGGCCAGCCCGGTCGTCATGCCGCTTCCTATCGGAATTTGCCCATCATTCAACCCGGCTCATTCAGCCGCAAAACCTGCCGCCGCCTGCTGCCGCCGCCTGCTGTCGCCCGGGCCCGTGAACGCAGCGCCTGCCGGCCCCGTCAGGTGGCATCCGGCGCGGCGGGCGCGGCCGCTGCGGCTGGCGCGTCGAGCGCTGCGGG
>JAJZGD010000103.1 GCA_021804985.1 Planctomycetota bacterium
CCGCTCTACGAGCAATACTTGCGGCACGGGCGCAACCATGGCCAGTGAATGGGTGAGTGGTAGACTTTTTCGGCCCCCGCTCTTGCTCTTTTCACAGCCGGTCAGCCTACCGCATTGAGGCCCAGCGTGTACAAAGCGTGTGCAAATCGTTTCCTGCGGCGTCGATGCCGTGAAACCATTATCGCGATCGGGATTCGCCCTTGGAATCGCCGTTGTCATGTTGTCAGTGTGCGGTGGGTATACTCGCGCGATTGCGGGGTCGCTTACAAAACTTACTCCCGCCAATGCCAAATTATGGCTGACGACAGGCAAGGCGCCCGCCGTCCGGCAGCGCCATGGCCGCGTGCCTGTTGCCCGGCCGGCCTATTGGCCACCTGCATTGTCGCCGGCTGGTAACTCGCCCGGCAGGCTCGTGCTGAATGGTGCATTGGTCGGGCGCGTGGTGGGGGCAATTGTTATACCCACCGCCGTGCTGCGGCTTGGTCGCGGCTGGTTCAGCGATGCAAGCAATTCACGGTTCTTACCGGTAATGGTTTCCATGCGGAATTCCCCATTAACCTGACCCGTATGGCACAGCATGTAAAGCAGACGGATAACCCGCTGATACGAAATACCGATGAACGGCTCGCGCGGATTAAACTTGGGGGAAAATGGATTGGGCGAACCCGCCAGCGCTGTAATAATCGCCGGCAGGGCCGTTCCGCATTTCATGGAAACAGTTTTGCCGCTTAGCGGATCGCGGTAATACAAGTCGACGGGCTGGGCCGGCTGCGTGGTGCTTCCCTTGGCGGCCGGTGGATAGTTCACCGTCAGTGCGTTGTGCGGGCTGATATAAAGTGAACCCGGCATCAAGGTGGGAATCCTGCCAATGAAAGCAATTCGCGGCAAGTTGTGCGATGTTACATAAATGAGCGACTTGATCTTGCAGGGCAGAATATCCATAACAAATTTTTGCCCGACGGCCTGCGAGTAAATCATCGAAGAATGAATGCTCAGCAGCCCCTTGTACCCCATCACCTGCACCCGGCGCGATGCCGAATCAAGAAGCTTGCGAAATGTGACCCCCGCCAGAAAGCGATCCTTCGATTTGATGAGCGTATAAATGGCCCGACGCTGAAACGGGCTTGCGGTGTCTTGCGCAATGAGGCTGATGCCCTGGAGCGCATCGCTGTCGCCTAAGCGGGCCCCCGCCTGGAGGCAATAGTATGCCACGGCCGCATTGCCGCTGTTGTAATACTTCTGCAGGAATGGAATGATTGGTCGCCCCAGCTGTTCCAGCGCCGCCGCCAACGCAGGCCGCGGGGCGGCCGCATCGGAGCCGAGCGCCTTGATGATTACCTTCGCCTGCGCAAGATTAAACCCCGGCACGTTGCCCGCGAGATAAAGTTCCAGCACGCGGCGTACAAACCGCAGCGGTTTATGGCGGTATCCGCGGATGATGCGCAGCGTTACCACGCGGTCATTTTCTGCCGTCGCCACCGCCGGGTAGTTGCCGTAGTGCTGATTGATCACACGCTGTATTAAATCGGTGATGCGGTAAGACGGGTTGTAAAGTTCCAGCACCACCGGCATGCTCTTTTCCACCACCGCGCCCCCGATGACGCGCCCCTCGCGGTTAATCGCCGAGCGCGGTTTAAGTTTGCCATCCGCGTCAAACGGATCACAAAACACCGGCCCGCGCCCTCTCGCCACCACCTGGCTTTGATCGCTGATACGGATGTGCACGCGCAGATTCGTCGGCCATAGCAAGCCGTTTTCAAGACTGGTTGTTCCCGTGTTCGGCAATGCCTTGAGGTACAAATCAAATGTCGTGCCACGCACCGCGAGAGGCGGAATCGCCCCTTCCACCGCCACGGCGGCCACCTCGCGGGATGCCAGAATCTGGTTGGGATCGATGTTTCCCGTGCCGTGCGTATAAAACCCCACGCCGCTTTTGAGCAAGCGGTCGAGCATCAGCCGACGAATGGGGGGGGGCATCTGGCCGCTGCCGGTATTCGGCAGGCCCGCCACCAGCCCCCAGCCGCGCACCACCAGCGGGCCCGCGTAGGTAAGCGTGGCAAATTGGCCCACCGTTCCACGCAGCGCCGGATAAACGGAAGGCAGCGGCACGCGATCTTGCGCGGACACCGGCGGCGTACCGGCTTTGGGCCCGAATCCCGAACATCCAGCCAAAACACCGGCCGCCAAAAGTGATGTTAAGCATCCGATGGGTCGAGCCCATTTGTGAAATGATTTTTTCTTCATGCGCCTTGATACCTTAGTCTGCAGAAAATTCTCGTCGCCGTCGAAAGCATATCCTTTTTGCTCGCCCTGTGCCAAAATTCGCGCCCCCGCAAAGCCAGAGCCATCATGGCTGGAAAAGATCCGGCTGCCGCGGGTCTTTTGCGTCGGCGCGCATCGCGTTGTTGACCTCTTGCGCCAATTCGCCGAGATCGCGGAATTCCCGGTATACGGATGCAAATCGCACAAATGCGATCGGATCAGCTTGCCGCAGCGATTTCATAACCAACTCACCGATCGCCGCGCTGGGTACTTCGCGGTCAAATCTCCTGAGAATTTGTTCTTCGATCGCGTCAACCATGGCAGAGATGCTTGGTGCGGGCACCGGTCTTTTGTAGCAGGCTTTCTGAATGCCTTCGAGCAATCGATTGCGGTCGTAGGGTACGCGCGATCCATCCTTCTTGGCCACGGTAATTCGCACGGAATCTTCCACGCGTTCATAGGTGGTGTAACGCCGTTTACATTGCTGGCATTCGCGCCGGCGCCGGATCGCCTCGCCCCCCTCGGCGGGGCGGGAATCGATTACACGATCATCATTTTCGCTCTGGCAGAATGGACATCGCACCGGGCCGCATCACCCTGCAAACCTTATCAACATCGCTATGGTAGCCTAAAAGCCGCCATTGTGGGCGTCAAACCGTGCCGCTTCGGATTGTGGAGCAGTGCGGCGGCCCCGGCCTGCCAACCGGCGGTGGGTGGGGCATGGCACGGGCGCCTCAGGGGGCTGATGAGGGGGTCGTAAGCGGCTTAGTCATCGGCTTGGTCGTCAGCCGGCTTGGCTTCGGCGGCGTTATCGGGGCTTGTATCCTCGCGTATCACATTCGCCTGGCTTTCCAGCAGCCGTACCCTGCTTTCAAGGATGGCAAGCCGACGCCGCGTAGTGTCTAAAAGCGCTTTCGCACGCCAGCCCCAGTACAGCAGGAGCACAATGGCGATAAGGGGGCTGGTGAGCAGCAGCACGGCGCCCACCAGCAAAGCAAAACGCTTGATAAGCCGCCAAATCCAACTAGATTGCGGCTCGGCGCCCGCCGCGTATTCTCGGGATTCCCTCTGCGTCGTAATTTCTGCCAAGGCTGCAACTGAATCGTTGAACTCGGTCATAACCACCTCGATGCCGCAGGCGGGACCCACAGCGCAGACAGACCAGAAAACGCGTGTTGATGCACTCGCCGGATTTTAGTCGAACGCGATGGCGTAATCCAACATCGCGCGGCGCCGATCGGTGCGAGCATACCGCCCGGCCGGGATGGGATGATAGAATCCGTGGGATGATGCAATCGGTGCGATAATGCAATCATCAGCCAAGCGCCAGGGAGCCCGGCCATGAGTTTTGACGCCGCGATCGAAGAACAGATTTTGCACCTTGGCCGGGGCATCCTTAAGCAGGTTCGCGGTCGGACCGCCCGCCACACCTTTGATCACCGCGCGTTTGCCGAGCGGCTGCTCTCAGAGCCGGAGCTTAAGACGCAGCTGCTGCGGCTGGTGGATGTGCTGCCGACATTGGAAAATGATGCCCAACTGGCCGAGCATTTGTATCTATATTTAGGGCAGCAGAATCTGCCCATTCGTTGGCCGGGGCTTGCGCGATGGGGCCTGCAGCATGGCCGCCACGGAATTGGCGCCGGTTTATCCGCCCGCGCCGCCCGGATCATCTGCCGAAAAATGGCGCGGGGATTTATCCTCGGCCAAAGTGTCGCGGAGATTGAACCCCGCCTGCGCCGCATGTTCACGGATGGTTTAAGCTTTTCGCTGGATGTGCTCGGCGAAGCCTGCACGGGTGAGGCCGCCGCACTGGCCTACCAGCAAACGTATTTGCAATTGATACCGGAATTAAGTTTGCGGTTGGGGGCATGGGGGGCTGCAAACGCGGCCGGCCCCCATGGCGCAGGGGCGAGGCCGAACCGATCCATGCATGGCGTGATGCAAAGCCCGGCGGGGGCAGCAGGTACGGCGCCGGCCACCCCACCGGCTGCCGCAGCGGGCACTCCTTCCCCGCGGCTACATCTATCCATCAAACTCTCCGGTCTTTATTCGCAGCTGCGGCCTGTTGATCCCGACGGCAGCGTGCAGGTGATAAAAGATCGGCTGCGCCCCATTTTGCTCGCCGCCCGCGCCGCCGGGGCCTTTATCCTTGTCGATAGCGAGCAATTTGATTATCGCGCCATCACGCTGCGGGCCTTTAAGGAACTACTGGTTGAAGATGGTCTCCGCGATTTCAAAGATGTTGGCATTGCCATGCAAGCATATTTATGCGACACGCCATTGGTGGTCGCATCGCTGATTGCGTGGGCCAAAGATCGCGGCACGCCGATAACCATTCGACTCGTTCGCGGCGCATACTGGGATTTTGAACGCACACTGGCAGAACAGAACGCCTGGCCTTCGCCGGTGTGGCAGCATAAATCGCAGACGGATCAAACCTATGAGCAATGCGTGGAATTGCTGCTGCGAAATTATCCCACCGTTCGCACGGCCATCGCAACGCATAACCTCCGCAGCATCTGTGTCGGGGCGGTATTGGCCGAATCGCTGGGCCTGACACCGCGCGAGTATGAATTTCAAATGCTCTTCGGTATGTCGGAAGATGTTGCCACCGCACTGGTGTCGCGCGATCTTGCGGTGCGCATGTACTGCCCGTTTGGGCCACTGCTTCCCGGGATGGCGTATCTGGTGCGCCGCCTGATGGAAAATTCCTCGAATGAATCGTTCGTTTACCGCGCCGGCCAAACCCATGCCACCGCCGCCGAATTGATGTTGCCGCCCCAGCCACCCCCCAACGCTGGCGCATTTCCCGCCGGGCCGGTCGCAGCTCCACCCGGCGCATCGGCCTTTGCCAATATCCCGCTCCGGCGTTTTTCCATCCCTGAGCAGCACGCGGCCTTTCATGCAGCTGTGGAATCCGTGCGGCCGCAGATGCCCATGGCGGTTTATCCGCACATGGATGGCAAGCGGATCGATCGGCCCGTGTCGGCGGTGGCAGTCAATCCAAGCCATCCTGAAATGGTGGTGGGGAAAATCGCGCCCGCGCAGCTGTCCGATGTGCAAACCGCGATGACCGCTGCGAGCCGGGCATTGGATGCGTGGCGAAACCGCCCGGTTGATCAGCGGGCACAAATGCTGGAGCGCGCCGCCGCATGGCTCGCGGAGCATCGCGACATGCTTGCCGCATGGCAAATTTTTGAAGCCGGCAAACCATGGATCGAGGCCGACGCCGATGTTTGCGAAGCCGTTGATCACATTCGCTACGCCGCCCATGAGGCGCGGCGGCTTTTTAATCCCATTGATTTGAGCGTATCGGGCGAATCGCAAACCTACACCTATTTGCCCCGCGGGATCGCGGCGGTGATTGCGCCTTGGAATTTTCCGCTGGCGATTGTCGCGGGTATGACGGCGGCGGCATTGGCGACGGGCAACACCGTGATTGTAAAACCCGCGCCGCAAACGCCCGTGAGCGCGCAGTGGCTTATTCACGCACTGCAGGTTGGGGGGCTGCCAGCCGGTGTCGTCAATTTTCTTCCCGGCGGCGATGAAATTGGCAAGGCACTCGTAGCGCACCGCGATATGGCACTCATCGCCTTCACCGGTTCAGAGGCGGTGGGGCGCGAAATTATTGCCTCCGCAGCGCTGGTGCAGCCGGGCCAGCGGCATTTCAAGCATGTCATCGCGGAAATGGGTGGTAAAAATGCGATGATCATTGATGACGATGCGGATATGGATGTGGCCATTCCTGAAATTGTTGCCTCGGCATTTGGTTACGCGGGGCAAAAATGCAGTGCCTGTTCACGCCTGATTGTGCTCAGCGATATTTATGATCGTCTGCTGGAAAAACTTCTCGATGCCGTGGCAAGTGTGTGCATCGGCCCGAGCGAATCTCCATCCACCTATATGGGGCCGGTGATTGATTCTGCCGCGCAGCGGCGCTTGATGAATGTGATTGAAAAGGGGCGCTCCGAGGCGCGCGTGCTGTTTCAGGCGGTGTTGCCCGATGGTTTGGACGGCTTTTACGTGCCGCCGACGATTTTTGTGGATGTGCCGCCGGATGGGGTTCTGGCGCAGGAAGAAATGTTCGGCCCGGTGCTTTGTGTATTTCGCGCCGGCAACATGGCGGACGCGGTCGCGCTGGCCAATAACACGCGCTATGGCCTGACGGCGGGCCTGATGAGCCGCAATCCGCAGCGGATTGATCTGGTGCGTCGCACGCTGGAGGCGGGGAATATTTATATCAATCGGCGGATCACCGGGGCCGTCGTGAACCGGCAACCATTTGGCGGCATGAAATTAAGCTCGCTTGGCAGCAAAGCTGGCGGCCCGGATTATCTCCTTCAATTTGTGCAGGCTCGCGTGGTAACGGAAAACACCATTCGCCATGGCTTTGTGCCGCCGGGCGGTTGAAGGCATATTCGACCGCGGCCGACGGGGCGGCCAACCGGCCGGGGAAAACTGCCGCGATCTTGATCCTCGCCTGAAATCGCATGTTGCAGCCAAATATTTCCGGCTGTACACTACCGTGCTTTGCTGAATTGCATCTGCCTCGGCGCGGGGGCAAATCAGCGAGGTGCTTGAGCGTTATTGGCGGGTTCTGCGGCAGCATACAAAAATGCCACACGCCCCCACATCGCTCTTCCGGCGGTTGGCTGGTTGGCTTGGTACATCTATCGCTGCTGTAGCTCAGCTGGTAGAGCGCGTCCTTGGTAAGGACGAGGTCATGGGTTCAAGTCCCATCAGTAGCTGTCGGCCTTGAGACCGCTCGTGGACACCGATCAGGGCGGCCCGCGGCGATTTAGGATGCCGCCTGCAATGGGAGGCGCTCCGGTACGCAACTCCGCTTCGGGGATTCGCCCCGATTGGATGCGGCGTTCGGCCTGTCGGCCTGCCTCGGCAGCTCCGGCGCGCAGGCCCATGTGATGGAAATTCTGGCCTCTGGCTGAACGCCATCAGCCGGCCAGTTGAAGACGCAAATTAGGATTTTTTAACCGTAGGAGGTTTATTCTCATGGCAAAGGGCGTATTTGAACGTAAGAAGCCCCACGTAAACGTCGGCACCATTGGTCATATCGACCATGGCAAGACCACTCTCACTGCCGCGCTGACCACTGTATTGGCCCAGAAGGGCTTGGCATCCGCCATATCTTATGATGCGGTCGCCAAGGCCTCTGAAAAGCAGGGTCGTCGCGATCCTTCCAAGATTGTCACGATTGCCGTGTCGCACGTCGAATATGAATCCGAAAAGCGGCACTACGCTCATATTGACTGCCCCGGCCACGCCGATTTCGTCAAGAACATGATCACCGGCGCCGCCCAGATGGATGGCGCCATTCTCGTGGTATCCGCCGTCGATGGCCCCATGCCTCAAACGCGCGAGCACGTGCTGCTTGCCCGACAGGTTAATGTGCCGCGGATCGTGGTGTTTCTCAATAAAGTCGATCTGGTCGATGATCCGGAACTGCTCGAGCTGGTGGAACTTGAAATCCGCGAGCTGCTTAGCAAATATAAATTCCCCGGCGATGAAGTGCCGATCATTCGCGGCGCCGCGGTCCACGCGCTGAAGAACCCGACGGATCCCAAGGCCATCGAGCCGATCATGAAGCTCGTTGAAGCCCTGGACACCTACATCCCCGAGCCCGTGCGCGAAGTGGACAAGCCCTTCCTCATGCCGATTGAAGACGTGTTTTCAATCAAAGGCCGCGGAACCGTCGGCACCGGCCGTGTGGAACGCGGCACCATCAAGGTGAACGACGAGGTTGAAATCGTCGGCCTGAAGAAAGAATCCAAGAAATCCATCGTTACCGGCGTCGAAATGTTCCAGAAAACGCTGGATCAGGCGATTCCGGGCGATAACGTCGGCTTGCTGCTCCGCGGCGTAGAAAAAGAAGAACTGGAACGCGGTCAGGTGCTGGCCAAGCCCGGCTCCATCACGCCGCATACCGACTTCGAAGCGGAAATTTACGTGCTCACCAAAGATGAAGGCGGCCGTCATACCGCATTCTTCAAGGGGTATCGGCCGCAGTTCTATTTCCGTACCACCGATGTAACCGGTTCACTTGAGCCGGCAAACGGGGCGGAAATGGTGATGCCCGGCGACAACGTGAAAATCGTGGTCAAGCTTGGCGACTGCCCGATTGCCATGGAACAGGGCGTGCGGTTTGCCATCCGTGAAGGTGGCCGGACCGTGGGCGCTGGCGTGGTAACCAAGATTCTCGCTTAAGCCCTGGGTAAACGAATTTGGGCAGGGGGCCGCGGAAAATCAAGCCGTCGCCCCCTTTCTCAATCCCGTTTGGCCATCGGCTCGGGCATCGGTTATCATCTCGGGGGCAGCAGCTGGCGTAGCTGGCGCTGCCAAATTGGTTGCCAGTGCGGCTCGTCGATATGGCGGGCAGCGGCTGAAGCAACCCGTAAATATTTGGGAGTTTTTACACCATGGCTCGCGAATGGGTATGGCTTCAGTGCAGCGAAACGAAAGACCTGAACTATCGAATTACCATCAATCCGAAGGAATTTGATACCAAGCAGACCTTCTCGAAGTTTTCGCCGCGACTACGGAAGCACACGGAACACAAGGTGAAAAAGGGCAAATAACCCTTTTTCCTTCCGGTTGAAATCTGTTACGACAGTAGCTCAACTGGCAGAGCGTCGGTCTCCAAAACCGAAGGTTGCAGGTTCGATTCCTGCCTGTCGTGTTGGTGATCCTCCGTTTTGGTTGCATGCCAACGCCCATGTCGGGCTTGGGCCCGCGTGGTCGGCCCCGGCATGTTTTGGGCCCCGGTGGGGGGCTTGCTGTTATTGCCGGCCTTAAGCCGGCTACCGCTTAAGAGTTTTTCTTAAAGGCGTCAATCATCGTGTCGTTTTTCAGCATTTACAAAAAAGAGCAGGGTCGGGCCGTACGCGTCGGAACGGCCGTGGGCATTGGCATCCTGACGCTTTTGGGCATCCACTGGACGCTCCATCGCATCATCCCCACGCAGCCAAAATACATTAAGGCCGTGGTCTCCATGATCATCGCGGCGGGGGGCGTGCTTTTGGCTTTTTTGGTGGTGAACCGCCCCAAAAACGCCGACTTCATGATCCTGACCGAAAGTGAAATGCGCAAAGTGGTCTGGCCGACCCCGGCCGGCGTCGTCCGCTCCACCCGTCTGGTCATTTTAATGACCCTCGGCCTCGCACTAATGCTGTGGCTGGTTGACACCGGATTTGTGTGGCTGTTTCAAAAAATCGATATCTTACGGTAAAATATCAGTATCGCCGGTGCCGTTGTTACCGGTCGACCTTGAAGGCACGATGCTGGCAAAATGATGGAATATTGACAGGGCACCATGACTGACACACAAGTATCCGCAGCTCCCATGCAATGGTTCGTGCTTAAAGTGGCATCCAACCGCGAAGATTACGTTCGTGACAAGCTCGACCGTAAAATCAAAAGCGACGGCTTGGGTGATCTCGTCGGCCGCGTACTGGTGCCACGCGAACGCGTTAAACGCGTGAAGTCCGGACAGCAGAAAGTGGCCGAACACAAGCTTTATCCCGGCTACGTGTTCGTCGAAATGCTGCTCGAAAAAGATGGCAAAATTCCCGAACGGGCGTGGTATGCATTTCGTGATATTCAGGGCGCTGGCGATTTTATCGGCGACCGCAACAAGCCCAATCCTATGTCGGCCAAAGAAGTAGAAAAAATTCTCGCCGAGGCTGAAAAGCCCGATGCGGGTTCCTCCGTCAAGGTTGAGTTCAAGAAAAAGGACCTCGTCAAAATTCGCGAAGGTCCGTTTGAAAGCTTTGAGGGCGAAGTCGACGAAATCAACAGCGAAAAGGGTCTGGTGCGGGTTATCGTATCGATCTTCGGTCGTTCCACACCGTTGGAACTCGAGTACTGGCAACTCGAAAAGATCAAAGATTCCGATTCCACCGCCGATCCGGCGCCTTAGGAGCCCGTCCGAGTAATGGCCGGGGTGCTTTTTGGCCCCCCTCTGCGGCGCGGCTCCTCGGTGTACCCTCTGTGTCAGGTACGCCATCGTCGCCGCTGCTTGACGGGCGCCAAAAATCGCGCCGTCGCAACCCGGCGATTACTTGGACAGGCTCCTTGAGGAGGTCACGCAAGCCATGCGTATTGTATTTTTAAGTCCGGCGGCATCCGAAAAAAGACCCGGCGCTCTGGTTTCGCATTGGCTCTGGGTGATTCTGGCGCTCGTCATTCTGCTGCCGCTGTTGATCTTCAGTTTCGCGATATTTGTGGTCATCGCGATCGCCATCGCAGTAATGCTGTTCGTCGTGCTGCCACTGCGACGAAAATTTCGGCAATGGAAGGCCGGAATGTCAACGGATGGAAGAAAAAATGTGCGGGTGGTCGTGTCCGATCCGTATCACCGCGGAACTGTCTGATTGCCGCAGGTTGCCACCGAGCGGCGGTTTGCCGCGATTCGGCTTTTGAAGAAGTGTTGAGGTTTTTCCATGGCTAAAGTCAAAGAGATTGTTAAGAAGTTTAAAATGCAGGCGCCCGGCGGCACCGCCACGCCCGCGCCGCCCATCGGCCCGGTTCTCGGTGCCAACGGTGTGAACCCCGGGCAGTTCATTCAGCGTTTCAACGCCGCCACGGCCGCCCTTAAGGGCAAGGTGGTGGGCGTCGAAGTCACCGTCTTCTCCGATAGAACTTTTGACTTTGTCATTAAAACACCCCCCGCTTCCGTCATGATCAAAGACGCCATCGGCGTTGAAAAAGGGAGCGGTGAACCAAACAAAAATAAAGTCGGCAAAATTTCATCGGCCCAGCTTCGCAAGCTCGCGGAGACCAAACTCCCCGATCTCAACGCGAATTCTGTCGATGCAGCCATGAAGATTCTGGCCGGTTCCGCCCGTTCAATGGGCGTGGACGTGATCGACTGAATGCCGCCGCCGGGCGTCATTTTCCCCTCCCGGTTTTTTGGGAAGCCCCAGTGGCATTCCGGTGGCATTCCGGTGGCATTCCAGTGCATCCCGGCGCGTTCGCCGGTGCACCGCGTCGCCGGGTCGCGGTGAGAGACCATGGCATATCTGCTGATTTTTGTCGTTCCGATTTTCGCTCTGGCCTGAAGGTCCCCATATCAACTATGAAACTCGCTTTTTCCACCAATGCATTCAAGCGGGTTTCACTTGAAGAGGCAATCTCCGCCATCGCGGCCTGCGGCTATGCCGGCGTTGA
>JAJZGD010000104.1 GCA_021804985.1 Planctomycetota bacterium
CAGGAATGCCTGTGTCACCCTGGCGGTTTGATTGGGCATAATGACCGCAGCGGGCAGCACGCCGGACGACGACGAGGCGCGGTAAAGCAGGCTGGCCGGCTAAATGGCGCGGGGGTGCGGCGGATCGGGCGGCGTCAACGCGCGGGGGACGCCGACGCACCACACGGCGGCACAATGCCGCCGGCTAAATAGCGCGGGGGACGCGACGGAAATGCTTTTCGCCGGCTTTTCCGGTTCACCGCGCTTGGGTCCAAAAAAATTCACCCCCCACCTTGGCTTCCCAAAATCAACCCCATCGGGCTAAAATCTCCCCTCGGCGGTTGCAAAATCACGAACGCCTAGTATTCTTATAGGAATAGTAGGTAAACGCGATAAAGGCTGATTATGACCCACACGCTGACGCATCTGAAGGAACTCGAGGCCGAGAGCATTTTCATCATGCGTGAGGTGGTCGCCGAGTTTGAACGTCCGGTGATGCTGTTTTCCAGCGGCAAAGATTCGTCGGTCATGCTGCACCTGGCCATCAAGGCGTTTTATCCCGGCCGGGTTCCGTTTCCGTTTCTACATATCGACACCACATGGGATTTTAAGGAGGTTTACGCATTTCGGGATCACCTGGCGGCCAAATATGGCCTCGATCTGCGGGTGCATACCAACACGGATGCCATCAAGGCGGGCGTTAACCCCTTCGACTCCGGCAGCGTGAAATACACACATCATATGAATTTGCAGGGGCTGCTTCAGGCGCTAAAAAAGTATAAGTTTGATGCGGCGTTTGGCGGCGCCCGCCGCGAGGAGGAAAAATCGCGCGCCAAGGAGCGCATTTTCTCCTTTCGCGATCGGCACTATCAGTGGGACCCCAAAAACCAGCGGCCGGAAATGTGGAATATCTACAATGCCCGGATCAACCCGGGCGAATCGATACGCGTGTTTCCGCTGTCCAACTGGACGGAATTGGATATTTGGCAATACATTTTTCAGGAAGGGATCGAGCTTTGCCCGCTTTATTTTGCGGCCCCCCGCCCCGTGGTTCGGCGTGAGCCGCAGCTGATTTATGTCAACGACCAGCGTTATCCGCTGACGCCCGGTGAAAAACCTGAAATGCGGAAGGTGCGATTTCGCACCCTTGGGTGTTATCCGCTCACCGGCGCTATTGAATCCGAGGCCGACACGCTGCCCACAATTATTGAAGAGATGCTATTGTTTCGGCAGTCGGAACGTGCGGGGCGGGCCATTGATCATGACGAACAAGGATCGATGGAGCAAAAGAAACGCGAGGGATACTTTTAGATTTCGCCAGGCGGGGTGGCGCCGTCCGGCAGCCGCCCGGGTGAGGCGCCGGCAATTTCGCTCAGGGGCGACGGGTGCCTGAATAATTTGGGGCCTGAATTATTTAATGAACGGGAACCATCCATATGACAGCCGTTGAATCCTTTTTGCAGAACGAAGACATTCACGCCTATCTGGCGCGTAATCAGCGGAAGGAACTGCTGCGATTTCTAACCTGCGGTTCGGTGGATGATGGCAAAAGCACTCTGATCGGTCGCTTGCTGCACGATACTAAGATGATCTATGAGGATCAGCTTGCCGCCGTTAAACGCGATAGCGCCCGGCACGGTACCACCGGCGATGGAATGGACCTTGCGCTGCTTACCGACGGTCTTAAAGCGGAGCGTGAGCAGGGGATCACCATCGATGTGGCGTACCGTTTTTTTTCCACGGCCAAGCGCAAATTCATCATTGCCGATACGCCCGGCCACGAGCAATACACCCGCAACATGGCGACGGGCGCATCGACCTGCCAACTCGCCATTATTCTGGTCGATGCCCGGCATGGCGTGCTGCCCCAAACGCGACGACACAGCTACATATGTTCACTGCTTGGCATTCAGCATCTGGTGGTTACCATCAACAAGATGGACCTGGTTGAGTATTCCGAGGCACGCTTCAACGAAATCAAGGCGCAGTATTCAGATTTTGCCGCCAAGCTCGACATCCGCGACATCCACTTCATCCCCATATCGGCGTTAAAAGGGGACAATATTGTTGACGCCGGCACCCACATGCCATGGCACAAGAGCGGGCCGCTGCTGAATCACCTCGAAACGGTGCACATTGCGTCAGATCGAAATCTTTCCGACTTTCGATTTCCGGTGCAGATGGTCATGCGGCCGAATTTGAATTTTCGTGGCTTTGCCGGCTCGATCGCCGCCGGGCAGGTGCGTGTGGGCGATACGGTCATGATTTTGCCGTCGGCAAAAAAGACGCGCATTAAATCAATTGTTATGGGGGACGGTGAGTTAACTCAGGCCCAGTGCCCCATGCCGGTCGTGTTGTCACTCACGGATGAAATCGATATCAGCCGCGGCGACATGATTGTCGATGGCGAAAGCCCCCCGCATTTTGGCCATGATTTTGAGGCCAATCTGGTATGGCTCAGCGAGAAGCCGCTGGATCCGGACGGCAGCTATCTGGTGAAGCATGGCGTGCGCACCACGCCGGCGCACGTGAATATTATTGAGGGGATTGATGTCAATACGCTGGAATCCAAGCCGCTCGACGCGCTGCATCTGAATGAAGTAGCCCGCTGCGAAATTTCCACCACGATACCTCTGGCGTTTGACCCCTACAAGAAAAACCGGTCAACGGGCGCATTTATTCTCATCGATCGGCAAACCAGCAATACGGTGGCATGCGGCATGATTCTGGATCAGGAATCGCAGCCGGGGCCGACCGATCCGTGGGCGAACCTGCCGGGGATTGACAATCGCCTGCGGACGCAGGTGCCCCCCACGGAGCGAAGCAAACGTTTGGGCCAGAAACCGTGCACCGTTTTGCTTACCGGCCTGACGGGCTCCGGCAAGGCGACGATTGCGTTTGAACTCGAAAGGCGCTTGTTTGATATGGGCCGCACACCCATCGTGCTGCATGGCATTGAGCTTCGCCGCCAAATCGCCAGCGATCTGGGTTTTTCAGCGGATGATCGATCGGAAAATCTGCGGCGTATTGGTGGGATTGCACGAATACTCAATGACAACGGCCTGATCGCCCTGTGTGCGGTGCTGGCGCCATTGGCATCGGTGCGGCAGCGGGTTAAAAAGCTCATCGGAGCCGATCGGTATCTGGAGGTGTATCTCTCTGCCCCGCTGGAGGTTTGCCGAAGCCGCGATAAATCCGGGCTTTACGCCTTGGCGGACGCAGGAAAAATCAAGGCGTTTCCGGGGATATCATCCCCCTATGAAGTGCCGGATGCCCCCGACCTGACACTGCCAACCCATGAAATTTCCATCGCGCAGGCAGTCGATGGCATCATCGGGCTGATGAAAGAGCGCGGTTGGATATAGATCGACGGTCGGAGCCCAGCCGCAGCGGCAGCCTCACCCGAGCGGCCCTTCAGCGGCGGCAATCGGGGCTGCAATCGGGGCGGCGAACGGGGCTGCAATCGGGGCTGCAATCGGGGCTGCAATCGGGGCGGCGAACGGGGCTGCAATCGGGGCTGCAATCGGGGCTGCAATCGGGGCGGCAATCGGGGCGGCAATCGGGGCGGCAATCGGGGCGGCGAACCGCGATCCCCCCGCCGGCCGGCAAAAAAACCATCGCATCGATTAAGCGTATATAATGTTTGTAGCGCGGGAGGCGGCTCCCGCATATGAATAATTTTTGGAGCTGGGCCATGAGCCAATTTTTTGGTCGTAATACGGCAATGATGGCGCAAGCCAACGCCAACGTGTCGCCGAGAACGCGTTCAGAACAGAGCGCTTTCATCCACCGCACCTTTGGCTGGATGGCGATCGGTTTGGCGGTGACGGGCTTGGTGGCGTTGGGCGTTTCGCAGTCGGCGCAGGCTGTCAAAACCTTGGCGCACAGCTGGGTGCTTTTAATCATCTTACAATTGGGGATTGGGCTGGGCCTGCAATTTGCCATCAGCCGCATCAGTTCGGCGCTGGCGACGATGCTATTTCTGGCGTACAGCGCGACGATCGGGCTTACCATCGCCATATTGCTGCTGGTGTTTACCACGGCGTCGGTATTCAGTGCATTTTTCATTACCGCGGGCACCTTCGGCGCGATGGCGCTGTGGGGCATGTTTACCAAGGCTGATTTGACGCGGCTCGGCGGCATTGCCGGGATGGCGCTGATCGGGCTGGTTATTGCCATGGTTGTCAATATGTTCATGCATGCCCAAGGATTGGAATTCTTCATCAATATCGCCGGGGTACTGATATTTACCGCCCTGACGGCCTACGATACGCAGCGCATCAAATACATGTATCTGGTCGGGCCTGAAAATTCCGAAGCCTCGAAGAAAGCCTCGATCATGGGGGCATTCATGCTTTACCTCGACTTTATCAATCTGTTCATCTTTATCCTGCAGTTCATGGGCCAGCAGCGGGAATAGCGCCAGCGGCCATCCCGTGAAGCGCGACCTGATTAATAGGGGCGGGTACCGGCGACGGCGCCCGCTTTTTTTATGAGTTTCGCCGCCCATGGTTTTGCAGTATGTTTTCGCTACCTTTTGCGAGGAGCATCTGATGGCAAGCACGCCCCTGGTCGGCATAATCATGGGAAGTCGCTCCGACCTGCCCACGATGAAGCATGCCGCCGATACGCTCAAGCAATTCGGTGTGAGTTATGAGATTAAAGTGGTTTCAGCGCATCGCACACCCAAAGCCATGCTTGATTATTCCGCCAATGCCAAGGAGCGCGGCTTGCAAGTGATCATCGCGGGAGCGGGCGGGGCCGCCCATTTGCCCGGTATGGTCGCCGCTTCCACGACGCTGCCCGTCTTTGGGGTGCCGATACAAAGCCGGGCGCTGCGCGGCCTTGACTCGCTCCTCTCCATCGTGCAGATGCCCAGCGGAGTGCCTGTGGGCACGCTGGCCATTGGCAAATCGGGCGCGGTCAATGCGGCGCTTCTCGCTATTTCCATTTTGGCCCTGTCGGACCGGCCGCTGGCGGATCGCTATCTTCGCTGGCGCACAGAAAATACCAAAGCTGTTCTGGAGACTGCACACATCGATGCCTGAAATAAAAAGGGACATCATCGGCTTATCACCGCCGGCGGCGCCGCAAGAGATTTGTGTTCTCGGCGGCGGCCAGCTTGGCGCCATGCTTTGTGAGGCGGCGCGGCGAATGGGGTACACCACGCTGTGCATCTCGCCCGAAGCGGCAGATCCCGCTGCCCAGTGGGCGGATCGGCATATCAGCGCCGACCCCGGCGATCCGCTGCTCGTCCGTGATGCCGCCCGGCATTCGGCAGCGATTGCCGTCGAGGCCGAAAGCATCAATCCCGCATCGCTGGTTCCCGGCGGATTCTGCGGCACGTTATCGCCGGGCGCGGATGTTCAGCGCATTGTGCGGGATCGCCGGCTGGAAAAAACTTTTCTCGCCGAAAATGGTTTGGCGGTCGGACCCTTTCGCCTCGCGGAAAATGCGGACGAGCTTACAGCCGCCGCGACGGAACTTCTGCAGATAAGCGGGCGCGTGGTCGCCAAAACGGCACGCGGCGGTTATGACGGGCGGGGGCAGGTTTGGCTGGAATCAATTCACGACGCCCCGCAGGCGTGGCGCACGCTCGGACAGGTGCCGGTGGTCGTGGAGGCGGCCGTGGATTTTGCGGCCGAAATTTCCGTGATTGTGGCCCGCAACAACCGCGGTGAAAAGTCGGTCTTTCCGGTTTTTCAAAATGAGCATCGCAATGGCATCTTATTCCAAACCCAAATGCCCGCACCCCAGCCGCTGGAGGTTGTCAGCCAGGCCCAGTCGCTGGCGATGGAGACCGCCGAGATGTTGGCCGTCGTCGGTCTGCTGACGGTCGAGATGTTTGTATTAAAAGATGGCCGCGTTTGGATCAACGAACTGGCAGCTCGCCCGCATAATTCAGGCCATGTCACTCTGCGGGCGGCGTCGCGTTCACAGTTTGAAATGCATATTTGCGCCATCATGGGCCTGCCGCTGCCGCCGGTGGATGTACTTGCCCCGGCGGTGATGACCAACCTGCTTGGCGATTTATGGAGCCGCGGCGAGCCAAACTGGGGGGCAGTTCTTGCGGATGGACGCGCCACGATTCATCTGTACGGCAAGGCGCCTCGGCCCGGCCGCAAGATGGGCCACATGATCCACACGGGCGAAACGTTGGAAGCCGCCCAGGCCGCCGGCCTGAAAGCGTTTAATAATCTCGCGGCTGCCTGATCGTTCCGGCGCCGCGCCCCATCGCCCTGGCCTAATATATTTTTAATGGGTGATCAGGCGGCCGGCAGCATTGCCGACACGGCACTGATGATCGCATCGGGTTCACTCATGCGGCCCGCACCCACGGTGCGGCATGCCTGCCAGCCATTTTCCGGGCCGACCAATTTAACGCCTCGCCGCTGAAGCACTTCGATGTTGTGTTGCGTTGCGGGATGTTTCCACATCGCTTCATTCATGGCCGGCGCCACGACTAACTTTTTAATATCCGCCACCAGCAACAGCGTGCTGATGAGATCGTCCGCAAGCCCGTGTGCCATCTGCGCCAAGGCATTGGCACTGGCGGGCGCCACAAGAATCGCGTCGGCTTGCGATGGCAATTGAATATGCAGGGGTTGGTTGCTGTCGATGGGATGATGCCACAGATCGGTATGGACGCGCCTGCCGGTAAGGCCCTCAAACGTGGGCGCACCGACGAACCGAAGTGCCGACGCCGTCATGGCGACATCGACCAAAGCACCCGTTTGAACGAAATGGCTGGCGACCATCGCAATTTTGTATGCGGCGATTCCGCCGGTGACACAGATCAGAAGGTGTGGAGCGCGACTCATGCGAGGCCGCCAAATCACAGGAAGATTACTGCCAACTCAAAGCACGCAAAACCGGGAGCATTACCCGCCGGGTACCAGCCGAAAATCAGTCGCGACCCAGCGCCTTGGCGGGCGGCGTGATATGGCTTGCGGTGTAGTCGATCTGAATTTTACCTTGCAGAATCTCGTCGAGAATCACTTCGAGCACGGGCCGGCCGTTGCGCTCAACGAGCGGCCGTGCGCCGCCGATGATTTCGCGCCAGCGATGTTGCACCAATGCGCAAAGCTTAAAACGGCCGCCAAGTTTATGGACGATTTCATCACTTTTAACTGCTTCGATCATGTTTACGCTCCAGCTAAAATCACCTGGTTGAAACTTTTACAGCCCAACCCCTGTATCTGGAAATCCGCTTACAAACCGCAGGATATCCCGCACGGTTTGTTCCAGATTTTCATTAACAACCATGCAGCGGTAGGCATCAAACTGCCGCGCAAATTCGATTTCCCTTTCGGCCTCATCCAACCGGCGGGCGATCACGTCCGGTTCATCTCGACCGCGGACTTCGAGCCGGCGGCGCAGTTCATCCATGGATGGTGGCAGAATAAACACGCCGGCCGCGTCGGGAAATATTTCAGCAATCTGCCGGCCGCCATGCACGTCAATTTCAAGCAACACCATGCGTCCTGCGGCGAGCGCTTCTTCCACGGGGCGGCGAAGCGTTCCGTACCAATTGCCGAACACGTTAGAATACTCTAAAAAGTCCTTTTTCTCAATACGGTCCTTAAATTCCGCCTCGGTCACGAATTCGTAGCGCTTCCCGTGGCGATCCTGTGCTTTGGGTGGCCGGGTGGTGGCGGAAAGGGCAAATTCGGCTGGCAATTCCCGACTTAACCGCAGGCAAACCGTGGACTTACCAACGCCGGATGGGCCGGAGATGAAAATCAGCAGCCCCTTGGTACTCGGCTCGGTCACGGCCGGAATAGTAACATCATGAGTGAACATTGCGACGATTTATTCCACATTTTGAACCTGTTCTTTAATGCGATCGATGCAACCTTTGATCTGCACCGTCCAGCGGGTGATTTGGCCATCACTGCATTTAGAGCCCATGGTATTGGCCTCGCGCAGCATTTCCTGGGCGATAAATTCAAGCGTTCGCCCCACCTGATTGGCCTGGGCGGCAACTTCGGCAAAATGATCGAGGTGGCCGATCAGCCGCGAAATCTCTTCACTGATATCCGACCGATCGGAAAAGAGTGCCACTTCACGCAGCAGGTCGGAATCACTCAGGGACATTTTGGCATCGCTCACCAATTGGTTAACGCGGGCCTTGAGGCGTTCATGATAAACCTTGCTGACGGCGGGTGCCTGCTGGCGGATATTTTCGGTTGCCGCGCGAATTTCATCCAAATGTTTGCGTAAATCATTCCCGAGCACCTCCCCCTCATGGCGGCGCATCTGCAGCATTTGCGTCATGGCCTCCGCCGCCACCGCCATCACCGACTGACGGCACGCCAATTCCTCCTGGCTGGAGATGCTGCGATTCTGGCATGCACCCGGCAGAGAAAGCAGATGGGCCAAATCAATCGTAAACTCGATGCTCTGTTTTTCGCATCGTTCGGACGCCGTCGCCAGCGATGCAATATATTGAGCCAGCACTTCCTGATTAACGTCCGCAGCCTGTGTAGAAGCAGCCGTCGCAAGCGTGACATTGAGCGTGATTGAGCCGCGCTCCACCTGGCTGCGCAGCAGATTTTCGAGTTCGACTTCACAGTAGGCGAACCCTTCCGGCAGACGGATAGAGGTTTTCAAGGCACGGTTATTAACCGATTTGATTTCGACCTGGCACGAAAAATCCTCCCCCTCATGCGTTGCCCGGCCATAGCCCGTCATGCTGTTTATCATATTTTTTCCACACCGCTCAGGGTATCTTTCTGCCGGGTGCCGCTTACGTCATGGTTGGGTGCTTGCGGTCTTTTTGGGCGACAATCCGGTTGGCACTTTGGCGGGCGCGGTGCCCCCCATCCCCGACTGCATCGCCGCGGTTGTCGGCGATCCGTAAGCCCGTTTCGGGCCGGTTCCGACACGCCAATTTAAGATCAAGGCCATAAACAGAAAAACAACAAAGATGATGACGGTGGCCGCGGTAAATACATCGCCGGTCTTGGTGCCGAAGGCCGATCCGCCGCCACCGGCACCAAAGGCCCCCACCAACCCGCCGCCGCGGCCGCGCTGCAGAAGCACCACAAAAATCATCAGCAAGCTGATGAGCACAAAAACCACCGTTAGAATTGTATTAAGCATTTATATTCCTCAATTTAATTAAGCACACGGGGTACACCATCCCCATGAGGCCAGTCGCCAGGCACATGCCTGCCGCACGGCCTAACCGGCGGCTTGAACGATGGCGGCAAATTCGTCAGCGATCAAACTGGCGCCCCCCACCAGCAAGCCGTCCACATCAGGTTTAGCAAGCAATTCGGCCGCGTTGCTTTTTTTAACCGAACCGCCATATTGAATGCGAATGGCGGCAGCGAGCTCCGGGGTAAGTATTTCGGACAGCCGCGCACGGATAAACGCGTGCGTCTCCTGTGCGTGTTCGGGGGTCGCGGTGTGGCCGGTGCCGATGGCCCAAACCGGTTCATAAGCGATAACCAAATGGCCCTTTTCAATCACATCATGAGATAAATGAACCAGACCGGCTTTGAGTTGATGCTGCAGAACTTCCGCCGTTTTACCGGCGTCGCGCTCCTGCAACGTTTCACCGATGCAATAAATGGCCACCAACTTTTCCGCGGTCGCGGCGAGCAGTTTCTTGTTGAGCACGGCGTCGGTTTCATGAAGAACGTGGCGCCGCTCGCTGTGCCCAATAAGCACGTGGGAAACGCCGAGTTCCAAAAGCATCCCCGCGCTGATCTCGCCGGTAAATGCACCCGTCTTTTCAAAATAAACGTCCTGTGCACCAAGCAGCAGGTGGGATTTGGCCACCACATGCGCTACGGCATCTAAATGTAAAAAGGTGGGAATCAGCAGCACCTGCGCCTTGGAATGCTTAGGTATTTTATGAATCAGGTCGTGGGCCAACGTCAGGCTGTCGGCCTTTCCGAGATTCATTTTCCAGTTTCCGGCAATTAATTTCGCACGCATTATTCTGGCCTCAAAAAATCACTGTCGCTAGCCGCTGACAAATTTAAACCTGTACCGGCGCCGAAGTTGGCTCGGTCGCACGGGAAAACTGTTTGTTCAAAATGCCCGCAAGCTTTTCCAGCACGGCCACCATCGCCGCAAACTGCTCCGGCAGCAGGGCCTGCGGGCCGTCACACATGGCTTTGCTTGGGCAATCATGCACTTCAACCATAATTCCATCGGCGCCCGCTGCGATTGCCGCCTGCGCGAGCGCTGGAACAAACTCGCGCACGCCGCTGGCATGGCTCGGATCTACAATCACCGGCAGATGGCTGTTGGCTTTGACCACCGGTACCGCTGAGAGATCGAGCGTGTAACGCAGCGCGGTCTCAAAGGTTTTGATGCCGCGCTCGCAGAGAATCACCTGCCGGTTACCCTGACTGAGCACATATTCCGCGCTCATAAGCCATTCCTGAATTGATGCGGCCATGCCCCGCTTGAGCAGCACCGGCTTACGCGTGCGGCCGACTTCAAAAAGAAGATTGAAATTCTGCATGTTTCGCGCACCGATCTGAAAAATATCGGTGTACTGTTCAATAATCGAGACATGCCGGGTATCCATCACCTCCGTAATCACCGGCATATTGTTTTCGCGGCCGGCGTCGCGCAGCCATCGCAGGGCATCTTCCCCATGGCCTTGAAAACTATAGGGGCTGGTGCGGGGCTTATATGCCCCACCACGCAAGACCGACGCGCCGCCACGCTTGATTTCACGCGCTATGCTGTGCACCATTTCTTCGTTTTCGCACGCGCACGGACCGGCGATCATCAAACAATTGCGGCCCCCCACGCTAAGCGTACCGGTACGCGGACAGGGAATTTCCACCACGCTATCGGCTTTGTGAAACTCGCGGCTTGCGAGCTTGTAGGGCTTCATGATGGGCAAAACCTGCTCCACGCCATTGATGGAAAGCAGATGTTCCTTATCAACTTTTCCCTCTTCACCCACTACGCCAATGACGGTGCGGAACTGCCCTTTGGATAGATGAGCCTGCAGACCGCGCGATTCGATTTGCGCTATGATATCTTTTACCAGTGCGTCGCCCGCATCGGGCTTTAAAATCACTATCATCCAGAACCTCTAAATATCTCCGACGGCCGCGCATTTTCAGGCGGCGCAAAACTACGAACGCCACGAAGCGAGCCAAACACGCACGCCACCAAATTGGCTGCCAGCCGGCGTCGCCATGCGCAAGGGGCCTGAGTTTGGACAGCCGCCTTGCGTCCAAGCCTTGCAAAGGCCCTTTATTATGCCGGTTTTGGGCAAATTTTCCAGCGGCGCAGGCCCCCCGCCAACGCACCCGCCGGGCTGCCGTTCCCGGTCCGATGCCCGGCGCCCATCTTGAGTGGCGGCGGCCCTTCAAGGGCACATGCCATGCAAGCGTTGAATGATTGCGGGCCGGAGGCCGCGGGGGCGGCCACAGGCGGC
>JAJZGD010000243.1 GCA_021804985.1 Planctomycetota bacterium
CCAGCCGGTGTCGTAGCAGTCCAAACCATTGCCTTGGTTGACATGGTAAATGCCGCTTTTGTATCGGATATTAATAATGGGATAACGGACTGATTTTACCCACACATCGATGCCGCTGCCGGCGGGTTCCACCAAGCCCAATTGCGGGCCGTAGATGCGGTAAGCGATGCGGTTGTCCTCCCAGGCGATGTCATCGTAGCGTTCCGGCACGTAGCGGACAAACGCCTCGCCAATGGGCTTGGGGATATGGTGGTTGATGTAATGTTGGGTGGGATGCTGCACCGGTGGCCTGGGCATTGGCGGCAGGTGCGGCAGCCGAAATGGCGTTAAACGCGCCATCTCGCTGCCCGCCATTAAAAACGCGCCCACCGAGTATGGGCGGCTGCAGCGTGGCTGCACCCATGCGGGTGCTGCGCCGGTCCGCTGTGTGCGGCCAATCAGCCCGTTGGTCATTTGGCACTTAAGCAATCCCGCCCAAGCCCTCAAAATGACGGGCATAAACCGAGTCTTACTCAATACCCCATGCCGCACGCCCCACGCCATCGCGTAGCAATCCAATGCCGTTCCGCTGGATTCTGGCAGCGGGTACCACGCCGGGTCGGTCAGGCTCGGTGTCCATAGCCCATCCGCCGGTTGCAATTGCGCTAAACGCGCCGCCATCTGCTGCAACAGCCTCAGATAGCGATGGCGATGGGGTGAATGCGGCGGCAGGACACTTAATATTTGGGCCACAGCCGCCACTACCCAACCATTGCAGCGCGACCAGAAAATATGATGGCCATTGGGATCGCGGGCATGGATGAAGCGTGGGTCGCGGTAAAAAAGCTGCTCCTTCGGGTCATAAAGCATTTTTTGGGTTCGCGCGAAGTTAAAATTCATGATGTGCAAATATTTTGGATTATGCGTTTCGGCGGAGAGCCGCGCCAGCACAGGGGCCGCCATAAAAAGGGCATCACTCCAATACCATGGTGTGGTGCGATACCAATGACGTCTGGATGCGGTGTCGGCGTGAGATTTTAGTTGCCCCAGCGCCCGGGCAGCCTTCCGCAATTCTGCCAGCATGATAGGCCGATGGCGCAGGGCGAAATCGGCTTCGTATAGGCGGCCAATGCACATGTTATTGGCGTTGGTGATTCCGCCAAATCGGTGCCCCAACGCGTCGTGTGCCGCCGCTGCGCGTTCCAGCATAACATCCGCGTACAGCGGGCTGTGCGTGAGGCGCTGGACGGCCGCATAGCCATTCCAAAACACACCGCCAAGCCAGGTGGTATCCATTCGCTCGCCGTAGGCGTTTAGCTGGGCGTACGCGGCGCGATGTAACTCGGCGATAATTATCGCTTTTGTTTGCAGGCCAGGTATCGCCGGGGCGGCGGCCATCACCGGAACGCCGACACCCGCAACGGCTGCGACAGCGAACCAACGCGATGCGAATGCCGCAAATCTGTTGCGGCGCACGGGCGACTGACTTTTCACGCAAGGCTCCTTTTCAGTATTAAAAGCGCACGCCGATATATCTTGCATCATCGCCCCATCCAGCCGCCGTCAACCGTGAGGATTGCGCCATGGACATAGTCGCTGGCTCGACTTGCGAGAAAGACGGCGGCGCCGGCGATATCCTCCGGCAAGCCCCATCTACCGGCTGGAATTCGATCTAATATGGCGCTGTTGCGTTTGGCGTCGAGTTGCAGGGGCGCCGTGTTGTCGGTCGCGATGTAGCCAGGTGCGATGGCGTTGACGTTCACGCCTTTAGCCGCCCATTCATTGGCGAGGGCCTTGGTCAGCTGCCCGACGCCCCCTTTGCTCGCTGCGTATCCCGGCACGGTGAGACCCCCTTGAAAACTCAGCAGCGACGCAATGAAAATAATCTTGCCGCCGCCCCGTGCCAGCATCCCCTTCCCTATGCCGCGCGCTAGCAGAAATGGAACCGTCAGATTGACCGTTAAAACGTCATTCCAATCCGCATCGCTGTGGGTAACTGCCGGCTCTCGGCGGATAATGCCCGCGTTATTCACTAAAATATCAATAGCTACATGTTCGGTCGCATGCAGAAAACGTTCTACCGCCGCCTTATCGGATAAATCCACTTGATGACCGGTAAATTGCCGTCCCGTGGATAACACCGTGTTTTCGACTTCACTCTTTGGCTCCAATTGCCGGCTTACGCCCACGATGTCGGCACCGGCGCGGGCCAATGCAACCGTGATCGCTCGGCCGATGCCTCGGCGGCAGCCTGTCACCAGCGCCGTTCGCCCTACAAGTGAAAATGAATCCAGCATCGATGGGCCCTCAAAACCAGGAGCCTGTCCAAATTCAGAGTCGGCTCGATCCTCCGCCGCGCCGCAGAGGGGGGGCAAAAAGCACGCCGCCCCGCGGGGTGGGCCTGAAATGCCCCGTCTGCTTTGTTGTCGGATCTCGATGACTCGTTATTGAGAGTCGGCTCGATCCTCCAATGCATTCAGGCGCCGCGCATTCGGGGCATTTCAGACCCATCCCAATCCCGGCCATTACTCGGACAGGATTCAGGAGCCTGTCCGAGTAATCGCCGGGTTGCGACGGCGTGATTTTT
>JAJZGD010000105.1 GCA_021804985.1 Planctomycetota bacterium
CCACACTATCCCTGCGGTTGCCCAACCAGACAAAAATGACCAGAAACTTGTGAAACATGCGTTCCAGAAATTCGTGATCGCCGGTACCGTTGCGCCGTTTCTCATTGTTGTAAACCCGCCAGGTGGCCAACGCCTGCACCGGCGGATTCACATCGCCAAAAGTCCATTCATAGGCAGGCAGCTGGCCGGAAAGGTTTTGATAGCGCTCCGACACGATGATTTCCAGCTGATTCTTGGCCATATGCAAATCGACGTAGCACAGTGTCAGCGCGTGAAATGCCCAATCCCAGGCCGCAAACCACGGGTATTCCCACGAATCGGGCATCACAATAATATCTTTGGCATTCAGCCGACCCCAATCGCTGTTGCGACCGGTAAGCCGCTGCGCCGGCGCGGGGCAGTCCCCATCACCCTTCAGCCATTTTTCCACGGGATAGTTGTAAAATTGCTTATTCCACAAAATCCCGGAAAGGGCCTGGCGCTGCACCATACGCCACTGCGGATCGGCATTCTCCGGAAGCATGCGCGTGTAGAAATGATCCGCTTCCTTTCGGCGCGCATCAAAAGTGGCGGCGCAGTCATCAAATGGATTCGACCGATGTTCATCTGAAATTAATATTTCCACCACCTTGGTTGATTTGGGCGCCAGCAGCCACGTGTAATAAGGTGCCGCTTTGGTTCCCAGGGGCTTTTGATGTACGGCATTGTGCTGATTTCCAATGACATAATCATGGAACGCATCCTTCACCGCCGGGTGCGTGTTCGGCACGTTATAGAGCTTCTGCCGATTGGTTTCATTAAATGTAAAAAGCGTTTCGGCCGGATTCTTGGCGTAGAGAAAATAATTGCCCAGAGAGGGGTGTTCGGCAATCAGCGTAACATCCCCGGTGTCGCGCGTATTTGCCAGGCGGATCACCGGCTCATCGCCGGGCGTCTTGCCCCACGCCCACCGATTCCGAAACCACAGCGTTGGCAGCACATGAATGGACGCCGGCGATTTGCCGCAATTCCGAACGGTGATCCGGACATAAATTTTCTTCGGATCAACTTTGGCGTACTCGATCGTAATATCAAAAAAGGCGTCATCCGAAAAGATACCGGTGTCCGCCAGCTCATATTCCGGCAGCGACGGCCCCCGATGCCGATTGATCTCCACCAGCGCGCGATAGGGAAATTCCGCCTGGGGATAGCGGTAAATCATTTTCATGTAAGAGTGGGAAGGAACATTATCGGTGGCAAACCAATACTCTTTGACATCTTCCCCGTGGTTTCCTTCCTGATTGGTCAGGCCGAAAAACCGCTCTTTTAATATCGGATCCCGACCATTCCAAAATGCCGGTGCAAAGCATAGTATCTGCTGATCATCGCAGATGCCTCCGATGCCATCTTCACTCCACCGATACGCGCGACTGCGCGCCATATCGTGTGAAAAATAGTTCCACGCATCGCCATCCGCTGAATAATCTTCCCGCACCGTACCCCAGGCGCGAGCGGCAACGTAGGGGCCCCAACTCCGCCAAAGGTTCGCCTGCGCTTTGTCCGCCATCTTGTCGGATTCCCGATTGGCGGCGTCAAATTGTGGAACCGCTTCCATCTGCCAACCCCTTATCACAGACTCGCCCCTCATCATTACACGATTGTCCCGACGCAAACAAGTCGATCCCCCTTTCAAAATGGTAGCGTTTCGTTCGCTTTTGGTCTGCGGCGCCGCTCCGATCCGGATTCGTGTAATATTAACCCCGATGAATTTAGATGCCCGATCCGCCTCCGCCAAGCTGCTGGCTAACTGGAAGTTGCTCCACGATCCGCCGCGCGTGCCCGAACATGTCAGCGGCTTCTGGAGCCAGCTTGCCCCCATGGAGCGCGGAGCGGCCTTCGAATTATTAACCGGCATCATCCGCCGACGCCTCACGCTCGATGCCATCCTTGCCATTGTCAGTAGCCGCCCGCTGACCGAAGTCGACCCGGCAGTGCGCGCTATTCTATGGATTGGCACCTATCAATTAATATTCACGGATCATGTGCAGGACTACGCCGCGATTGACTCGTCCGTAAAGATTGCAGCCAACCTGGGGGTGGCGCGCGCGGGCGGATTTATTAACGCGGTACTGCGCTCAGTTCAGCGTTTGAACCCCAGACGTGTGCCACAGGCGCCCGTGTCGAGGCAAAGCGTCCCCCTTGATTTGCAAAGCGCAGTGGTGTTTGACGAAAAACTTTTCCCCGATCCCGTCAGCCATTTTCTCGACTATTGGTCCGCCGCCGGTAGTGCCCCGCATGAACTTGTCAGCGAACTAATGTACGGGCTTGCCCACGAGGCCACCGCAAAATTGCTCGTGGCCGCCAATCAGCGCCCGCCGGTAATCTGTCGCATCGATCGGCCGACGGCCGCAGCCGAAATCCCTGGCCTTCACCCCCATAAGATTTCGGGCTATGCCAGAGTCGAAGGCACTTTTTCACCGCAGTTACTCGCTGCGATTGACCGCGGGGATCTCTCTCCGCAAGACCCCACTGCCGGCCTCGCGGTGCGCCTGATGCTGGAGGCCGCCCTCCCGCATCCGAAATCCGATTCCCCCGACCGCCGCTCCCCCTTGCACATTCTGGACGTTTGCGCCGGCAAGGGAACCAAAAGCGTCCAGCTGGCCATGCGTGGCTGCGACGTAACGGCCAGCGATATCGCGCCGGAAAAACTTGAGATTTTGCAGCAGCGCGAGCGCCGCATCGCTACGGGCCGCATTAAAACCGTTGCCATTGAAGCCCTTTCTCATATGCCTCCCGAAAATTTTGACGCCGTTCTTGTCGATGTACCGTGTTCCAACACCGGGGTGCTTGCGAGGCGACCGGAAGTGCGCTGGCGGCTGATGGATCTATCACTGGATGAATTGACCGACGCGCAGGAAGGCCTGCTCACTCGCGGCGCCGCATTGGCCAAAGACCTTCTGGTTTTCAGCACGTGCAGTGTTCTGAAAGCCGAAAACGAAGATAATATTCGGCGCTTTCTGGCCACGCCGAATGGCAGCCATTGGCGAATTGCGCGTGAACATCTCACCATGCCCACCGGCGATCCGCAGAACTGGCAGGATGGCGGATATGTGGCCGTGCTGAAACGAATCAGCGCGTAACGGCGCCGCCTGCGGTTCGTCGGGCATAAGCCCGGCGAAAATGCTTGCAAATGTCCGTGGCCGCACAAGCCGGTGTCTTGTCGGCTGCCGGGATGCATGGCAAGATGCAGGAAAATGCCTCCGGCGGCAACATGTTAAAGGCAACCGTATTTGCGCGGTCGTCGAAGCAGCCGAAAGATTACTTCGGTCAAGCGGGCTGGCCCCCCGCCTGCAAACCCATTAAGACGATTGGGCCTTCTGTCATTTTTTTTGGAGTTTACGTGCTCAAGAAACTGCTTACCGCTTCCGTCCTGGCCCCCGCCGTTCTCGCCGTTCCCATCGTGCTCGCCGCCCACCCACCCGCCGCGACCAAACCCGCGCCCGCGGCAGCCAAAGCAAGGCACGTAGCCCCCGCCGCAATCCGCCTGACGCATCTGCCAAAGGCCAACCCGGGCGCTCTGGTCGTCACACGCCACCATCTCACCATTGACGGCAAGGTGCTCGACTACACCGCGACCACGGGCTACATGCCGATTCGGTCCGGACAGGGCAAACTGCTCGCTAATATTTTCTTTACAGCTTTCATTAAGAATACCCCGGCGGGAAAAGCGGACCACCGACCCCTCACTTTTTGCTTTAATGGCGGCCCCGGCGCCGCATCCAACTGGTTAAACATTGGCTGTGCCGGGCCTTTTCGCCTTCAGCTCACACCCCGGGGAAATGTGCCTCCCCCACCGTTTAAGCTGGTAAAAAATCATCAAAGCTGGCTCAATGCCACCGATCTGGTATTTGTGGATCCAGTCGGCACCGGATACAGCCGCAAAGCTGCCGGCGTCCCAGGCCAGAACTTTTACGGCGTGACGCAAGATATATCCTCGGTTGCCAATTTCATTCGCCTCTACATGACGATGTACAAGCGGTGGAGTTCGCCGGTGTTTCTCGGCGGAGAAAGTTACGGAACAACCAGGGCGGCCGGTCTCTCAGATTATCTTAGCGCTCATGAAGGCATCGACATCAATGGCATGATCCTGATTTCCTGCGCCCTGAACTTTCAATTAATTGTTCCCAATTTTGGCAACGACACGCCATACCCGCTTTTCCTGCCGACCTACACCACCACCGCATGGTATTACCACAAGCTCTCGCCGGAACTGGAAAAACATTTTCACCGCGCTATTGCGGAGGCCGAACATTTTGCCGTTAACGTCTACACACCAGCTTTGGAAATGGGCAGCCGCCTAAGCCAGGCCCGACAGCAGCAGATTGCTGCGCAAATGGCTAACCTGACGGGATTATCAAGCCGGTATATTCTTCGCGCCCATCTGCGTGTGGGCCCCGGCATGTTCGAACAACAGTTGCTGCGCAATGCCCATCGCGTGATTGGCCGTATGGATACCCGCCTGTCCGCCTATACCCCCAACGGCGTCGCGGGGCACTCCAATTTTGATCCGGCCATGTCGCGCTTCACCGCCGCATTTACAACCGGCTTCAATCAACTCGTGCGGTCCAAGCTGCATTACAAAAACTTTCTTCCCTATCGCACCCTTTCAAACCGCGTTTATCCCTGGCACTTCGGCACCGGCGGCATGGGATTTTTGTATGTGACCGATAATCTCCAGCGCGGCATGATTCGCGATCCCTCGATGAAGGTATTAGTTTGCTCCGGATATTTTGATCTCGCCACACCCTTCTTTTCCACCATCTACTCCATGGACCATCTGCAACTCAGCCGCAAGCTGCAATCGCATATCAAAGAGGTATTCTTCCGCGGTGGCCACATGGTGTACCACCCCCACAAAATGCTGGTAAAACTTCATAAGGAAGTGGTGCAATTTATCGCATCCGCCAAATGATGCAGGGCCGATAAATGGCGGCGGTGCGTGCAACTCGGTCGCCTTTTATCCCACTGCGGTTCCCATAAGAACGTCCCATTTTTGATCGACTTCGGCCCCTCTCCACCGCGCCCGCATTGCCCCATGAAAATCTAATGTATCCGCATGCAATGGCCCGATGACTAGTGGTGCTCCCTTGAGCCTGCGTGGCATCCCGGTGCCTGGGCATTATGCCTGTGGATAATTGTCCATCCGCGCAGCAATCATCCCGAAAGGTGAGGAACTTTAATGGCTGACCAAGCTCCCAAACCGATGCCCACTGCGAAAAAAAGGGATGCCGTTCGGATGGACGTTCCGCTTTCCGAGGCGGGCGCATTTATTAAAGGCAAACGCTTCGCCAAAGATGCTGAATATCTCCGCGGTGATGCTGTCACGCATGAATCCGAAGCCCGTGAAAATAAGGGCCTCCCCTACCACGTGTTTCTGCCGGCTGAAAAACGCTACGGCCCGGAAGAGGCCTTCTCTATGATTCGCTGGGGCGGAAGAGCTATCGTCGCATCGGATAATGCCGCCGATCTGCGCGACTCCGCTTCCCGATTCGTAAAACATGAAGGGTTCGTCATCGACATCCCCCCGACCGAACTGCGCAAGTCACTTTTCGGCCTCCCCATCTTCGGAAAAAAATATCACTACTTCGTAGCCCGGCGCGTCCATCTTCTTAAACCCGGCGAATCCACGGATCGCTTCACCTACAGTGTGCAGCTTGCGAGCCGCCGCAGTGGAAACGATGTGGAATATGTCGTCATGAAACAGGTGCCAACCGTTGATCGTGTGGTCTCTCGCCTGCGGCAAAAATTTCCCGATACCCCGATGGATGAGTTGCGGCGCCGTGCCCTGAAATTCACCGACAAAATATTCCCCGTATTTTTGAGCCGCGAAGCCGCCATGCTCAAAATCCTTCAGCGCGATTTACCCAAACCCTATTGCGATCGCGTCCCCCGGTGCCTCGGCGTGGAGCATGATTCCAAAGGCTTTGTGCGCACCCTTTATATGAATTGGCTGCGCAACGGCGGCCGCTTGCTCTCCCAGCTCGAATTTGCCACCCAAGCCACCGAATTACTTCAGGTGCTCCATGAAAAAGTCGGCGTGATTCACCTCGATCTGCGCCTCGATAATTTTGTCATCACCGCCGAAGGCGTCGGATTTATTGACTTCGGCTCTGCCGTGCGCGTCGGTGAGACCTTCGGCGACAATTCGCTGCTCTCAACCCTTTTTGAAGAGATGATGCGCACCAGCCAGATCCAGCGAATGCTCTACACCATGAGTGAAAAGGGCCTGGTCACTTCCGACGTACTTTGTCAGGGCGTCCACAAAGTGGATAAGGCGGTTGATCTTTTCTATCTGGCTTATCAGATGAACACCCCCCATCAAAACCCCGATTTTGTCGGCCTCGTCAAACATGAGCCCCGAAGCCTTGAGGCCCGCCACATCAAATCCCTTACCAGTGAAATTCTTCGCCCGGTTGACCGCTCCAACAGCCCGTATAAAACTGCGTCCGACATTCTCCAGGGCCTCGCAACCATCCGGAAGGATATCGAAGCCGGCAAAGAGGCACCCGAAGCGGCGCCCACCCCCCCGCGACGCCCCGCAGCGGCATCGAGCGGTACGATGCGCCCGCAAACCGTACCATCCTCGCGGCAATAGATGAATTGGGGGATTTTACGCCCAACACCGCCGCCCGCCGCCAACGCCCTTCATTTGGCGTGCGCACCCGCGGTCGCCGAAGCGGGGGGAGGGCCAGGGGCCAACGCGGGAAAGCATTTCATTTTCTCCATCGGTCGGAATCTGCTACTATCCAGTTATTGGGTGGCAGATCAAATCGCTGGAGCAAAATATTATGCCCCGTTGCCCCGCTTGCTTTATTCCCATGACGCGTGTTGACCAACCGCAATTTAATCATTTCACCTGCGGTCACTGCTTCGGAAACTGGTGTCCAAAACCCAACCTGCTTCACTGGATTCTCGTCGATCCCGATCCCTCGGAAAATCCGACTGGCGAACCGGCCATTCAGGATTTGGCCGCCCTTGTGGCAGCGTCCGACACAAAAAAACGCCTTCCCTGCGCCGGCTGCCGCCAGACGATGCGCGTCAGTCGTCTGCATTTAATGATTCCGGTTGATATACAGGAATGTGTCAAATGCCAATACGTTTGGACAGACGTGGGCAAGCGGGCCCTGATCAAAACCCTTTTCCACGCGATGAAAAACTCTACCGATCCGCGCATTGTCGCCCTGCGCGAAAAATACGCGAAGGTCGAGGCCACCGACGCGATGGCAGACGCCAATGCCCGTAATCCTCAGCCAACCATCAATGCGCCAGGCGGCGTGCGCGGGTTCACCGCGCCATTCACTCTCGGTTCCCTGGTCGAGTTTTTCAGTTAATCAACCTCGCAACATGTTGCAGATGTCTACACAACTATAAAATCCAATTTGAGACGCCCGTGCGTTTAATCTGAAACTTCCTTCTGCGCGGCACCCCGGCAAGCCGCCAGCGAAGCCAATGGCCTCTTTAGTTTCACCCCACGCTGCGCTATTTCGCTAAATCTCCCGATTTACGATTTGACATTGTTCCGCCTCGATCCTACCGTTTCATTACATCTATGCCGGAATGGGGCCGGCGAATCGAAACATACTCCGTGCCAGCGCCGTCACAAGGCTTCTCGCTCAGCCCTGCGCCAGTGCCAACGTACGGACAAAATAACGCCGCCGCCAGGATTCCCCGCCTGTCGCCACCGGCGCAGCGCAAATGTTATGGGGTGATAAGAGCTTTCAGGCTACAAATAGGAGTCATTTTATGGCTGGTAATCGCGGTGTGGTTTATCTCGGCACGCATGACGTGGAAGTTCAATCCATCGATTTTCCCAAGATGGTGACGCCCCGTGGTAAGCGAATTACCCACGGAGTAATATTGAAAGTGATAACGACCAATATCTGCGGTTCTGACCAGCACATGGTGCGAGGCAGAACCACTGCGCCAAAAGGTATGGTGCTCGGGCATGAAATCACCGGCGAAATTATTGAAAAGGGCAAAGATGTTGAATATCTGGACATCGGCGACCTCGTCACCGTCCCCTTTAATGTGGCCTGCGGCCGCTGCCGCAATTGCCGCGCCCAGGAAACCGGCGTGTGCCTGAATGTCAATCCCAAATGCCCCGGCGGAGCTTATGGTTATGTAGATATGGGTGATTGGATAGGCGGTCAGGCGGAATTTGTCATGGTCCCCTTCGCAGACTTCAATCTCATTAAATTCCCCGACAAGGCGCAGGCCATGGAGAAAATCCGCGACCTGACCATGCTATCGGACATTTTACCCACCGGCTTCCACGGCGCTGTTAATGCGGGCGTGTGCGCCGGGTCCATTGTATATGTCGCCGGAGCCGGGCCTGTCGGCATGTGCGCCGCAGCCTCCGCCCATCTTCTTGGGGCAGCCGTTGTGCTGATTGGCGATATGAACAAAGATCGGTTGAAACATGCCCGGAAGATGGGCTTTGAGCCGATTGACCTGACCAAAAGCGCTATGCTTGAAGATTTAATCGAAGCCGTCGTGGGCGAACCGGAGGTCGATGCATCCATTGACTGCGTGGGCTTTGAAGCCCATGGGCATGGGCCAAATCATGGCGATCCCGCCCCCGCCGATGTGATTAATTCCCTCATGAGCATTACGCGCGCCAGCGGCGGCATTGGCGTTCCCGGCGTATACGTCACCGAGGACCCCGGCGCCGATACCAATGAAGCTCGCCACGGCGATCTGCTGATTAAGCTCGGCGAGGGATGGGGTAAGGCGCAGCGCATTTTGATGGGCCAGACGCCAGTACTCAGATATAACCAACTCTTGATGACGGCCATATTGCACGACCGGCTGCCCATCGGAAAGATACTCAATACCACGATCATCAAACTCGATCAGGCGCCGCAGGGTTACAAGGATTTTGATCAGGGCGTGGCGAAAAAGTTTGTGATTGATCCGCATGGTTCAGTGAAAAAGTAGGGGCATCACCGCAGTTAGTCCTGGTGCTCGATCGGATTGTTTTATTTACTGCGTCCAGCGTGCGGCCCGCAAAACGTTACGGCACACCGCGCCGCCAATATCCTTGCACATCGCAAACCACCAGATCGCCGGGGCCGGACCGCTGCCTTCACCGCTCGGCCTAAAAATTCACGTTCAGGCGGAGCATCGCGATAAGCGAATCCGGATACACACCCCCGCCTGTGTTGGCGAAGTATTGCAAATCCGGCTGCACCACAATCCCCCGTCCCAGCGAAAAGGCATAAAAGCCCTCCACCACCAATTCATACGGTTTGGGCGTGTTGGCAAGCGAACTTAAATGTGCCCAGTCCACGCCCACCCCCATCTGATCATGATCGCGGCAGGGCACCAGTCCACTTGCCACAAGGCCCGCTTGTATCGACGCATCGATTTCACTCACCCGCGGATCATTGCCGGTCACATTAAAAAATGATCCCAATCGATGAACGGTGTCATGGCTTTGCCACAGTGTTTGATCAATGAACATGTAGCCGCCGCCGGCATCCGTTTGCATCCCGCCGGCAAGCGCTGGCAGTTGGCCCGTTCTTAAAAATCCGCCAATGCCGATGGTCGCCGGCTGCCGCGGCGAAAGTTGATAGGTTTGATCCACTTCGGCAGTTAAAAAAGCGCCCACCGGTTGATTGATGGGTTCCAGCGCGGTGAACATAGAATCAATCACCGTCGGATGGAAGCGATCATAATAAAACGCTCCCGCTAAAAGTGTCGTGTGCGGGCTGATATTAAAAACGCCCACCACACCCGGCGCCGTGATCGGTGGCGCAGGCTGTTGGTACAGCGGTGCATCTTCCGCCGACGGATTGACGAAGATGGCGGCATCGGCGGGAATGTCAAATATGTTATTGGCATCCATGGTGCCCGCTCTCAGCGTCCAATGGCCATCGAACAATTTCTGTTGATAGTAAAGCTCATATAGCTGTGTGGCGGGCGGGCTGTAGTCAATCAGGCTGTAGCCTTGGATGGAACCCAACTGCTGATTGTTGCCATTGGGGCCAAAATGCAGCCGCATGCTCGCGACAAATTTTCCACCCGTCCAATTGAAAAGCCTGCGGGTATGCAGCGTCATTTGAAGATCCACAAGCGACCGATTGATGGTTCGCCGTGTGCTTTTTCCGCCGAACAAATTCGTGCTCGTGTCATTGAGCAGATAGCCGCCGAAGCAAATACCGCGGTCGGCCATAAAACCGCGGAGGCCAAATGGGTTGCCGATCAAAGTATCTCCGTAATTATGGACGGCCCGAACGGCAGCGGGTGTAGGGGCGGGATCAGCCGCAACGGAATGGGGCACGGCCGTAGCAGCAGCAGACGAAGCGGCAGCGGCTTTCGGCGGCGTTGCACGAAGGGCGGCGGCTGGCGGAGGCGAATAAGATGCGTACCGCACGGCAGACGGAGGCGGGGCAACAATTGGCATCACAATTTTCCTTCCCTACGCGAAATCCGGGCCGCCAATGAATAAACCGGAGTGACGAAACGCCAGACTATCTCCCGCCCGACGGCCCCTGCCCCACGGCACCCACCTTGGGATCACCAAATCTTTACGCCTAACTCTTTAGGCCTACTATTTTAAGTATAAGATTGTTATTGCGAGATCGTCAAATGGGACGCGATGCCGAGGGCGACGGGCGCGACGAAGAAAATGGCGCGCAAAAAAAACCGGCCGAGGCGTTAGCCTCGGCCGGCGTTCTATTGATCAAGGAACATGGATATCAGTTCCGCGAAAGCGGAGAGAAGGACGCCACCGAAACTGCGTTACCGCAGGAGGTCTGCAAAGTGTTTCAATTTTGCAGCCGAGAACATTCTGACGTTCGTGGGTGGATTACTCCACGTTTCCGACCTCAAGAGCTTGCTTGCACCGGGCCAAGGCCAAGTGCATTCTCCTACTTCTACCGACACGGTTAAGTGCCCTGTAAGGTGCTGTGAGACCCCTTACCGGGAACCGATCCGGTCAACAGGAACTTAAAAGCTCCCTACGAATCGGGCAGAGAAGGAGGTGTTTTGAATAAACTAAACAAGCTAAGAGAGAAGGACCACGATCCAGATTAATCCTCTAGAAAGGAGGTGATCCAGCCGCAGGTTCCCCTACGGCTACCTTGTTACGACTTAGTCCCAGTCACCGGCCCTGCCGTAGCCCCGACTAATCGGGGTTTCAGGCATTACCGGCTCCCATGACTTGACGGGCGGTGTGTACAAGGCTCAGGAACACATTCACCGCGGCATAGCTGATCCGCGATTACTAGCGATTCCAACTTCATGAGGGCGAGTTGCAGCCCTCAATCTGAACTGGGC
>JAJZGD010000005.1 GCA_021804985.1 Planctomycetota bacterium
CTCCGGTTGCTCTTCACCTTGCCTCGCGGCAACGCAATGACCTTCGACTACGGATCGGAACATCGATCCGGGAGAAACTTACATCCTCCTGACTCAATACACTCTCCATCGCACTAGCCGGCGGCATTGTGCCGCCGTGTGGTTCAGCGTGCGTCACTAAGCCGGCCAGCCTGCTGGCCGCGCCCCGTCGGCTTGTGTTTCATCCGCTCGGAATGAATGCATCCCCCCGCGTGTCCAACCATGTTTAGCCGGCCAGCATAGGAGCCTGTCCGAGTAATCGCCGGGTTGCGACGGCGTGATTTTTGGCGCCCATCAAGCAGCGGCGACGATGGCGTACCTGACACAGATGGTACACCGAGGAGCCATCCCGCATGGGCTGCGAAATATCCCACATCCCGCCTGCCCGCGCTTCCCCGCTGCACGCTGCCATGTGGCGAGGGCGACCGGGCGGCGACAATAATATTTTCAGGCCGGCTGACGCCATTCACCCTTGGCGGTATGTTGACGGTATGTCGCCCGTATCCAATGGATGAGGAGCATGGATGTACTTTGAAGAAATAACCGCCCCCCGGCCGACGCGCGAAAACCTTGAGCAGGCCTACGCCCGGATACACGGTGCGATCCGCGCGGGCAATTTCACCGATGCCATGACCCAATGGGATTCTCAACGCCGTGAAACGGAAAGCTGGTTTGCCCTGACCTACCTGCATTTTTCGCAGGATACCACCGATGCGCAATATAAAGCCCAGCGTGAATATGCCGACGAAATGGGCCCCGTCGTTGCAGACTTCGATACCACGGTCAAAAAAGCACTTCTGGAACAAAGCGCTGCAACGCTTTCCGTCGCCGCGCCCCACGCCCTGGCACTCTGGAAAACGGACATCCAAACCTTTGACCCCGCCATTGCCAAGGATCTGGAGGCCGAATCACGCGTCGAGGCCCGCTACACTGAGTTACTGGCCTCCGCGCGAATTGCGTTTGACGGCCAAACACTTAACCTCTCCGGCCTGACACCGTACAGCCAGAGTTTGGATCGCAGCGTTCGCCATCGCGCCGCGACCGCTCACTGGCAATTCTTTCAGACGCACGGCCCGGAACTCGATGCTATCTTTGATCAGCTCGTATCTTTGCGCAGCAAAATGGCCGAAGCACTCGGAGATGCATCATTTACCCCGCTGGCCTATCGGCGTCTGCGGCGTGTGGATTACGGCCCCGAGCAGGTCGATCGCTATCGCCGTGAAATACATACGCATGTCACACCGCTGGTGGCGCGTTTGATGGAAGAGCGCCGCAAAACCAACAACTGGGACACGCTATACGCCTGGGATGAACCCCTGATTGATCCCACCGGTAATCCAACTCCCGCCGGCGATCAGGCGTTTTTGGTGGCTGCGGCGCAAGAGATGTTTGCGGACATCGATTCGCGGCTCGCGGAATTTTACGCGCAGATGCGCAGCGGCCGATTCATGGATTTAACCAATCGGCCGACCAAGGCGGGCGGCGGTTTCTGCACCTCGTTTCCGACGGCCGGGATGCCGTACATCTTCGCCAACTTCAATGGCACCCATCATGATATCGATGTGTTTACCCATGAAATGGGCCACGCGTTTCAGAATTTTCAAAGCCGCCGCCAACCCCTGATCGATTTTCTCTGGCCAACCATGGAGGCCGCCGAAATTCATTCCATGAGCCTCGAGTTTCTTGCCTACCCATACATCGGTCGGCTGATGGGCGCCGGTGCGGCGCGTTATCGACGAATGCATCTGACGGCGGCGCTGGAATTTCTGCCGTACGGTGCATGCGTGGATCATTTCCAGCACGAAGTTTTCGCGAATCGGCAACACTCGGCCGCGCAGCGTCATGAAATATGGCGCACACTCGAAAGCCACTACATGCCGTGGCGCAATTGGGGGGATTTGAGCTATCCGGCATCGGGGGCGCGCTGGCAATCGCAGCGACACATCTATTGTTCGCCCTTTTATTACATTGACTACACGTTGGCACAATGTGCAGCGCTGCAGTTCTGGCGGCTCTCCAACCAAAACCATCGGCAAACCATGGATCGTTATGTGGAACTCTGTTCGCTCGGCGGCTCGGCGCCATTTACGGAATTGCTAAAAGCCAGTGGTCTTGTTTCGCCCTTTGATGCCGGTTCTTTGGAATCAGTCGTACAGGAAGCGGCGCGTTTTTTAAATGCGGATTGAGGCCGCCAGGCCGGCGTGCCACGGCACGCGGGTGGGGCGACACGCGGCACCAAAGCGGTCCGCGTTTAATAGGCTGCCGCGTGTTCGGGGATGCCCTGACGCGTAACCGCCACCAGGCCGAAGCGTTCGATAAGGCCCGACCATGCCATAAGCACGCAGCTGGTAAGCACCAAATCAAGCCACATCAAGCCCACGCCGAACCATCGCGCTGATTCCTGAAACACCGATGATATCTGGGCCACCTGGGCACAGAGCACCAATCCACTGAGGCTCATCATCACAATGGCGGTGGAAGAAAAAACGCGGGCAATTCGATTGCGCTGGGGGGAAAAGTTCTCGCCGGAATCAATCACGCTCATAACGCCGGCGCAAAAACCGGCAGTGCTTGCCACGCCAAATGACCACCAAAGATAATTTCCGCCCGCCGTCTGCAAAATGGATTGAATCGCGCTGTCCTGAAATACCTCGTACGTGGGCAGCGACCATAGCACCACCGAGCCCATGCCGGCAAATATCTGCCAGGTTCGCAGGCAGTTCACGCGCGGCTCCAGCGTGCGGGCGCGCAAAATCGCATTGAGTATCGCCATCATCGCAAGGCCCAGTGTGGGCATAATCACCAGCGGCGCGCCAATGGCATGCTGTTCGAGCACGGCAATAAGCAAAAGAAATCCCACACTCAAGCTGAGGTTCAGCGCGAGTCGGCCCCGATTGGCAGCCCGCAGGAACGGAACCAGCACCAAACCGATGGCGCCCGCTAAAAGCTCCCAATGGCCGAGCAGAGCGGGCACGAAGCCACCCGCCGAATTTCGCGCTAGCCCATGCCACCAATTGGATGCCAACTGTTTGCCCGGCATAAACAAACTTCCCACCAACAGCATGCCGCATGCCAGGAGAATCATGCTAAGGTTGGCCACGCGCACATGGGCCGGAAACGCCGCCACCGGATGGGCAAACGATTCCTCCGCGCCCGCCACAGCGGCCGGTTCGGGCGATGGTGCGTCGAAGGGAACGCTGATCGGATGTTTAATCCGCGTCTGGGCGAAGGGAATCACGAGCGGTATTTCGCGCGGATCGGCGGTTCTTCGGCCGGTGGTTCTGCGGGATCCGAAACGTTGTTTGCTTGGTAAATGCGGCACTGTATTCTCCCGGAACAAAAAAAGAGGCGAGCGATCTTTTTAATATTGGTGGCCGCAGACAGCGGCTCCTCAGGATTGCCTCACTCACTGCATGCCCGAGCCAATTTCATATCGGTAGCAAAGATGGCCCGCTTGAGACATGCTTGGGCGTTTGTGGGCTGGCCGATAATACGCGCGGACCTTCAATGCAGGTGGGGCGTCTGTGCGTTTTGGGGCGTACAGATTTTTCCATCATGGCCGCGGACGCAGCGCCCGAGGCGCAGCTTTGGCGTCGGCAGCGGTGGTAAGTGCGGGCGAAGCCGCCGGCTGAATCACCGCCGGCACTATGCGGTATAGCGCCATGGCAATCGTCCGGGCGGACGCCTTTCTGTGCTTCCCAAAGCCTGCCCTGCCACGCTGCGATTGCAAGATCACATCCTGCCACTCGGCCACTTCCTCGGTGCGGATCCCCTTTTCGCTCGGCACCGTCGGCCACTTGAGCCGCCTTGGAACGATATAAAACACCTCGCGGCCGGCCGTAAATGCCCGGCGAATAATGCGTAGTTCAATCGCATGAAAACCGGCGAGAGAAAGAGGCTGGCGCCGCCCGTGTTGGCCGCGCACCGTTGGTTTGCCAAACAGGCGCAAATATTCCGCGACCCGGGCGGCTTGCAGCGGATGGGGCCCTGAAGATGATTGCAGCTTGACGCAACGCTGAAAAAATTGCGGCGTAAAAAGTTGCAGATTATAAAGTTGATACCCGCCAATACTATTGAGGTAATCACACTCCGGCATTTCTGCAAACACGATAGATCCCCTTTCGCCATGGGCCTGGAGTGCTCGGGCCGCCGCCAACAGGCCCCATTTGCTTTGGCGTGCCTGCTCCATGGCGGGCACTGCCATCACCAGGCCATATTCGCCCGCGAGCGCCGCAAGCAGGCCGACGACCAACGCGCCGGTAAATGGTTTGCCGCGGAAAATGGTCTCAAGGCACCAAAGCGCCACGAGCAGCATGGCCGGAATTACATCGATGAAAAATCGCAGATAGCCCACGGTATCCAGCCGATCCGGCGCCCAGTAATAAAAAAGATACACCGTGGTACTCGGAATTATCCACGCGGCAAAAAACATCCCCCACTTCGGCTTTTCGGCCAGCAGGGCCCCAAGGCCGGTGATGGTGAGCGGAAGTATTAAAAAAAGCCCCATGTTTTCAAACTGCCCCAGCGCGGTAATCCAATTGCCCTGATCATCGAAATGGGTATGATCGCCCGCCAGCAAATATCTCCAGCCAAAACCGCTCTGTTCGTCGCAGAACCAATACCCCGTTCGCCACGGCGCGCCAAAGCTCGCCCAGTTGATCATGCAAAGCACAAGCACCGGCAACGCAAATGCACCCGCGACCGGCAGCACTTCGCGCCAGCGGCGCCGGGCATCAAACCGTGCCAGCAGCAGCACCCCGGCCAGCGGAATGCACCAGAGTATCTCGGTGTAGCGCATCGATGCGCAGGCACCAAGGAAAAAACCGGCCGCGATGCCGCGCCAATATCCGCCGCATTCCCACCAGATCACCAGCAGCGAAAAGCCCACAAGCGTAAAACCGAACGCGGCCCCGTGAGAGTTGGCATCGTCGGCAAATTGCAGAATCACCGGATTAACGGCGAGCAGCAATACGCCAATGAGCGCCAGAAAATGGCTGACAAACCTCCGGTAAAGAAAGAAGGCCGCCGCCAGGCCGATGATCGCACACGCAGGATCGACAATGTAGATCGCGCGGGGGCCGCCGATGAACCACGCCAGCGCCGCCAAAACACCCACACCGGGCGGATATTTTGCGAATATTTTTCCCGCCGGTGTTTGTACCATCATCGCGCCGACGAACTGATAGGGGTTTCGCGGCACAAAATACAATCGGGCGTGCGTAGCAAGCTCGCGGCCGGTGGTCATATAGCCGTTTTGATCCACGCCGGGATGCGCTGGCACAAAAAAGGCCGCCAGCAAAAGCGCGTACGCCAGCAGAATCGCCATGAGCACGGGCCACGCGAAGGCGGTTCCGGTTTCGGGCCATTTCGGGCGCGTCCCGGATGGCCCCCGTTCGCCGCCCGCATTGCTCCGACTTTCATCAACCGCCATTTGTGACCCTCTGCTGTGAAAGTTCAACGCGCCAATCGCCGAATCGTTGCGATCCGGCGGGGCCATTTGTGCCTGAAAAGCGCCCTATCCCCGCCGCCGCCCCGCCGCCACTCCGCCTTTCCCCCAATTCAAAATTGCCACTTGACGGGTGCGCGTTTTTTTGTCGTATAATCCAGATTCGTGCTGCGTTTCTTTTCCTGTCTCTGATACCGATGGAGAGCGGGCGTGCTGCGAAAGTCTGTGAGATTCGGCCTGACATTTCTTCGGCGGCTTGGCGGCCGCGGGCGTTTGCTTGCGGCCACCGCATGGGCCGCGACGGCTTTGCCATGCGGCTTTGCCGTAGCGCGCGGAGATGCGGCCATCAGCCAGATCCCGGATCGCTTTATTATTTCCGCCTGCATGGGCCACCGCGGAAATATTTGGCTCGGCACGGAAAGCCATGGTGTCTACCGTTACAATCCCCATGCCGATCGAAACGCCGCGTGGACCCATTTCACCACCGCTGGCGGCCTGCCGGGTAACACGGTGCAGGCGATTGCCTGCGACACCAAGGGGCGGATCTGGGTGGGCACCTCACGCCATGGCGTGGCGGTTTTTAATGGCGCCCGCTGGCAGCGCTACGGCCTGTTAAATGATCCGGCGCACCATGAGCTTGCAGGCCCCATCAGCGAACATATCAACGCCATCGCCGTAAACCCCGTGGACGGCTCGGTCTGGATGGTGGGCAATTCCGGCATCGCGGTCTACCATTCTGGCTATCGTCCCGGCTATCGTAAATGGTCATACCTCACGGTCGCCAACGGCCTTCCAGCCGACGCGGTAGATAGCGTCGCGTTTGGGCGCCGTGGCACGGCCTATGTTGGAACGCAATGTTACGGGCTGGTAATTCTGCGGCGGCAAAAAGCAATTCGCCCCCCGGGCGGCCAAGCCCCCGAGCATTGGGCCCGCTATCGGCTTTGGCGAACCGTTTCAAGCCGCTGGAAGAACGGCCCACCCCTGACGCCCGCAGGCATGGGGCTGCCGAGCAATTTAATCAACGCCGTTTTGGTCGCGAAAAATGGCACGGTCTGGGTGGCCACTGATGAGGGCGTTGCATGGAGTATAAACCGCGGCCGCACTTGGCGGTTTGTACGCGGCGCCGATTGGCGCAAGAAAGATCAGCAGCTTACCCATCCGCCGGCGGCGTTTTTTATTGCCAACGCCGCCTACCTTTGTCCTCCCGGGCAGCTGCTATCCGGCGACCACGTCAATTGCCTTGCGGAGGATTCGTCGGGCCAGGTATGGTTGGGCTTTTGGCGGGCGGGCCTCAACGTGCTCGATCCGCAAACGGGCGTCGTGGCCCCGCCACCGGTGGCGTGGCAAAAAGCCGCCAAACTTAAGCCCGGTGCCGCTCCGCTGCGCGATGACGTCTTCTGTGCGCTTCCCTTGCCGCGGGGGCGCATGCTCATTGGGTATTTCGGCGGAGGAATTCAGATATTCAGTCCGCCGACGGGCCATTCTCACGCGGTCTCAAATCCCCCCGGCGGACAATCGCGCCGGGCCGCCGCGCCAACGCCCGCGCGGGCGCCCATGCCAGCCGCGGCGGAGGCGCCCACGGCCGCGCAACTTGCAATACTAAAAACAGCATTCCAGAAACGCGTGCGCGTGATGCTGGCGCGCCACGGGCCGCCAATAGCCGTCGCGCTGGATCAAGATTGGATCACCGAAGGTAATTGGATGGGGCGATACGGAACCGATTGGGCGCTCCTGACGGCGATGGACGCCCCGAATCTATTCGAGGTGAACAACGGCTGGCAGCCCAATCAAGGGGCGCTCAACCGCATCGGCGCCCACTTCCTGGGGCTCAGCGGCTTGCGTAGCTGGGTGCAATGGCTTTACACCACCGATCGGCGCGTGCTGGAAATACCGCGCGGATATCTCTACAACCAATGGATTAACGGTTTGGTAAAGTCCAGGCGCCTGGATCGACGCGAGGCCGAATATGACGACCATGGCGAGGCGCTGCCCACCACGTGGCAGGGGCCGGGCCTTTTCGACGCGACCGAAGTCCCTCCCGGAATCAACATGCTTTCATTTTACGAATATAACTACAACGGTCTGAGCGGCCCGATGCGCCAGCGTGATTACACCTTCACACTGCGCCGGCAACCCCCGTCGGTGCCGTTCGGCGCGATCAATGGGTTCAACCATTGGCCCGATCCCATTCGCCAGCGGGTGGTAAATTTTTGCGGCGGGGTATGGGTGCGCTACCTGGTGCGCGGGCCGGGCACCTTCACCCTGAAGATCGGGCGCAATTATTCACTAAACACCATGGTACAGGCCGAATGCCTCGACCTCGCGGTCCGACGGCCAAGGCCCTTTTTTGGCGGCCTCACAAAACGGGCGCAGCGTTGCGCCGAGGAGCCCACCTTGGCGCCGTGGCATTACCATCACCTTGGCCGCAAGCTGCCCGACCCCAACGCCTTGTACCTCGGCTTGGGAATGGTCGAACGTTTCCATCACCCGCCGAGCGCCATCCTGCCGCGCTGGGCCATGGGCGTAGGTTATTTTGCCGAAGCGCTGCGCTCTGACTGGGCGCACCGCCCCAAAAAGCTGGCGAAACTTTCCGCCTGGCGGCAAAAAGTTGGGCGCAACGCCTGGCTGCTGCACCGTTACCGCCGCTCGGAGCAGCAGCTCGCCCGGCAAGGCTTCACCACCGCCCGGCATATTGAAAAATCACTTTGGCATTATTCAGTCGTGAACGGTTGGTTGGCGGTGCCGTCCTACTGCAACGCCCACGGAATCTACGCCGCGGATCGGGCGGCGCTGAAGCGGCTTAAAGCCAGCACAAAGGCCAGCACAAAGGCCAGCACAATGAAAGGGCCACACCCATGAATTTCTTATCCCGCCAATTCTGGTGCCGGGCTTTTCTAGCCGCCCCAGTGGCCGGAAAGCAGCGCCGTCTTCAACGCCGCGGCGGCTGCCTTGGACCTCGGCGAGAATTCCTCCGGGGGCAGCGCCGATTTTAACGGCAGTTTTTAGCCGACGCGGGGAAGCCGCTCATTTTCGAAGGAGTTCTGCAATGCCAACCGGGCCTCGGCCGCTTCCCGCCGCCGCCATCACGATGGCCCTCGCCGCGATGGCATCCGGCGCTGCGGCGCTGGCGGCGACGGGGGCCAATGCACCATGGACAGGTGCCCTTCCGGTCGTCCGGCCGGCCGCCCATCCCTCGGCGCTAGACGGCCCGCATATCGTCACGACCCGCCACCTGCTGATGGCGAACCCACCTGTCGTCCATCTGCCGGGCGGCGGGTACATAGCCATGGGTACGCAATACATGGTGGTTTCGCAGGGATCGCTTGCGCGGTGGAAGCTTATGCCGATCCCGCGCCGGCCCGGGACGGAGGTTTGTATGGGAATAACATGGCTTGGCGGTGGCAGGCGGGCACAGTTTTTTACGCAGTCCACCGGCAAAAGAACGGCCTGGATCGGGCCGCCCAATGTTTACGGCTGGGGGGTGATGTTGCCGGGGCCAAAATTCAAATACCTTGGTACCATGATGATGTACACGCGGCCACACGCCTTCCTGAATTCCCGGATCGGCGTGGTCCGGGGCCTGCAGAAACGCAATTTCGTCCTTATCCTGGATGGCGGCGCCCGTTTTCGGCCGCTGCCCCCGTTGCCCGGCATGGAGAACATAAGCCGCCTGCGATGGCTCTCCAACGCCCGGCTGGCCGTGGTGGCAACCTATCAACATAAACTGCAGGTGATGATGTTCCAGCTCACGCCGCAGCTCACGCTGCGGCTGCTTTGGCACCACGCGCCGGTGATGGCGTACCTTGGCAACCACAGGGTGGTGGCCAAATTTCCCAAGGCATACCAAGTGGACGCGAACAGCGGCGGGTACCATTTGGCCGGGATAACGCCCGGCCTGCTCTGGATAGAGTGGGACAACAACCTCAACGCGGTGAGCACGCATAATGGGCGCCTGGTGGCGTCAGTGTCGGGAGAGCGCCTGGTTTTTCCGCGGGCCGGCCATTACACCCTGGCGATAAAGCAGAACCTGGCATACACCAGCGAAAAGCCGGGCGGGCATAAGATATTGCCGTGGATGTGGCGCGGGTGGCTGGCGGCGCGCTTGGTGGGTGATCACCTTATCGCCCATGATTACCTCGGCGGGCGGAAGCAATTAAGAAAAAAGCAGATCTGGACTATCGGCAGCAAGCATATCCATTATGATTTTACGGTGTCCGTGGGAATGGCCAACCAGTACCTGAAAACGCGTCGGGGTCTTTTTGTCGTCGGCTTCCGGCATATCGCTCGGATATCCTTTCGGAAAAAAGCCCTGGTTCCGCTGCAACTGCAAACCTTGGTTCCCTATCGCGGCCCGTGGGATCCGATGAAGCCGTTGCCACCCGCGGTTGAGAAGAAGTTTTTCGCCGTAATCGACAGGCTGCCTCGCGCCGCCGTCAAGCGCGTGGGAAAGTGGGAAGGAAAGTACAGACGGGTGTCGGCGCTCCGACGCGTGGAAATCCTTATACGGTGGGGCGAAGCCTATTTGAAAGCGCATCCGCAGCCGCAGCCGGCCACCCGCCGGCATTCGGCTAAGCCCTGATGCTGCGCCTGCAACCGCCGCTTGCTGCACCGAGCCTTGACGGCCGACGATTGCGCCCCTAGCATTACGCCAGACAATTGAAGACCGCTCTTATCCAGAGTGCCTGAGGGACGGGCCCGTTGAAGGCACAGCAACCCGTGCGGAACCGCTTGATAGGCGGGAGCCGTGAACAGGGTGCTAAATCCCTCCCGCTCGCGTTATGCGATCTTGGGGATAGATAAGTGGTGCACGTTCGCACACCATCCTCGTGCCGTTTCGTCATCCCCTTATCTTGATTTATCTCCCCGGAAGGCTTTCTGGATTTTTTCCGGCCAAGCATCGCATCTGGCGCCACCGCGTCGGACGATGGCCGGGAACTACCCGTTTTTCGGGCGGCCGATTTTGCGGAGATCACAGTGTCTTACGTCCTTGGATTAAAGTGTCGCGAATGCGGACAGACCTACCCCGAAAAGGGTGTGCATGTCTGCGAAACCTGTTTCGGCCCGCTTGAAGTTCAGTACGACTATCCGGCGATGCGCGGCAAGGTGACGCGCCAATCCATCGCGTCCGGCCCGCACAACCTATGGCGCTACCGCGATTTGCTGCCGATCAACGGCGAGCCAAAATCAGGCCATCATTCCGGCATGACACCCTTAAAACGCGCCAAAAATCTGGAAAAGGTGCTCGGTGTCCGCGAGCTGTACATCAAGGATGACTCCGCCAATTACCCCACCTGGAGCTATAAAGAACGCGTGGTATCGGTTGCCATCACCAAGGCGATTGAACTCGGCTACGACACCGTCGGCTGCGCCAGCACCGGCAATCTCGCCAACAGTGTTGCCGCCCACGCTGCCGAGGCCGGCCTGCGCGCCTTTGTCATGATTCCGCACGATCTCGAACAGGGCAAGGTGTTCGGTTCCCTGATCTTCAACCCGACCATGGTCCGCATCGAGGGCAATTACGACGATGTCAATCGCCTCTGTTCGGAAATCGCCGACAAGTATCGATGGGCCATCGTGAATGTGAACCTGCGGCCGTTTTATACGGAGGGGGCCAAAACCTTTGGCTTCGAAATTGCCGAACAACTCGGCTGGAAGCTTCCCCGCCATACCATCTGCCCCACCGCCGGCGGCACGATCCTGCCGAAAATTTATAAGGCGTATCGCGAATTCATTGATCTGAATTTGGTCGCCGACAACCAGCCCCGAATTTATTCGGCCCAGGCGGCTGGCTGCAACCCGGTCGTCGAGGCGATCATCGCGGGCCGCGATCTGATCAAACCGCAAAAGCCCCGCACCATCGCCAAAAGCATTGCTATTGGAAACCCCGCCGACGGTTACTATGTTGTCCAGGCGGTTAAACAAAGTGGCGGCTGGGCGGCCGATGCGACCGATGTCGAAATTGTCGAGGCGATCAAATTATTGGCCCGCACAGAAGGCACGTGGACGGAGCCAGCGGGCGGTACCACGCTGGCCGCCACCATTAAACTCATTGAATCCGGGCGAATTCCCCGCGATGAAAGCATCTGCGTGTGCATTACCGGGAATGGCCTTAAAACCGTGGAGGTGGTGGTGGATCAACTGGAACCCCCAGCATCCATCCCGCCTCGGCTTGAGGCGTTTGACCGATTGATGGCGGGCGGCGTTGCCATCGTTGCAGCACCGGCCCCGGTATAGAATACCTATGAATTCCGGAGGAGTTTTTTCATGGCGATAAAAGTTCGTATTCCTACGCCGCTGCGATCCCTGACCAACGGCGTCGATATGCTTGAGGCCGCCGGTGCGGATGTTCAAAGTGTGCTGACGGAAGTTTGCGCGCGGTTTTCCGGTATGGAAAAGCGGCTGTTCAAAGAACCGGGCGAATTAAATCGATTCGTCAATATATATGTAAACGATGAAGACATCCGGTTTCTCGAAAACCTTAAGACACCGGTAAAGGATGGCGACGATCTGAGCATCGTACCGGCCATTGCCGGAGGTTGAAAAGCAAAATGGCCAAAGACCACAAACGCGTATGGCTGACCTTCGGCAGCCGAAACCTGGTGGAAAAGCCGATCCTCTGGCAAATGGCGCGCCACTACCCCGATGTCAGTTTTGATATTCGGCAGGCGAGCGTCACGGCGGAAATCGGCATCATGGCGGTGCTCTTTGAGGGCGAAGCGGAAGATGTGGCCGCTGCCTTGAACTTTCTTAAATCCCACGGACTGACCGTTGAACCCATCGAAAAAAATATGATCGAAAGCTGAGCGCGTCGAGGCCGCCGCTGCCCGCACCCGGCGGCAGAATCCGGCCACCGCAACGCCGCAGGCACGGTGCTTCAACGTTTAAAGTGAATGGAAAACCAACTATGGCTCTTTCGCAAACCGCACAGGAACTTGAACTCGCAGACCCCTCGCTCGCCCGCTATAACCGGCAGATGCTGTGGGAACCGATCGGCATCGCCGGCCAGAAAAAACTTCGCGCCGCGCACGTGCTGATGGTCGGCTGCGGGGCCTTGGGCACCGTGCTGGCCAATACCCTCGCCCGGGCCGGCGTCGGCACGCTGACCATTGTGGACCGTGATTTTATCGAACTCAACAACCTGCAGCGGCAGGTGCTTTTCGATGAACAGGATATCGCCGATCAGTTACCCAAAGCGGAGGCCGCCAAACGAAAAATCGCGGCCATCAATTCATCCGTGCGCGTGGAGGCGGTGGTGGCGGATGTGAATCATACAAATATTGAGCAGCTGGCCGCCGGAAAGCACCTGCTGCTGGATGGTACGGATAATTTTGAGACGCGCTTCCTCATCAATGACACCTCCATCAAAACCGGTATTCCATGGATTTACGGCGCGTGCATCAGTGCCATGGGGCTGGGCATGGTGATTCGCCCCGGCATCACCCCGTGCTTGCGCTGCATTTTTGAAACCGCACCGCCCCCCGGCATGAATCCCACGTGTGATACGGCCGGCGTGCTCGGCCCCACCGTTAATCTCGTCGCGAGCTGGCAGGCGATGGAGGCGATCAAACTGCTGACGGAAAACATCGCCACCCTCAGCCCATTTATGTTCAGCTTTGACATGTGGGATAACCGCTACCAGCAGCTGAATGTTGCCAAAGCCCGGGACATTGCCGATTGCCCCGCCTGCAAACATGGCAATCTGGAATATCTATCCGGCAAATTTGGCGGCAGCACCACAACGCTCTGTGGCCGCAACGCCGTGCAGATTTCACAGCCGGCCGGCTCGCGCATTGATTTTGAACAGGTTGCAAAGAATCTCGCGGCGGTGGGCAAGCCGACCTTCAATAAGTTTATGCTCAAATGCCCCATACGCGAGGGGCACGGCGAAAACAAAAAGGATTTTGAGATCACGCTTTTTTCGGATGGCCGAGCTATCATCAAGGGAACCAACGACGCCGCGACCGCCAAGGCGATCTACGCCCGTTACGTTGGCAGCTGACAGTGCGGAACGGCCCCCCAAAGGGCCGCTGACCGGGCCGCGAATTCGGCCCCCGTTTGTCCCTCAGTTGGGCGCCCGCGGATGGGCTGGCGCCGCCGGTTTTTGATGGCGGATGTTTCGACGACCCTTGTTTACAGGAGAACCCCATGCTTGATGCCCTGATCCAGACCCTTGCGACCACACGCGGCGCGACGCTTAAACTCGTGGCCGACCTTTCCGATGATCAAATCGCACTGCAGCCCGCGGCGGGCATGAACCACCCGGCGTGGGTTCTCGGCCATCTGCTGATGGTCGATGGCAGCTTCCTCACGCTCGTGGGCGGTGCGGCCCCGGCGCTGGATGCGAATTGGAATGCAATCTACGGCAATGGATCAAAGCCCGTTGCGGATAAATCCATCTATAAAAGCAAACAATGGTACATCGATCAAATGGCCGGCGTGCGGGCGCAGATCATTGAACGGCTCAAAGTGCTTACACCCGCCGATATGGCCAAACCTCATCCGGACCCCGCCCGACGTGAGCGTTTTCCAACCATCGGCCACATGGTTTTTCTTTACGGCACCTGGCACGAGGCGTATCACGCCGGACAGCTTTCCGCCTGGCGGCGGGTGTTGGGATTGCCGTCGGTATAACCGATCGCAAATATTCTTCGCCCCGCTCCGCCTTATTCCATCGGAATGTTTCTTTGCGATCTATTGCGAGCCGATAAACCGCTCGGCTCATCGTGGGCGCGTGTTGATCCGCTGCACGCGGGCCGCGCCGGGGGGACCGCTGGCGTCTCGCCTGCTTGTCGGCGGCATTAAGCCGGCCAGCCTGCTGGCCGCGCCTTGTCGTCGTCACCGCGTCTTCGATTCTCTGTGTGAGATATTAAATAATTACATCATGCCGGAGCATGATTCCATAATTTTGCCTTTGGCAAAAATCGCTCTCCCGCTCGCCCGAAACGACCGAATGTCTCACGCAGAGGTGCAGAGGCACAGAGGCCACCTGCGGGCAGCACGCCGACCCGCGGCCAGCAGGCTTGCCGGCGTAGGGCGCATCGCTGAATCCGAATGTTTCCGATGAGTAAGTTTTTCACGAGCCGCCGCCGGCCGGCCAAACGCCTACCGCCTCGTGGGCGCGTGTTGATCCGCTGCACGCGGGCCGCGCCGGCGGGACCGCAGGCGTAGGGCGCACCGTCCTATCTCATCGGAATTATCGTTTGCACCGCTGGGGTGCGCAATGGCCGCGAGGCCGCGGAGTGCGCTGCGGTATTGCACCCGGCACGCGGGCAAGTTTTATGGTAAATTCCCGGTTCAGGGGTGTGCTCAATGTGGCTTGGTGATGCAAGCCGGCAGGGGCATCCCCTGAAATTCGGGTGTGTCAATAGCAGAATAATCATTGTCAGCATGGAGTGGTTCTTCATGTGGAAGGCGAAATGTTTTTTGTCCGCCGCCGCGGTGCGTGCCTTACCGGCCTTGCTGATATTGGCTGCGGGTCTGCATAGTGCGGCGGGCGCGCCCATGCGGCATAACGCCATCGGCGGCGATTACACGGCGGTGGCAAAGCCTTGGCGGGATGTGAATTTGTCGTTCAGCCGGCCGGGGCGGGTGGTGCGCATCCTGGTGCATCGTGGGCAGACGGTAAAACGGGGGCAGTTGCTCGCCGAGCAGAACGACCGCTCGCAGAAGATTGCGGCCGCCGTGGCGCGGCTTTCCGCCGTTAGCCGACTGCGCATACAGGCGGCCGAGGCGGAGCTTGCGCAGGATCAGGTATCGCTGAAGCGAACGCTATGGGCTGCGGCAAAGCATGCGGCCACGGCCTTTGAAGTGCGGCGGGCCCAGCTGAAGGTTACGATCGATGAGCTGAGCCTGAAACTCGCGGAATTAAAGCACCAGCATGATGTGCTGGCGTGGCAAGCGGCTGAATTGGCGGTGGCACGGCGGCAGCTTCGCGCACCATTTGATGGCATGGTTGAGGATCGATTTATCGATGCGGGTCGGTCCGTTAATGCCTTCAAAAAAGTTCTGCAACTGGTTCAAATCAAACGGCTGCGGATATTCGTGTCGGTGCCGCTGGATGTTGCGATGCGCCTGCGGGTTGGCGCGGGGGCGTTGGTGCATCCCACCGAGGGGGTTTTGGGTGATGGGAAAATACGCTGGATCGCCAGCTTGGCCGATAGCGGAAGCAACACCTTGACGGTTGAAATTTCGGATGCCAATCCACGGGCCATTCCGGCGGCCCAGCAGGTGCAAGTGCGCTTTTTGGGGAGGGATAAGTCGCCGGCGCACCCGGCGCGCGGCGGTGCGCCGGGAATATCTGCAGCGCCCAGCGGCCAGCGAGGGCGCCAATGACCAACGCACCACATCCGGAAACCAGGTATGCACAAATGTTGGTCTCGCAGCAGAAGTGGCAGGACCTTCAGGCGCGGCTGATGCATGTGGAAATGGCTCTGGGGCTCGCGGCCGCGACGGCCGGCCTCACGCGGTTTCAGGCGCTGGCCGTGACGATATGCAATGATCTGGCGGCCCGGCTTGGCGCGCGGCGTGTGTCGCTGGGGATATTGCGGGGACGATACGTGCATGTGGTGGCGATGAATCAAACGGAAAAGATTCTGCGCAAAATGCAGCTTATCCGCCAGATTGAAGAGGCGATGGAAGAATGCCTCGATCAGGATGCAGATATTTTCTATCCGTCGCCGGCATCGGCCGATTTAATCACGCGGTGCAGCGCAAAACTGATATCCACTTCTGCCGGTGATGAAGCGATTATGGCGCTTCCCCTGCGACGGGGATCACCGGTGGGTGTGCTGATACTGGAATTTGCCGGCGGGTCGCAGAGTAAACTCAGCGACGTTGCACGCGTGCGGGTGGCATTGGATCTCATTGCGCCGCGACTGATGGATTTATATGCCCATGACCGTTGGTTTGGCGCCCGGTGGCTCGCGAACTCTCGTGGGTACCTTGCGAAACTGGTTGGGCCGACCCACACGTGGGTAAAGGCGGCGGCGATCGCCGTCGCGATTTTTCTGGCGTGGGCTTTTTTTGCTGAGGGAACATTTTATCTCATCGCCAATTTCACGCTGGAGCCAACCCGTCAGGCGGAAATCGTGGCGCCGTTTAATGGCTACATCAAGGCGGTGCGGGTGCGTCCCGGGGATAAGATCATCGCGCATCAAACGATACTGGCGGACTTGTATACGGCCAAACTGCGCGATCAGCTCGCGGCGGCGCAGGCCCAATATTTTGCCTTCCGGAAGCAGGCGGATGTGGCCCGGGCCCGGGGCAAAATTGCGGATATGCAAATTGCAGATGATTCGATGAACGGCGCCGCCGCGCGGATGCGGCTTTTGCATCGGCAGATCGCCCATGCGCAAATCAAGTCGCCCATTTCGGGTGTGGTGCTGACGGGCAATCTGATGCGCCGCATCGGATCGCCGGTACATCTGGGGGATGTGCTTTTTAAGGTTGCGCCGATCCGTCCGCTGGTGGCCCGGATCGATGTGCTGGACTCGGATGTTCTTTATGCCAAGGTTGGCGAGAAGGGAACACTGGCGACGGCATCTTATCCGGGTGATGTGATCGGGATCCGCATCACGCACATCAACCCGATGGCTCAGGTCCGCCATCATGAAAACGTTTTTCGGGTTCGAGCGGCGCTGCACGGTGCGCCGACATGGCTTCGGCCCGGAATGCAGGGAACCGCGCGCATTGCTGCGGGGCATCGGCGATACATCTGGATATGGACACGCGGATTGGTCAACTGGATTCGCATGAAATTGTGGTTTTAGCGAGCACGAACCATGAAACCAACCAAGCGGAAAACAACTCGGATCGGGCGGCTGGCCATCGGCAATCCTTTTTTGTGCCGGCGGCCGAAGCGCGGTATTTCAAGGCATGCGATGGGGTGCTTATTGGCGGCGGCTGTGTCGCTGGCGGGGTGTGCGTCGCCGTTTGCTTCGAGCCGCGATTCGCGAAGTCCGGATTTTGCCAACAGTGTGCTGGCGCATTGTCTGGCAGATGGTGAGCTGCTTTCTGCATCCAACCGGACGACCAACGGGGGCGTGCACGTGGTGGGGCATGGCGCCGACGGAGCGACGGGAAGACAATCCTACCCGGGCGCGATTTCACCGGCAGGCGCCCCGGAACGCGCCACGGTTGCCAAGGCTGCGGTGGGACATAAGCCGATCTTGTTGTCGCTTTCAAGGGCGCTGGCGGAGGCGCTGGAACATAATCTGGCGATTAAATTTGAGGCGTACAATCCCCCCATTGCACGCGACCGGGTAATCCGCGCCATCGCGGCGTTTGATCCGAGTATTTTCGCGGGATCTACGTATCAACATATTAATGAACCGACGCCGTTCCCGGAAACCATCGGCACGTTTTCGCCGATCGGAATAAACAATGAAGATCAGGTGAATTCGCAGGTCGGGGTCAGGAAGCGATTCGCAACGGGGGGCACGGTTTCGGTTTTCGGCTCCGACAATTATCAGGATTTTCACACCTCTGCGGGCCTGCCCCCGGATATCAATCCATCGCATACCGCGGGCGTGGGTATTGAGATTAAGCAGCCGCTGCTTAAGGGTTTTGGGCCGCAGGTCAACCGGGCCGCCATTTATATTGCGCGCCGAAACCATCGGATTGCCCGATCCTTGTTCCGGTCTTATGTCATAAAAATTGTGGCGCGGGTGGAAGTGGCATACCTGCAGCTGGCGAAGGCCCGCGATGATCAGCGTATTGATGCACACCTTGTGGCACGGGCACAGAACACGCTGCGGCGGCTGAAAGATCGGCTGCATATGGATGTGGACGCCGTGCAGATCAATCAGGCGCGGGCTGCGGTGGATATGGCAAAATTTAATCTGGCCGCGGCCGCTGCCCGCGAAGCGGATGTATCCGAGGCGCTCAAGGCGCTGCTCAATGAACCGGGAATGCCGCCCGGGCCGGGGCCCAATATCATTCCCACCACCAAAATTGTGGCCATTCCGCTGGCCTTTGACCTGCGGCGTGAAATAGTGACGGCGCTGGGATTGCGCGGCATTATGCACCGCGATCGGCTCGCGGCTGAAAAGGCAGGTATTCGGCGTGGCGTTGCGAAAAACGCACTGCTGCCAAGCCTCGACCTTGTCGCCACATCGGATACGGCGGGGTTGGCATCGGACGGCAGTTATCCGGGGGCTTTCAATCAGATGATTTCCGTCCCGCACATCGGTTATTCAGTGGCATTGAAACTAAGTTTCCCGATTGGTAATCGGGCGGCGAATGCAGAATATAACCTCCGGCGGGCGCGCTGCCGGCAAGCCCTGACGCGCATATTGCGTGATGCACAAAATATTGCTCGGGATTTGGCCAGCGATGTCATTAATCTGCATGCGGATTGGCGGCAGGTCGCGCTGGCGGTCAGGCGTGAACGCTCCGCGGCTGCGGTGCTTCGGGGTTTGCAGGTGCAAGAGCGCGCGGGGCAGGCATTGGACCCCACCTTTCTGCAATTGCAGCTTAATGCGCAGCAAGCGCTGGCAGACGCTCAAAGCGCCAAGGCGCAAGCGCTGGTAACGTACAATGAAGACCTCGTGAAATTTCAGCGCGATAAAGGCTCACTGCTGGCGTTTAACAATGTGCGCATGCGCAAGCCGAAATGACAGGGGCCGCGTGCATCCAGGGGCCAGGCTTCAGGAGCCTGGCCGGGTAATCGCCGGGTTGCGACGGCGTGATGTTTGGCCAGGCTCCTAAAGTAAACGGTTAACCACCAGTGCCACAAGCAGAATGACAAACACCCAGGCCGCATACGCGTTTACCACGCTGGGGCGATGAATTCGGGCCAGCAGCCGGGAAATGGCAACGGCACAGATGGCTATGGGCGCCAGAAAAATGCGATCAAAAAGATACACGTCGGATTGTTCGCGTCGGATGGCGGTGCGAAAATGGCTTTCAACAGCAACTTTGGAATCTTCGCGTTGGCCGGCGCTGAAAAACGTTTGAAAAATTACCCGCACCGGATTGGAAAAGCCGGTGGCGCTGTAAGTCATCTCGGGCGCCAGATCGCGCATGCCGCCTGCCCAGGGAGCGCCGATGGCGGCGCGGGACCTTCGGCATACCAACCGAATCATCACCCACGTGGCTGCCATAATAAGGGCCAAAATAATCGCCATATAAAAAGTAGACATCGCATAGACGACCGGATTGCTTTTTCCGCCCTGGTGCAAAATGACCAATCCACGCGCGGGAATCACGCCAGCCCCCACGCCGGCTCCAATCGTCTTGAAGCCGGAAATAAACTGCGGCTTAAACGGCGGATTTGGCGGATGCGCGGCGAAGAACGGCGGCACCAACGCAGCGGTTGCATGATGGTCGGCAAGTTGCGGCACGGCGCGACTGATGCCAGGAATAATCCACGTTGCGCCAACTCCCAATACCAGACAAAGCGCCGCGAGTGCCAGCATCGGCGCTTTTGCGGAAAAGTCGGCTTCGCGGGCGTCCGCGGCATTTTGCGATCGCGGCATTCCCAGGAAGCTCATGGCGAAGGCCTTGAGAAAGCAGGTGACCGCCAAGGCGGCGCCGAGCGCCAGCCCCGTGCCGCAAAGGGCAAATATGACGCGGCAAAGCGCGGAAGGAATTTCCTCACTGCGCAGGATATTTTGCAGCGTCAGCCATTCGGTGACAAACCCATTGAGCGGTGGCATGGCGGCGATGGCCAGCGCACCGATGAGGAAGGTGGCGCCGATCACCGGCATACGCTTAAGCAATCCACCAAGGCGATTCATGTTGCGGGTTCCGACATGTTGATCAATCGAACCGGCGCCCAGAAAGAGCAATGTTTTATACGCAGAATGGTTCAGCATGTGATAAAGCGCCACGATATACGCAATCGACGCGAGCACGGGCAGATGTTCCGCCGTAAATACGAGTGCCATGCCGATGTTGACCGCAATGATCCCCATATTTTCGATGGTGCTGTGGGCCAGCATTTTTTTTATATCGCTTTCAATGGTGGCAAAAAGAATGCCGATGAGGGCGGAAAGGGCGCCCACGATAAGGACAATCAGGCCGGGGAGTGGGCCGGTGGATGGCAAAAGGATGGCCACGAAGCGGATGATTCCGTAAATTCCGAAGTTGACCAGCGCGCCGGAAAGAATGGCCGAGGCATTGGCGGGAGCGAGTGGGTGGGCACGCGGCAACCATGAGCTTACCGGCACCAGACCGGCTTTGGTGGAAAAACCAAAAAACAGCATGAGGAAAAATATCCATCGCCATGGCGCCGATACGTTATGCATGGACGCAGCGATAGCGGCAAAGCCAATATGGCCCCCTGAAAAGCCTGCCATGATCAGCAGGGCGACGGTGACAACGATAATGCCGGCTTCGTTCATCGATAAAAAGAGATAGCCGGCCGGCCCCACCGGCTCGCGGGTGTTCTCCAGCACGATGGTCAGCGAAGCCAAAAGCGACATGATTCGCCAGAACAACAGAAACGTTATTACGTCGCCGGCGGCAAGAACCATGAAGCATGTGGGGAGAAGCAGCAGAAAAAAGGATGCGAAATTGCGCGTGCGAAAGTGGCCCTGATATCGACGCATATAGCCATCTGAAAATAAGTATGCAGGAAGAAAGGAAATGCCGAGCGTAAGGGAAAAAAAGGCGGATAGCCCACCGATATGCAGGCGCAATGTGCCCAGCAGGGGCAAAGTTACCAGATGGATGGTCAAGCTTGAATGGCCCAGCAGCAGCAGTGCAGAGGTGGCGAGAAGGCACGCCGCGGCGGCGCTGCCAAAAATGGCCAGGGCGCGTGGCACCAGCGTTTCGGTAAGCAGGGGTAAAACGATGGCCCCCCCGATGGAAAAGGCCAGCCCGAGCAGCAAAAATATTTCAGGTACGCTCATGGCGACATCTCCGGCGACGTAACTTTGCGCAATTCAGGATCGGCGGGCACCACGGGAATTGCCGGCTCCGGGGGCAGTTCGCCCTCTCGCCCGGCGAGAATCATCAGGCCGTGCAAAATGGCCAGTGGCGGAGGCGGGCAGCCGGGCACCACAACATCAATCGGAACAATGGGGGGCGAATGCAGCGCGGTCATCAGGTCGGAGCCAAAGACGCAGCCGCTAATGGCGCAGCTGCCGACGGCGATAACCCATTTCGGATGTGGCATCGCATCATAGGTGGCCTTGAGGGCGGCCTCCATATGCCGGGTAACCGGCCCGGTCAGCATGAGTACATCGGCGTGCCGTGGCGATGGCGTAATAAAGAATCCGAGCTTGTGCATATTGTAAAACGGTTTGCCCAATTGTTTGATTTCATTGAGCACCGAATCGCAGGAGCCCCCATCGACGATCCGAATATGGAGCGATTTTTTAAAGGCCCGGGGAACCGGTTGAGATCGGTGTGAATCGCTCGGCGGGATCGCCGCAGCCCATTGATAATCATTCTGCCATGCAATGCCGGGTTGCTGCCGGCACGCCTGGCAATGCACGCATTGCGACAAAGTGACGGTGGTATCGCGACCGTGGGCACCGATGGCCCCCACCGGGCACATGGCGGCCGCCGCCGATGCAGCCAATTCCGAGTTCGCCTGTTGCCCGACGGGTCGGCCCGGCGTTGTCCCCGGCGCAATTTCTGGCGACGCCGGGTAGCGCGTGGTGACCACTCTGGAAAACAATCCACTGAAAAACCAGTTTGCCATGATCGCTCCTGCATTGCGGGGCACCCCGCTGCACCAGTGTTTACCGATCGGATTCTGCCATGGATAGCCCGAAAGTTGCCATCATGATGGGAAAATCCTGGAACGCAAAATTCTCAGCCGCCAGATGAAAGCCGTGCCAGTTGGTAAATGATGGGGTGATGAGCGCGAGCCGGCGCACCGTACCGGAGGGGGCAAGGTTCACCCCGTGGAATGCCGCCCCGTTTGGCGCCTCGACGGCGCCGAGCGCCTCACCACCAGCCAGGGTCAGTGCGGTCAGTGCATGTTCACCCGGGGGGATGCTGAGAGCTGTCGCGCGGATAATTTCGGCGGATGAATCAATTTCGTGAAATAGCACGCGAATTCTGGCGTAGCCGTCACCTTCAGTTTCCAATGCTTCGGGGAAAGCCGGAATATGGTGGTAATAGCCGTAGGGCATGGCGATTCGCAGATCGCCTGCAAGGTTGGAAGCGCGGGCGACCGGGCCGACGAGGCCGAGGTTTTTGGTTTTTTCAAGCGGGGTAATGCCCACACCCTCAAACCGATCGAGAAAGCTGCTGGTAAACTGCAATTGGCTGAAAAGCTCGGCGGCCTGGGAGCGGAGGCGCTGCACTTCATCGGCCAAAAGCTGAAGCTGATCATCCTCAATGTTTCGTCGCAGTCCGCCCGGAATAACCAATCCGTAGAGGTAGCGATGGCCGCCGATCCGACAGGAAAGGCGAAGCATTTGTTCCTCGAGGATATCGACCTGTGCGGAAGGGACAATCATCCCCGTGGAGTGGCATACATCCGATAGAACGCTCAGGTGGTGGCGGATGCGTTCGAGTTCAGCGAGAAGCAGGCGGATGGCTTGTGCGCGCGGCGGCGGATCCACCGCGGTGATTTGCTCCACAGCTTGAGAAAAGCAGATGGCGTGGGCCACGGCAGAGGTGCCGGAAAATCGCTCGACCTTAAGTAATACCTGCGCGATGGATTGGCCTTCGGCGAGTTTTTCGACGGCCCGGTATTTGTAAAAGAAACGGGGAATCATGCGGACAACATCTTCACCGACGGTCTCAAGAAAAAACTGCGCCGATTCGGCATAATCCGAGTAGACCGGCCCGATGGGCATCACAAATGCGCCGGGCGTTTCCAGAATGGTTTCCGGCGACCAGGGCATTGGCGGATCGGCATCCGTAGCCAGCGGCGCATGGTCGAATTGCCGCCGCATGGGATTAACGCCCTCCCGCCATTGCTCGTGAAGAACAAAATCGCCAAGCTTCGGATGGCTCGAAAAGATGAGCCCAAAAAGATCTTCAGCCTGCCGTTCATGCCAATCGGCCGCATGCGCAATCGCACTAATGGATGGCACTGTGGGCGCGGCGGCATCAACTCTCACACGTAATTTCACACGCAAGTGGCCCGCGGATCGGTAAAACCAATACGCAACGATAAAACTCGACCCCTCCTCGCACGGAATGATCGCCGCAAAGCGAAAGTCAGCATCTTCCGTCAAGGTGCGGACAACCAGCGGAAGATTTTCAGGCTCACAGCTCAGCACGATCGTGACGAAGTTATCTGCGGCGGCGATTGGAGCGTGCAATGGATCGGCGGGGGCTTGCCATACGACGCTGTTGCCGAGTGCGGCGGCCAGCGCTGGCAGCGCCGATGGCGTTGCGGACAGGTTTGAATCAATCATGACCGATCCTTTCGATCCGATAAAGACCCCTGATTACGGGTGGGGCCCGGATAAAACCGCTGCAGCATGCGAAAGCAGCTGTTGGAGCGTGGCAGGAATAAACCCACCGAATACAACCACCGGGACGGCGGCGAGTGCGACTGCGGCCAGCGACGCGGGCGCCATGCGACGCGGAACGCCTTGCGCCGCATCCGGTGCACCCGTCATCATGCCGAATAGATGATAGGTTATGGCGCAAAACGAAACGATCATGAAGCCGCCGAGCAATGCAAATACCCAGATATGATGGCTCGCCAATCCGGCCTTGAGAATGCCGAGCTCGCTTAAAAATAGCGCGAAGGGAGGAGCCCCCGCGACCGCCACGCCACTGAGCATCATCAAGCCGCCGACCAGGGCGCTTCGCGAAAACAGGCCATGGACGTTGGCGATTCGGCGCTCGCCGGTCAACACAAACACCAGGCCGGCACAGTAAAAAACGAGTGGCTTGGTTAACGCATGGGTCATGATCTGCCAGATTGCCGCGGTGTGGGCGGCTGCGGCCGAAAGCGACCCCACCGTCAGGATGATTCCGGCATTTTCAATCGTCGAGTAGGCGAAGAGTCGCTTGTATTCATGGGTTTGAAGCATCAAAAAAGCCGCCCCGCCAGCCGAAACCAATCCGATCACCATCAGCCACGCGCCGGAATGCACGCCGTGTGCCCCAAGCAATGAAAAATGTAATCGCAGAAGCACGTACGGAATCAGGGCGCTCTCAAGAATGGAAAGCATGGCACACACCGCAAACGGTGCACGACTATACGTATCGGGCAGCCACGCGTGAAACGGAACCAGTGCCGCTTTGGTGGCAAAGCCGATCAACACCAAAACGAATCCCAGGCTCATGATTGGCACGGGTGCATCAGCCGCCACAGCGCCGACGGCGCTAAAAGTGAAATGAACCGCCCCGCCGCGCGTGGCGCCCCAATAAAGCAGGAGAATGCCCAGCAGCGCTATGGCCGCCCCGAGTATCGTCAACATCGCATATTTCCATGCGGCCTCGAGCGCAGCGGGTGTACGATCGAACGAAACCAGAAAGACAGAAAATAGGGTGGTGAGGGTAAGTGCCAGCCAGATCAGCGCGATTTCGCGCATCAGCAGAACTGAAATTCCGGCGAATAAAAAAAGATTGAACCAGATAAAATATCGGCGCTTGGCAGAATCGGGCGCCTCATCCGACTCAAGCATGCCGACGGAAAACAGTAATGCGATCGCCCCGGCAAAGGTTTCCAACATCAGCACCAGGCTGCTCAGCGGGTCGGCCCCCACCCAATGATCAATGGCGGTCGCCGTGCCCCCGTGCAAAAGGCCCATCGCCACGCAACTCGCCACCGCAAACGCAGCACACCCAAATAAAAAGGATACATATCCGGCGATGCGCCACGGAAGAAATTCGCACACGCTTGCGGCGATTATCGGCAGTAAGAGAACCATCCATATCAGCATGGGTCTCAAATCTCCTTGAGTTCTGAAAGCGAACCAACCTGCGTGCTGCCCGATACGCGATGAATCTGCGTACTAAGTACGCCCAGCACCAGCACAATCATCGCGACATCAAAGCAGGCCGCCAATTCGCCGATAAGCGGGAAGTTCGGGGCGATGGCATCACCGGCAAAAAACGCCCCATTTTCAATGGCCAACAGGCTCAGAAGCTGCGGCAGCGCCTCGCGCCGCACGGTGATGGTGTATACCGCGATTAATACCGCAGAGAATCCGATGGGAAGGTCGTCCTGAATGAAGGTCGATGTATGGGCAAGCAGCGGCGCGGTGACAAAATAGCCCACCCCGCAAAGAATTAGACCGATTAACAGTGATACGGGCACGCTGCGTACCTGCTGGAGTTCACGGCGGGCGATCATTTCGCGGCGGACGATGCGCCGAATCAAAAATGGTATGAGCAGCACCTTGGTGATCAGTCCAATGGCGACCACGATCCAGAGATTGGAGTTGCCGGTGGAAGCCGCCATGATGGCCGCACCGAGGACCAAAAATATCGACTGTATGCGATAAATCTTAATGCAGCCGATGGCTTGCGATGCGGCGAGCAGGCCGAAGCTGCATAAAAGAAAAATGCCTGCGACGAGTGAATTGACCTCCGCCGCCCATGGTCCGTCCATCCAATGCATGATCATCCTTTTACAGCATGCGCGTCAGGAGCGCGGTCACGGCAATAACAAATGCCAATCCGAGAAAGCCCGTGATCCGAAACAGCCGAAGCTTCGCCAGTGCGGTTTCTACAATCACAATCACCACCACGGCTGCGAGCATTTTGATAAAGATCAGTGGAATCGCGCTAAGCACATCGAGAAAGCCATGGCCGGATGCAAGGCCCCAGGGTGCAATCAGGACGTTGAGCAATATGCATAAGAGAACGACAAACTTCATGGCGCCGCCCCATTTGATCAGTGCCATGGAGGGGCCGCTGTATTCCAGGGCCTTGGATTCGTCGATCATGGCCAATTCAAAATGGCCCGAGGGATTATCGACTGGAATTTTTCCGGTTTCGGCAAGTATCAACATAAAAAAGGCGACGCATATCAGCAGGTGCGCCGGAGCGAAAAAGTTGCCAGCCGGATGAAGCCACCGCTGCTGGACGATGTAAGGAATAGTTGAATTGGCGACGAAACAGACGGTAAAAAATACGGTCATAAAAACGGGCTCGCCGAGAAAACCGACCATCCGGGTGCGGCTCGCTCCCATGGCGCCGTAGGGGTTGGCGGTGTCGATCGCAGCCATGCCATAGAAAAAGCCACCAAGGGCAAGCACAAAACCTCCGCCGAGCATGTCACCCATGAAAGCAAAGAAAAGGGGATACGTAGTTAAAACGGGGATCAGCAGTGTGACTAAAATGGGCGACGCAAAGATAACGTAGGGCGCAAAACGGAAAACCCAGGTGCTGTGGGATGAAATAACCCGATCCTTCCCCATCAGCTTGAAAATATCGCGATACAGCTGCCACACGCTTGGCCCCTGCTTGCCGGCCATCCGCTCTTTAAGCCGATTGAGAATCCCCACAACCAGCGGTGAGAGAAACAGCACCACCAGCACCTGGAGCAGATTAAAAGCGATCATCCGCAGCATAGGCGGTCCGATCCTTTCGATATCACCATTGCCAGAGCGATGGAAGCGGGCGCGCGTTGAGCCAGACGCCGCGTATGACCCCGTGGAGGCATGGCCGCACCGAAAAGCACGCCAGCCAGAAGCGAACCATCGTTCACGCCGTGGCCTGCATAGATGGCATGGCGTATTTCGCTGGCAACAGTGGCGACACTTTGGTGGGCCTGCGGGTTGGGATGGAGGCGGGAGAAGAGAACGATGCCCATCAGAACTCCTGCGTCAGGCCTCGCCAAAGCGACCTGCCAATTATGTGCGGGCCACATAATTTCAGGAGTCATTGGCTTGGCGCTGCGCCGAAGCGGTTCACAGGGCAGACTCCACTGCCAAAGCGGTTTATATATCGCCGACACGCCTTCGTCAATAAAAATAATATTACGGCCGCTGTTATTTAACTTCCGGCAGCGTTGAATTTCATTGGTTGAGCGATATTATGTCTGCCATGGGTGATGGAGTTCACCCGAACTGTCCCGCTGTGTGCGGGTACTGATGACTCCTGGCGGCGCTGCCGGGGGTGCAACTTGCCTCGGCGGATAATATCTGCCGGGGCGTTTGTGTTTTAGGTGGCGACTTTTGGGACCAAGGCTTTGAAAAACGTTCTGCTGATGTGTGCATCCATCGGAATTTTTGGATTTTTCGGAGCGCTCACGCGGTATGGCGTAAGCCGGCTCTTTGCCCGGTTTTCCCCGCTGTTTCCCATCGGCACGCTGGTGATTAACCTGACGGGGGCTTTTTTTCTCGGCTGGTTCTTAACCTGGGCGCAAGCCCGAACAGGTGTTTCCAATGAGGTGCGGCTGGGCATTGCGGTCGGCTTTGTGGGGGCCTACACCACCTTTTCAACTTATATGTATGAATCGGATCGACTGCTAAGCGATGGTGAAGGTATGCGGGCGATTTTCTACATTCTCGGCAGCGTGATGCTGGGCTTATTGGCGGTACGATTGGGAATTATCCTCGGCCAGCGGATGAGCTGAGGCGTCGGAATGGAGCATTGCCATGATGGGCGAAAAAATTCTGCTGCGCCTTTTCATGCGTAGCGGCGATCTGTATCACTTTGGCCCGGCCTATGAGCGCATCGTCAGCGAAGCTTCGAGGCAGCGGCTCGCGGGCGTTACCGTTCTGCGTGGTATTTTAGGCTTCGGGGCCCGCGGCACGCTGAGACCCTCAAACCTGCGGCTGATGGGCGATGCACCGGTCATCGTGGAATGCATTGATACAGCCGCCAAGATTAATACCTTCTTAAACGACATCTCCGCCAAAATATTCAGACATGGAACCGCAACGCTGGAGCGTGCGGGCGTGGTGCTGTACCGGGCCAAAGATGCGGGGCGCCATGATGAGATTCAGCTGCTTGGCGGTATTACCCCCCTGAGCACCCTGCCGGAAATACAAGGAGCCATCCACATGCATACCAACTCCACCGGTCTGCTGCTGCGGATATTCATTGGCGAATCGGATCGATACCAAAAACGCCCCCTGCATGAGGCCATCGTCGAAAAGGCGCGTGAACTCGGGCTAAGCGGCGCCACGGTGCTGCGCGGTTCCATGGGATTCGGCGCCAACAGCGTTTTGCACACCAATAAGGTGCTTGTGATGTCGTCGGATTTGCCGATCGTGATCGAAATCGTCGATAGCCGGCAACAAGTGGAAAAATTGCTTCCGGCCCTTGATGAAATGGTTCGCGATGGAATGATCACTATGGAAGAAGTGCAAGTGGTCGCCTACCGACATGATCCCGAGAGCCCACCTGCGGCGCCCGGCCCCGGCGATAACCCCAGGAGCCTTTAAGCTGCGGCGGCCTGCCTGCGAGCCGGCATGTGTGGTCGCCGGAGGCGATCTTCGAAGGCAATCTCTCGGCGTGATCTCCCGAGGCACGCACCGAATAGGTGTTCTGCCGCGCATGGTCTCCGCGCATGCTCTCCGCGCGTAAACTCCGAGCTGTCTGGTGGCCTGAAAAACCTTCATCGCCGTCCGCACGGCGCATGGGGTCGGGCGGCTCAAGGACATATTTGCATCCCAAAAGAAAATATGGTAAAAATGCAAAAGCAGTGTACAATGCGGACGCAAGCCTATTAGGAGTAAAATGCCATGCCTCGCAAAACCGTGGTATCAATCTCAAAGAACAGCATTTTAGCCGTCTTGGCATTATTGCTTGGATTTGCCTCAACCGCGTTCAAAATGGCGGATGGCAAAACGTTTTCATGGACCAATCCCATGGTGATATCCCGCCATGGCATTCGCGATCCGGCGGTGATGCGTTGGCATCATGCGTATTACCTGGTCTTCACGATGTGGACCTTTTCCGGCCGCGACGCCAAAGCGCTCGATCGGCCGCATCAGGGTGGATCGCCCGGCATTCGGTTGTATAAATCGACGGATCTCAAGCACTGGAAGCCGGTGGCGTGGCTCGTGAAAAATTCGGATCTACCGCGAAATTGCCCGTATAAAGATCGCTTCTGGGCGCCGCACATTACCCGTTTTGCCGGCAAGTTCTATCTCACCTTTACCGGCGACAATTGGCTTAAAAAGAAATACAACCCTGCGGGAGATTGGGGCACCGCCGGTTGGGCTTTTATTGGCGTGGCCAACAAAATAACCGGGCCGTACAAGCACATCACATGGATCGAAGGGGGCACCTGCGATCTGAATCTGCTGCCAACCCATCACGGCAAGCTGTATGCGATTTACCCCGCATACAATATTTATGAGCAGCAACTGGATGTGCGGCATCTGAACCGCGGAATCGTGCGGCTCGTTGGCCCCAAAAAACTGATCGTGCGGGCCCACAACCCCGCGTTATGCCAGAGCAAATACGGCAAGCCGCACTACCTCGAGGGGTGCTGGCCGATGAAAATCGGCACCCATTATTATTCCTTCTTTGCCATAACTTATTCCAAAGCGTACAAAACCGGCGTGCTATATGCCAACAGCCCCACCGGCCCGTGGACGATTGACCCCCGTGGGGCGATTTTCTGGGGCGGCCATTTGTCCGTAGCTCGCGGACCGGCAAAGCATTATTGGTTCTGCTATCGGGACGAAAAGTTCCCGCGCTATTGGGGTTATTTCTGCATTGATCCGATGACCTTCGCGCACAATGGCCACATTATTTGTGGCAAGCCGACGCTGGGCCTTCGCACCATTCGCCCATAAAATTTTTCTGCGGGGGCAGAGTAAATATGCCCCCAATCTCGCGACACTTTACCGCTGCGGTGAAGCGCTGCCCTCACTCATTCTTCGCGCATTCTCCGCGTGCTCTCGCGTACCGCCGTTTCCTCTCACCTTGTCGCCCGCGTTTACTCGGCATGTTGTCCGCGCGGCCCCCGCGCATTTGCTGCGCTCCGGCTCCATCTCACCTCGGCGGTGCAGCGGCGTTTGGCGCCGCATGGCATTGGCTGCCAAGCTTCCCATTGCTCTGCAACGGCGCCTCCGCACCCGCCTTCGGCTAAAATATTCCCGGCAACTGAGGAGACCCGCCTGACAACCCAAACCCCCGACCCCGAATGGCAGCAGACCGATGCGCCTGCCATGGCGCAGCAACCCGCTGCGCCACCCATACGGCCAGCGGCCCACCGCGGCTGGACAGACCACCCGGCAAGTGTGCGCGGGGTGTTGCGTTTGTCGCTGCCCGCCATTGGCGAACAGTTGCTTGGTGCGGTTGTCGGCATTACCGACACCGTTATCGCCGGCCACATGCCGGGAAATGCCAACCGGGTTTCCGCCGCCACCGCTGCCGTCGGCCTGATGACCTATCTTCAGTGGTTTGCCGGGCTGATGACCGCTGCCCTCGCCGTCGGCGCTACCGCCATCGTTTCACGCGCTGTGGGGGCCAAACGCGTTCGGGTGGCGAACCGCGCCGCCGGCACCGCGATTTCCGCCGCGTTTATTATTTCAGCCATCACAGCCGCTTTAATGTTTATCTTTGCGCACGCCATTGTCCATATCTGCGGCCTGACCGGACTCGCCGCCAAATTCGCCGTGGAATATCTACAGATCATGGTCATCACCATCAGCCTGCAAACCTCCGGGCAAATCGGAATGGCGGCCGTGCGCGGGGCGGGCGATACCGTGCGCCCGATGTGGATCATGGCCGCCGTGATGCTGATCAACGCGGTCGCATCGGCCACTTTTACCTTCGGTCTTTTTCATGCGCCGGCGTGGGGCGTCCGCGGAAATGCCTTTGGCACCATGCTGGCATATCTAACCGGTGGCATTGGTGCGGCGGTGATTCTGCTTGGTAAAAAATCCCGGCTGAGCCTTTCGCTCCGCCACTTCAAAATTATTCCCCATGTGCTGATGCGCATTACCAAAATCGGCCTGCCGAGCTGGTTTGAGGGCATTTTGCTTTGGGGTGGGCAGTTCATCATCGTCATTTTTGTCATCAATTCCAAAACCGATCCCAATGGTTACACCATGGCCGCCCACATCGCCGTATTGAGAATTGAATCGCTCGCCTTTCTGCCCGGCTTCGGCTTTGCCATTGCCGCATCCGCGCTGGTGGGGCAATATCTCGGCGCCGGCAAGCCGGAGCAAGCACGCCGGGCCGCCAAAATCGCCAATCGATTGGCCATCGCTACCATGACCGTCATGGCGTTGTCGATGGTGCTTTTTCCGCGGCTTCTGCTATCACTCATCATCCACTCACCGCCGGTGGTTGCGGTGGGCCACTGGCCGATGGTGTTGGCGGGCCTTGCCCAGCCGGCCTTTGCGGTGGCCATCGTGCTTTCCGGCGCGCTCAAGGGCGCCGGCGAAACCATCCTCCCGATGATCTGCACCGTCAGCGGCATTTTTCTGGTGCGGGCCGGTGTCCTGGTGCTGCTGCTGGTTTGGTTCGCCAGCCGTGGAATCCACGGCGCTAACCTGACGGCGGTCTGGATCGCGATATTCATCGATCTGTGCTACCGGGGGGTATTTAATTATGTGGCGTTTGCTAAATCGCCGTGGCAGCACCGAAAGATTTAGCCAGAAAGCCGGCCTGCGGTGCAAACAGGCCTTTCGGGCTCTGCGGGCGCACCGGAGATGCCAAATCACTGAGTTTTCGCCTGTGTTTATGGTTCAGACTTTTGCCCCTGTTTAAGCGCCAAGGCCGTTTTTAGTACCGAAGTGCTCAGTTTTAGGGTAAAGCCGGGTACCATTGAGGCCATGGAGCCGATTTACGAGGAATGACCATGCATACAGCCCCCGGAAATCAGATCAGCTACCGTGCAGAAATGGCGTACCGCTATACGCCTGCCAGCGCGAGAAGTGCGCACCCATCGCCGGCCGTTCACGCGAAAGATGGCATTGAGCCAGCAGGTGTTCACCCCCCGGCGCGCGTTGGCGGCGTGAGCGCGCCGGCGTGGCAGGGCGCTGCCGAGACGAAAATGGGCTTGGCGCTCAAGGCCGCCCTTGAAAAGGCGGCTAATATTACTCCGCTGAGCAACGACGAAATCCTGCGCGATATTGCTGAAGGTCGCGAGCGGACGCATTGAGGAATGACCAAAGCCTATCTTGATTCGTGTGTGGTCATCAACGGCTACAAAGGTAGCGATGATGAGTTGAAAAACCCCTGCCAGGATTTGCTCGGCTCGTCAGGCCACCAGATTTGACTGGCTTAAGCCGGGGCCTCCCGCAGCGGGCGCCGCCAGCCCGCTCACGATCCAACGCGTTTCTTCATTTCCACAGCGGTTCAACCCTTCGTCGGCCTCAGTTGCCGCCCTGCAAATCGCAATGGCGCCGATAAAGACGATGGCACGCAGTGTTGCTTCAGGCAGGCTTTAAAACGCGCCCAACTTTAATAATGCCGCTGAGCAGGCGCCGGGTCTGCGGTGTAAGCCGCCGGCGGTTGTAAGTGTCGGCAGCGCGTTTAATAATTTCCGACTCAGTGGGATAAGGGTGGATGACGGAGCCAATTTTTCCCAGTGAAATGCCCGCGGTCATCGCCAGCGTAATTTCTGAAATCATTTCGCCGGCGTGAGGAGCCACCAGCGTGGCACCCGCAATCTGTCCCGACCTCTTCATTACATGCAGCTTTAAAAAACCATCCGTCTGCGAATTAAGCACGGCCCGATCAATATCCCCAAGCGATATTTTTACCGTATCAACGGCGGGCCCGAGGGTGGCTGCAGCGGCTGCGTCGATGCCGACATGGGCCACCTCCGGGTCGGTATACGTACACCAGGGGATGACAAGGTCGCTCGCCTTTTTACGACCAAAAAACAGCGCGTTTTGAATGACGATGCGGGCCATGGCGTCCGCCGCGTGGGTAAATTTTAGGTTAGAGCACACATCCCCGGCGGCGTAAATACGCGGATTGGTCGTGCGGAGATAATCATCCACCGCCACGCCGCTGCGCGCGTCGAACTTTACGCCGGCGCCCGCAAGATTCAGCGACTGCACATTGGGCGCCCGGCCAGTTGCCACCAGCACCGCGTCCGCCATCACTTCACGGGTTGTGCCCTGCGTTTTGACGGCCAGCGTGGTGTGCAATTCGTTCTGGCTTGCGGATGTAATTCTAGCGCCGGCGACGATCTCAACGCCATCACGCTGCAACGCAGCGCTTATCAGGACGGCCGCATCGGGATCTTCGCGGGGTATGATCGCGCCGCCCTTGGTCAAAATGGTTACCGCGCTTCCGAGCCGGGCAAAAGCCTGCGCCAGTTCACAGCCGATAGGCCCGCCACCGATGATGGCCAAACGCTTCGGCAGGCTCGTGAGGGTGAAGATGGTCTCATTGGTGTAATAGCGGATGTCGGAAAGGCCCGGCACATGGGGTATCGCGGCGCGGGCGCCGGTGGCAATGACGGCGTGGCGAAATTTTAGACTCTGGCCCGCTACCGTGATCGATCGCGCAGATTCAAAGGTGCCGGCGCCTAGAAAGACATCCACACCCAGCCCTTTGAAACGGGCGGCGGAATCATGCTCACTGATGCCGGCGCGCAATTTTCGCAGCCGCTCCATGGTTATCGCAAAGTCAATTTGGATATCCCCGGAAAGCCGGATGCCAAATTCCTGTAGATCGCGGGTGTCGGCGGCGGCGCGCGATGCGCGCAAAAGGGCTTTTGAGGGAACGCATCCCACATTCAGGCAGTCGCCACCCATCAGGTCGCTTTCAATCAGTGCGGTGCGTGCTCCAAGGCCGGCCGCGCCCGCTGCGCAAATCAGCCCCGCGGTGCCGGCCCCGATCACGACCAGATCATAAAAGGGTGGTGGGGTTGGATTTTGCCACTCGGTCGGATGTACGTTGGCGGCAAGCGCCTGATTGTGGCTATCCAGCGGTGCGAGTGCCGCGTGCGAATAGCCGCTGGTGTCGGGCGTTCCGAAGGGCGGGTTCATGGCCGATTCTCAATACTATCCAGATGCCAATTGTAGCTTTTGAATACAATCGCCGGCGGTCGGCCAGCAGCGAGATCGGCCGCGGCCTGTTTATTAAAGCGGGCAACAAATTTTAAGACCGAACCGGCGGCCTGCGTGAAATCACCACTGTACCAATTGTAAAGTTGGGTGAGATGCAGGGTTTTGCCGTTGGCGGAAAATCGCACCCACCGTGGATTGTTATTGACAATGGTCGCCTGACTTTGCAGTTGGGCATTCACTGTGGCCGCCTCATAGGCCCGCTGCCGCAGCGGGGGGCAGCCGATCGATGCACAGTTGATGGCGAAATGGATGCGGGGGTCGGCAAAATCGCTACGCAGCATCAATTCGATTTGATCGAGACTGTAAATTTTACCGCCAATGTTCCAGTGCACCCACGCCCAGCGGCGCGAAGCAGGTATATCGCGGATTGATTTGATGTGCGGATAATAATTCAAAATCAGACGCAGGGTGAATGCGTTATAGGCGTTGATCAGAAGCGCCAGCTTGTTATTGCGGCCAAGTTTTGCGAAGGGGGCGCGGGCGATGGCTGCAATGTACGCATTGAGATTTTTGGGGTTTGCCGCCAACGCCTTGTAATCGACCCACCCCCCCTTTTGCACATATCGGCCAACCACTTTGTTAAACGCCGCGTTGCTGAACTGCGGGCCGGAGGGGTTGGATTTAAATTTATTAACCAGCGTTACCGGCGGCGGTCCAAACACACCGGCCAGGATGCCGCGATTTAACCATGAGCAGGCGGCCAATGCCAGCATGGCGGTCGCGGCTGCTGCCATGAGCCCCGTGCGGTAGATTTGCCGTGTCGGCTTGGCCGGGTGTTCCGCATCTTTTTGTGGCATTGTGCCGACTCCTGCCTCAGAGGCCAGCGCGCGTTTGGCCAAACGCGTGATGTAAATAGTCACTACGGCAATCAGCGCCAGCCCGATGATAATCAGTGTCCAGTGGAGCGCACCATTCGATTTCCCGCTCGCTGCGCCGGCGGCCTCGCGGGCCGTATATCCGAGATAGACATAGAGCAACGTGCCCGGCAGCATGCAAATCCAGCTTACCAATACATAGGGCCAAAAACGTATGGCGGTCAGCCCGAAAAAATAGTTGCTCAGATTAAAGGGTACCACCGGCGACAGGCGAAGCAGCGCCACAATCTTCCATCCGTTTTTACCAATGGCCCGGTCGATCGCCGCGAATTTGGGCTTTTTTGCCGTCGCCCGCTCCACGCTGGATCGAAAAACATAGCGGCCCAGCAAATACGCCGCCGAGGCGCCTATGGTAGCGCCGGCCGATACAATCAGCGTCCCCCAGAGCGGACCATAAATCAGACCGGCAATCAGGGTGAGGGCGGAACCAGGAATCAGCAAAACGGTTGCAATAATATACGCAGCAATATATATCAAAATGCCAGTGGTGCCATGGGCGGCCAGAAAACTCTGGAGCCTGGCGATTCCCGTGCTTACCGGAAGAATCCGGAAAATCACAATCAGACACGCGATGATGATCAGCAGTGATAATATCTGCAGCGTGCGTGAAATGATGAGAGAAGATTTGTCGGTCATGATGGCGGACTCAGTAGGAAACGATCAGTGAAACTTCGCGGGGGGACGGCGCCTGTGCCATTCATTTCAAACGCCCCGCCTGCGAAGCTTGGCCGCCGCAGCACCGCATGGGGCAGTCGGGGATATCTTATCCGGCCGCATCCTGGATCGGTTGCTCGGCGTGCACTACATCCTCAACCAAACTGCCCCCGCAGGATGAGCCGCGCCCCGCGGTGCATCCAAAGCAATGATTGCCGGTCGCGATGCGCCGCTGCAAAAAAGTCTGTGGATTAAAATCGCGGATGTGGCCGGCATCGGCGGGCAGCTTCAGGGCATAGTTGAAGTCGCAATCGTAAATGGTTCCGTCCCAACCGACGTGCAGCTGGTGGCGGCACATCAATTCCCCAAGGGTGGACGGATTAAAGGTGTGCTCGAGAAAGTCCTGATATTTCTGGGCGTACCCTTGGCGCTGCAGGTCGTGAAAAAAACGGCCGATGGGCAGATTCGTAATCGTATAAAGGCGTGTGAAGCGGATTCCAAAATGGCGGGCGAGTTCTTTGCGGTAGGCCGCTTCCAAAGTTCGTTGATCGGGCGGCAGCGAAGGGCCACCGGGGTTATAGACCAGATCGAGTTTCAGGTCGTCGCGGGCGCCATACCCGAGAGAATTCAGATGTTTAAGCACCTGAACGCTTTCCTGGTAAACGTGTTTGCCGCGCTGGCGATCCACATTGGTTTCCAGATAGCACGGCAGTGATGCGATGAGATGCACGTGGCGATCGGCAAAGAATTCCGGTAAATCGGCGTAGCCATCCTCCAGCATGATCGTCAAATTGGTGCGGACGATCACTTCAAGGCCCTGGGCGATGGCCGCGTCGACCAAGCGCATAAAATTCGGATTCATTTCCGGTGCCCCGCCGGTAATATCCATTTTAGAGGCGTGGACTTTTTCAGCCGCCGCCAGCACCATTTTCATGGTATCCCATGACATTTCCTCCTGTCGCTTCGGCGATGATTCCACATGGCAGTGATGACACGCCAAATTGCACCGCAGGCCAATATTCACCTGCACCGTATCCATCGTGAGGCCGCGGAAATCCTCATCGCCAGCCTGCCGCACGCGTTGATCAAAGCGGTTTTCAGTTCGGGAATTAATAACGGCTAATTTCATGACCGATGCCTTTCGCACCAACCCGTCAAGTTCAATACGCTAATTCGCGCTGTCAGCAGCACCCGTCTGAGGTGCAATTGCCCGACGCATCGGTGGTGGCATCGTATTCGGTGCCCTTGGTTTGCCGCGGATGGCGAATTGTCATGCCTTTGCAGGCAAATGCCGCAGCTTCTTCTATCGGAATGTGCCGCCGCGGAGTCACGGCAAAAATCTGCCCGGCGTACGGGCCATCCGCATGGGTCATGATATTAAAGGTCTTGTCGCAGACCGCCATGGGCTTTCCGCGCAAAAACACATGCCCATCATCATCAACCACCTGTTTCCATGGGCCGCCATAGATGACGGCCTGCTGCCGCTCGAGGCAAGGCCCCTGTTTGCCCTTGCGTGCCAAAACCGTCACGCTGCGAAATTCGATCCCGCGCACCGTTCGCCAAGGCGCGGCGTCTCGCTTAGCCATTTGAATACCGAAAAAGCCGGCTCGCTCAAACGCCTCAAGAAAGGTGTCTTCGCGCAGCGCCCCGCTGATGCATCCCGACCATAGCTCCGGATCGTTTTGCAGCTCGGCAGGAACATCTTCATCACTGACAATATCACTGATGGCAACACGGCCTCCCATAGTGAGCACGCGGAATATTTCCTGGAATAATCGCGGCTTGTCCTGCGACCGCACCAAATTTAAAACGCAATTGGAAACCACTACATCCACCGAATTATCTGCCACTAAAGGCCGCTCTTTCCGCTGAACCTCCTGATGGGCATGAAAGGCGGCGAGATCGGTAAGCGAATCGACGGGATGATGGTGCAGAAATTCCCGGGTGTCTGCCAGATCAAGCTGCAAATCCTGAATCATTCCCTGCCGAAAATCCACGTTGTCATAGCCGATCGTCTCGGCGACGGCCGGCTGGTGTTTTCGGGCCAATGCCAGCATGTCGTCATTCATATCCACGCCGATGACGCGGCCCGCCGGCCCGACGACTTGTGCGGCGATGAAGCATATTTTTCCACCGCCGCTTCCCAAATCCAGCACCGTATCGCCAGCCCGCAGAAATTCTGCGGGGTTGCCGCAGCCATAATCCCGCTCCAACACTTCCCGGGGAATGGCCGCAAGGTATTTTGGATCGTAGGTAACCGGGCAGCACAGGCTTTCCTGCACGGCCATGGCGGCGGCTGAATAGGTGCGTCGAACCGAATCTTCTACCGTTTGGGTGGTCATACGCTAAAGTGCTCCTGGCCGTTCTTAAGGATTAACGCGTTAATGGGCCAATTCTTTCCGCGCAGTCTCCGGTAAATATACCCATGTAATGATAGCCCCTAAAACGCTGGCACCGGCCACCAAAGCAAAAGCGGCCGCCGGACCGGATCGGGCATCGATTACAGGGAGGAAAAAGGCACCGGACGCGGCCCCAATCCGCGAGAAGCCGGTGGCCAGACCCTGCCCGCGGGCCCGCAGGCGGGCAGGGAAAACCTCAGCCGCGACAATCCAGGTGGTGGTATTGGGGCCCGCATTGATGCATATCTGAATGGCAGCAAACAAAATCAGCAGCCAAAGTACCGCAATCCCCGTGCCACCGATGGCCAAAGCCGCAAACAGCAACGCCATCAGCAGAAAACCGGTTATCTGTAATTTTCTTCGGCCCAGCCGATCGATCGTCCAATAAGCCACACCAAAGCCCAAAAGAGTAAAGGCGGAGAGTGCGCAGGTGCTGATGACCACGGTGCTGCGGCCGCCAATGTGCAATTGGGTCAGCAGCGTGGGCAGCAACAGACCGATGCCATATACCGGCAGGTCCATCAAAAACCAGGGGAGCAGTACTGCGATGGTGCGCCGACGATTCTCGGGCCGGCCGAGCGCTGTGTACGGCAGAGGTGGCAGGGTTTTACCGTGCTTCCATGCGTGCGATTCGGGCAACTTGCGAAGAATAATAATCGCCAATGCGGCGATGGCCGGTATTGCGCCGGAGGCCAGCATGAATCGCCAGCCGATACTCGCGGGGAATAACGCCACGCACCACCAGCCTGCCAGGCCACAGGCAAAGGCGCCGAAACCCCACCCACAAAATGCCAAGGTCATATTGGCGCCGCGATGATGGGCCGAACTGATGTCGGCAACATACGATGCACCAATGGGATACCCGGCCCCGATACCGATGCCCATCAGCAGCCGCATCAGCACCAATTCTGGTGCGTTTGAGATGAATCCGGACAGGACGGCAAAGAAAGTGATCAGGCTCATGTTGACGATCATCGCAGGGCGTCGGCCCACCTTATCCGCGAGATGCCCCAGCGTGGGGGCGCCGATCAGCATTCCCATGAAGGTGGCGGCCAGTATCAATCCGATCGAGACGGAGTTCAGATGGAGTTGCGGCTTTATTTCGATCAGTGCGATAGCGGCGATAAAATTGTTGTAGCCGGAGAGAAAAAGGCCCAGGAATGCTGCCAATATAATCGTGCGTCCATCGCGGGCGGATATCGCCGATGGAATGCGGTCGGCTTGGTCGGTATGGTTCATCAGGTAGTTCCTTCAGCGTTTCGGATACTTTGCCCGGGTGCCAAGTGCCGCCATCGGTGTTGGTTACGCAAGATGCCCACCAATTGGATGAAACGCGCATCGCATGCTGCAAATGCCGCGGCACATCCAAACGCTTGGCGCACCATCAACCCACTGCACGACGGGCAGAGGGTGTATTATGCGCGAAGATGGGCCAAATAATGCAATCCGGACAGGCTCCTGCAGCCTGTCCGAGTTGCAATTCTCTTGCATTGGTAATAGATTTTGTTGCATTCGATCACAGCGATTCAATGGGTGCACGGGGGCTTGGTATGCGTAGCGGCTGGACTTCTTATGTGGTGGGGTTTGTCATTGTGAGCGCAGCGGCGCTATTTGCAGTCGCGCCATGCGCTGCCGAGATGGTAATTTTGGTGCCGAACCAAACGCACCGCAGAATGTTGCACGTGAGAGTGGCCCACACTGGCGCTGTGGCCACCAGGCCGGTTGCAGCCACCCGCCCGGTCGCTGCTACGCACCCGGCGGCAAAGCCGAAGCGGCATGATCTGATATTTTCCGGGCCGCCGAAACTCTCAAGCCAACAGATTCAGGCGCGTATTCATCAGCTTGCCAGCGGGCGTTATGCGGTACGGGAAAAAGCGGCGCACGAACTGCTGACCATGGGTGATGCCGCCGTGCCGGCGCTCAAGGCGGCGCTCAAGGGCTTAACGACGCCTGAAATGCGGCATCTGATGCGGGGGGACATGCGAAAAATTATGCGCATGGACCTGATTCGCGGCCCGCTGCTTACCCTTAAAGCGAAGAATATTTCGGCGATGCAGGCCTTTGACGATGTGTGTTCACAAGCCGGCACCTCCGCCAACATCATAAATTCCGGCAATCTTTCCAACATATCCGTGGATATTAAAAATGCGCCGTTTTGGCGGGTGATGCAGATGTTGGCGGAAAAGACCGGCGTATCACCCGCCATGGGTTATTACAACAACAGTCCCGGCATCCCCCTGATGGCTAACGGCGTGCTGCAGAAGGGGGACATGATTTCGTACGCGGGCGCTTTTGCCACGGTGCTGCAAAATGTCAATTACCAGCGCAACATCGATTTAACGCAGCCCCAACATCCGCGATCGAGCACATTTTCCATTTCCGCTGATCTGCTTATGCTGCCCGCACAGGTGGGAACGGTGCAGCTTGCGCCGGTGGTTATTACCAAAGCGGTTGACAGCCATGGCCATTCGTTGGTCGGGGGCGCTGCGCCTCCCATGTATTATGGCCAGATGATGGGCCCGGTGCAGAATTTTCAGTTCAATTTGCAGTATCCGGCGCACCCGGGAAAACGCATCGCCCTGCTCCAGGGGTATTTGCCGCTAACTGCTTCCACCGACCCCAAAACAATCACGCTTAAAATACCCGCCAAAGGAATTACCCATGTCTCGATTCCGGGGGCTAAACTATCGGTATCCGCAGCCACGCTGGTGAATGGCGGCTGGCAGGTCACCTATACCATTTCGATCACACAGACAAATCCGCAATTTGTAGCCCCGCAGCAGCAGAATCTTTTCAATGAACTCGGAAACACCGGCAACATGACCATCGACACCGCCCATGGCCGCGTATTGCAGGTCACCAACTTTAGCGGCGGCGGCCCGTTTAATATGGCAAGTTACACGCTCGGTACCAACGGCAAGCCAGCGAAAATTTCCATGGTAATCTTCACGGGGCAAATGAATTTGAAGGTGCCGTTCAAATATAAAAATATCCCGATGCCCCGATGAGGCTGCCGAGCGATTGGCAGAACGCACTATCTTCCGTGCGGAAGAATTTTGGTCATATCAAGCCCTTTGAAGCCATAACATTTCCACACATTTAGCTTTTTGATCAGCACGTGGTGGTAATAAAGAGGAATGACTTCAATGGCGGAAACACGTGTGAACGCCGGGCGAATAATGCGATTGAAAACCGGCCCGCTGAATGAGCCGGTGAGCACTGCATCACGGCCCCGGAATCGCAGATTGCCGGATTGGTTTTTTTGATCGACACCGGGCCACAGATTGTATTGACTGTGCTTGCCGCCGTTGATCGATCCAAGGCAGAAAACAAACGGATGCCCGGTCATGTAAAACGTGAGAGAACTCGATGTATCCCAGCGATCGCAGAGAACCAGGGGCTTCGGCCCCTTACCGGCCCAGATGGAATAGCGCACTTTATTAATGGCGTCGGCGCGAAGTTTTAATCCGTGCAGACGGGCGGTGGGATCCCATCGGGGCACCGGCATGCCGTTGTGTTCCCAGGTGGCAAACCAGGGATAAAGCCGCGAAATATTTTCCGCACACTGCGTTATCGCAAACCCCCCGATAACTGCGGCGATGATCCAAAATCGCCATCCATTTCTTAGTCGGCTCGGCGCATTGAACCATTGTGTGGCAACACCCGAGAGCAGAATCATGGCGGTAAAATAGCCAGCTGCAGGCCAATTGGGTTCGATTTTAGTCCAAAGCGAAAGAATAAAATAAAAGCCAAATATGGGCAGCGTAAGCCAAAGCAGAAACGCCCATACCACGCGGGTGGGCTCGTCGGGGGCATGGCGCGCCAGGCGGATCGCCAGCATCACGTTGCGCACCTGGCTCGCGCCGGCCTTGCGGTCGTCGGTGATCTGCACCAGCAGTTCGGGCAAGCGCCAGGCCAGCA
>JAJZGD010000106.1 GCA_021804985.1 Planctomycetota bacterium
ATTGGCGGGCGGGTTTGGACGTTTGGCAATACAACGCGGATGGAAAAATAATTCAGCGTTGGCACATTCACGAGCCGCAGGTGGGCAATTATGTTGAATCTCTGCAACCGCTGAAGGGCGGCGCGATGGCGGTGGGCACTTATGGCAGGGGCGCCTTCATCATCACCTTGCCGGGAGAAAGCAAAAATGCGTGGCGGAGGCCGTCGCTGCCAACCGGCGCAGCCGCCGGAAACAACAGCAACAACCGCAACAACACAGACACAGGCACGTCGGCGTATGTCTCCGAACCGCGTGGCGCCCGGCCGCCGGGCGCCCGTGAACTTACCGCAATGGCCAATGCGATCCGGGCGGAATTAATAAATTCCAGCGGCCAAAAGCAGCCCCGGATTGTGCCATTGCCGGACGATTGGCGAACCGAAGGGAACTGGCTGGGAAGATACGGGAAGTACTGGATCGGGCTTTGCGGGATGTGGCTTCATGGCCCTCCACCGGTTTTCGACTTGCAATGGGGTTACGGGGCTGGCGCCGGCCCCATTGAGGCGGCGGACTATCTGCACTACAACGACTTCCTGCGCAGCTGGCTCAGCGCGCGACACGCTACAAACCGCGCATCGCTCGAAATGCCTTGCCCGTTCGCTGAATTGGAGCTGGGGGACCATACTGGCTTCGGCCAGCCACCGCGGCGGCAGGCCGAGTATGACGACCATGGCGAGGTCTACCGGACCGCACTGCAAGGCCCCGGGCTTGGCCTGCTGTTGAACATTCCGCGCGGTGATTTGGTGCTCTCCATCTACGAATTTAATGATGACGCGCATGTAGGTGAGGGGGATCCCCGCCGGGACTACGCGATTGCGTTTCGCTTAGGAAAATATGGCCCTTTGCCCTTTCGTAATTACCGCCGGTTCGGTTCTCCGCTTGGTGTGAAGGCGAGAATAATCAATTTTGCCGGCGGCGGGGTGTGGAAACGCTTTCTGGTACGCGGCCCGGCGGATTTGGTCATACATGTAAAGAGGAACCATTCTTTTAACACCATCATCAATGCGGTCGCGCTGGATTGGGCAACACAAAAGCCGCCACCGTATTTCCGCACCCTTTCGTCGTGGCAGCGGCGGCAAAATCGGCAGCTGGCGGCGCGGCGCATAGCGCTGATGGCCCTGCAAGCGGGTATTGGCGGGGGCAGTTCCACCGCCGGGCTCTCGGCCCCCGACCCTTGCGAACAATTACTTTCGCTGGCGCGGCTTCAACGGCGCACGGAGCCGGCGGATTGGGTGGCCAGCCAAGCATTCGTCTACAGCCTCGCCGCCCGCCGGCTGCAGGCCAGCGGCCGCAACACCCTGCGCGGTCTACCGATGCTCGCAGCATGCAACTATCGCCTTTGTCGATTTCGGGATTGGGAGCACGATCTGGCACTGGAAGGCCTGCCGGTACCACGGCAGCTCGAGGCAATGACAAAATGGAAAGGCCGTCTCCGGGTGTTCCGGGATGGCGGATATCACCAGTTGGCGCGGAACGCTGCCCGCCAATGGGATTCACGTTCGTTGGCCGCAAAATAACACGGGAGGTCCATTTGTGGATCGTGCGGCAAAACTAACCAAAGGCTCAAAGCGGTCAAAGTTCGCGCTGCTCGCGGTGGCAACGCTGGCGGCGTGCTCGCTACCGCTCGGCGGCTTGGCCCCCAACACGGCACAGGTGTTCACGCAGGCAGGCAAAAGCGAGAATGGTCCGACGCCGCCGCTCGGTTGCTTCAACACCATTGGCTGCAACTTTATCTACAACACCGGAATTAACCAGATTGTCGTCCAGGTTCATTGCACGCCGAACCTATCCACCAGCGCCGTTTACGGCACGGACTCGGCCGGGGGCTACACGGACAGTGGCATGCTTTGCGGAAGCTTCGCGGTCACGCTGACCAACGGCCAGACCCTGACGCTCTATTGCGGCTTTGACTGTTTAGGTGCCCCATGCACGAGCGCGTAAGGCCCCGCGCCTTGGCTTGGGCTTGACTCGATGGCTCCTTGGAGGATTGTAAAAATGTCGACGAGATACCCGCTGCGCGTGGTCGTTTTCGTGGTGCTGCTCGGTGGCGCGTCTGCGGCCGGCCAAATGGCCTTGGCGGCGGGCCGCCTCCGAGGCCCTGCGGCCCGGAAGGCGACAGCGTGCGCCCTGCTCACTTTTGTGCGCCAGTTTCGCAAGATTGGCAGCATTTATTTGAATGCCACCGTCTCCGAGCGCAACAAAGTGGTTTTCGGCAAAAGGGTGGAATCTTTGCGCCTCTTGGGGCGTTATCGGTTTTGGGCCCGCCGTGAACGCTATCGAATTGATTGGCGGATTGCCAAGAGCAACTACTCCCCGTTGGCACATCAGATATGGACATTTAACGGCCGGCGTTATGAAGGCTCCACGGGCGTGCCCAATACGCTCATAGCGATTTACCACCATCGGCCGATCGGCTTATTTGGCCCAGGCCAGAGCAATTTGCTCTTTGCGCCAATTTTGTTCCTGTGCAACCGTCATACGCCGCGACAACCTGGCAATTGGCTGGATTGGTGGAGGGTACGGCACCACCCGCGGAGCGTCGCGGGACTTGCAAAAAACAGAGTTATTCATTGGTTTGAATACACTCCAAAGGGGGCCAAATTCGTTTTCTCGATTCGCAATCAATTCCTGCGATACCCGGCACCTAAAGCTGGTAGGGCGACGGCAAGGGGCGCCCCGCCATTGCGTTTTGTCCGATTTGAGATGGTACTGCGTAAGCGTGGCCGCGTTTACCTGCCCGTGGATCAATTTCCCTTGCCGGCGGTTCGCGGCCGGGGCGGCATCCACAACGAGCGGCGGTTCATCTACCGCCGTTTCGCCGCGACGGGCGGCCGCGTGTTCCTCCCAGTCAAGGAGGAAGATTTTATCGGAGGAAGATGGCACATAAGCGTCCTCGTGAGGAGACTCGAGACCGGTGTAAGGGTGAACCCCGCGCGATTCTCAATCAACCCGGCGCTGGCGCCCGGCCTCTACGAAGGTGGGCGCATCATAGGCTTCACCCACCTTCCCCCCGCGCCGGCTCGCACGCAGCATTTGGGTAAAACGAGGTAAGGGGCCAGCAAGGTTAGGATTCATTCAGCCAGCGGGCCAAGCATGGAGAAATGCAATGTTTAACGCCTTGAGCAGAAATACTCGCCAATCCTTCATGGTGCTCGCAACAGCGGCCGCCATTGTTTTCGCCACGGGGGCCGCGGTGCGCGGAGCCGTCGTTCTTCGCGGCCCGGCGGCCCGTGCGGCTGTGGCAGAGGCACTCCTGCCGTTCGTGCGGCAGTTTCGTCGCATCGATTCGATATGCTGCAGCACACGCCTGGACGTGTGGTCGAGGCCACCGGCTATCATCGGGGGGCCCCCGCTTCATTTGACAGGGCGATACAGATTCTGGGCAAGCGGAGGTTGCTATCGGATTGACTGGCAAATACTGCGGAGCAATTTTTCACCCATCGACCACCAGATATGGACATTCAATGGCGGGCGCTACGAGTCCACAACCGGCGTGCCAAACACTGTCATCGTCTTGGCCCACCGCCGCCCCATTGGCTTTTTCGGGCCGTCGGAGGCCAACCCCCTGTTTGCGCCAATCGGTTTTATTTGCGGCCGACGGACGCGCCGCCAGCCTGGAAACTGGCTTGACTGGTGGCGGGTTCGGCACCACCCGGGCAGCGTCGCCAACCTCGCGAAGGATAGGGTTGTGAGGTGGTTTGAGTACACCCCCGGCGGTGCGCGGTTCGTGTTTTCGTTCCATAGCCCATTTCTGCGCTACCCGAAAAAATGGCATCGCAAAAGTAAGGCCCCGCCGAGCTTCCGCCCGGGCGGCTATTTTCGCTTCATGGTCGTTTTACGCAGGCGGCAGGGCGTCTATCTCGTCGTTCGCCAATGCCGCGACCATGCGGCACCAACAGCGAAGGGGGCGGTCAACGCAGGCGTTCGCTATCGCTACAAAAAGTTCTCTGCGTCGGGCGGCGCCATTTTTTTACCCATCGAGCAACTCCAATATTGGCGGGGTGCGTGGCGGATTAGCCTTCGGTGTAGGCGCATGCGTGTGAACTGCCCCATTAACCCGGATCGCTACACGATCAATTTTGCGCTCGCCCCGGGCGTCGAAGAACACCACCGCATCGTCAGCATCAGCAAGCTTCCCCCCGCGCCGGCTCGCACGCAGCATCTTGGTAATGCCGCCGCCGGCGGCAGGAAAAAGTGAAGGGCAAATTCAAAGGTAGCCATTGAACCGAATTTATTGAATGGGAGTCCTTCGATCAGGGCACCCGACATGGAGTAACAGACGCCAATGCATCAGCCGAAACATCGATTGCACAGCGCACTTTGGGCCTTAATCGCTGCCGCCAGCCTAATCGGCTTGCTGCGCAGCGCCGCAACCGCGGCTGCCGCACCCGCCAACCGACCGCATATCATCAACCTTGGCGCGCAGCTGCCGGGGCGCATCATGAACCGCGTCGTGGTTATTCACAATCCAGGCGCCCACGCCCTCCGCTTGTACCGGCTCAGCACCTCTTGCGGCTGCGTGACGGCGTCGGTAAGCCCGCATGTCATCAAGCCCGGCGCCACAGCAACGCTGAAGCTGCGAATTATCACGCACCTGGATCCCGGCCCGGCAAGCATCTCGGCGCTGCTGCTGGGGCATTTGGGCAAAGAGCCGTGGGCAAGGGAATGGATCATCAAATATGTAATCCATCCCATGCTGGTGATCCCGCCGCCGGCCCACAGCATTCTCTCAACCCAGGCCATTGATCTGGGCCATATCAAGCGACGCAGGCTGGCCAAGCCGATCGTGCTCAATGTGTATAGAGGAAACTATCTTGCCCATTGGACAAAACTGGCGTGCCGCTGCAACAGCCGCGAACTAATGATCTCAGTTAAGCCAATCAACAGCAGACACTGGCGAATCATTATCCATTTCACCACCCTTGATATTGTTGGGACGCACAACTACAGGCTGCGGTTTTCATTTCTGAACCATGGCAAACCACTGGCCTACCATCTGGATGAGGCCTTGGAATTCACCGTACGGGGCACGCTTTCACTGGTACCGGCAAGCCTGCTGGTGGGCATCATTAAGGCTGATTCGATCTATCACCGGGATATCACCCTTTGGTCAGCCGATCCGGCGATCACACCGCGGTTCATTGGTGCAAGCTCATCGGCTCCGGATAATATACACATCCAAATTATCGACCATGGCCAAAAGGCCCGCATCACGCTGACACCGAAGGCCAAGCGCGAGGCGTTTCCGGGGCGGCTTACGTTTGTGGTGCAATACGGAAAACAGCGGATCACCATGCACGAGAACTTTTTCGCCTACATTCTCAAGCGCCACGGGGAGCCGTCAAAAAAACTGATTGTGCCAAAGGGGCCTCCACGTGTGATCGTGATACATAGCAATCTGGCAAAGTAGCCGGCGCTGGTGTACCCCTCGCCGGCGAAGCCTGCGCGACGCTCCGCCTTCGGCTTGCCCGACACACCTGCTTCAACCGCCGATCATTTTCAGCCAGCCCGCTGCGGCCAGTCCCCAGATTAAATTAAGAAATATAATAAAAAATGGTGTGGTGTAGCCAAAATTTAACCCCAAGACTGAAGCGTGCTGCAAAAGTGGAAATACAATGAAAAGCTGCACAAACGCAGGCACCAATCCGAATACCAGCCCGCGCTTGAATACCGAGCCCGTGAGTATCGGCAGGCACAAAAACAGGCAGGGCAATCGCATACTCGGATCAGGTGGAAATAAGGCGTAGCAGGTAGTCGAGGTCCCAGCCGGCCAACCTTTGTTTGTTCCGAATGCTTGCCTTGATCGTTTTCTCGCGTTTAAGCAGGTTCAATGCCAGTCGGTTCAGCCGCGAGTGGTTCTCCGCCGCGTGATCCACTCGCATTCGTCCCTGATCCTCGTTGAAGGCCACATCCAAGTGCCAATGCAGATTATTCTCCACCGCCCAATGGCCACGGATATAGGCCGCCAGTTCCGCCGCCGTGGTTTTTGAAAGGCTCGTGATATAAAAGCATCGCTGCACGCCGGGCTTGCCCGTGAACGCGCCGTGATCCTGTCTTTGGCGTTCCACCACCATGATGCCCCGTATCGTCGGCCATTGTCGGCGTATCTCCGGTCGCAGCAGTTTGACCGCATCGCAATACCAGAGCCGTCGCACTTCGCTGCGTCCGTGCCCTTCCTCGGCCTGTTCGTGGTACTGCACCGGCGCCGGGATACCTTTCTTATGGTCCAACATCAAGTCGGTCATGACCGATTCGATATTATCCGCCAGCGCCTTTTGGTTACCTTTGACGGGTAGAACATAATGGCCCCCTTGTTGGATAATCTGTTCGAGAATGTTCCGCTGCGTGCCGATGGCGTCGATCGTCACCACAGCCTTCTTCAAGTCCAAAAGTTTGAGCAGGGATGGGATGGCCCTGATCTCGTTGGATTTGCGGTCCACCGCCAACTGTCCGAACACCAGTCGATTGTCTCCCTGGCTGACCATGGCACTGACCAGGTGAACCATGCCGCTTTTATCCCAGCCACGACGGAAACTCCGGCGGATGGATTTGCCGTCGATGGCCACCAGACGCTGTTGGGAATGATCAATCATTCCCTGCATCCAAAGCATAAAGCAACGCTCGAAGGCATTGGGGTCGAGCCGTGAGAACAAACGCCCAAAGGTATCGTGAGAGGGGATGCCGTTGGGCAGCTTCAAAAAGGTCTTGAGCCATTTCTCCTTGCACCGCGCCCAAAAGGCCACCGGCTGCCAACCGTCACAGCCGCTTATGACCGCCAGAATGGCGATCACCAGCACCGAGATCAGAGGGTGACGCACCAAATGCGGCTGGCGGGGATCGGGGAGTTCCTCAAAATAGCGCGCAAAATCCGTATCTACCGTGGCGTCCATGCCAAAGCTCCTTTCGTCCGTGGTAAGTTTTTACAAAACCACGCGGATCCGCGGCCTTATTGCCATCAAAGCATAACAACTCACCGCAGAAAATCACAACCCCATCGGATTTTTAGTATGCGATTGCCCTGCAAAAACAGGCCGAACAATCCGCCCCACACGATGCGCGAATAAATCAGCTCGCGGCTCGAACTCAGCGGCAGGTGGCAGCCCAGCGCACCAAAAAGACCAAACCGAGCCATCAAAAGCGCGATAATCAGCAGCACCGCAGCTCCGACGGCCCCTGCCGCAAATGCCATCGATAATTGCCCCGGTACGCTGCCCGATCCTGATGATGCCATAAATGTGTCTCCTTCACGACGGCCATCGCAGCCCGCCACACCGTTCAGCGCGATCAGGCTCGCCGCCCAAAAATCGCGGGTTTAAGTGTCACAATATCCGGCAGATTTCGATAGTAATGATTGAAGTCCATGCCGTAGCCCACGACAAAATCATCGGCGATCTCAAAGCCGATAAAGTCCGCAGAAAGCCCCATCGCTTTGGCCGACGCTTTTCGCAACAGCACGCAGGTTTTTATGGAAGCGGGCCGACGGCGCCGAAGCAGTGTTTGCACCGCGCCGATGCTGCGGCCACTTTCCAGAACGTCATCGAGAATAAGCACCCGCCGCCCGGCCAATGGCAATGATCCCGGCAGTACAATCCGCGGTCCTTGCGATCTGATCGATCGCCCGGGATAACTCGAAACCGCCAGCACATCGACGCGCATTTTTAGCGGCAGTTCGCGAACCAGGTCCGCGAGCAGCACGAACGATCCCGTAAGAACCGGCACGATGACCAACTCATGGCCATTGTACGCTTCGGATATTTCGCGCGCCAGCGATGCCACACGGCGCTGAATTTGCCGACGTGAAATGACAATGCGGTCAATATCCTTTGACATAACTGAAACAATAGCGGGCCGAACGATGCGTTGCCAGCGGTGCAGATATGTCGGGCCGCCAATTCGCCGCCAGCCCCGCTCCCAGTCGCGCGTCCAATTCGCCCGCCGATTGCCCTGCGGCCGCCCCCAATCGCGCCTCCGACCCGGCTGCCGCCGCATCAATCATCGGCCAATGCCCGCCACACCGCCGCAACCAGCGAAAGCAGTGTGGCCGTCGTCAGCAGCATCCAATCGCCGAACGTCAGCGGCCAGCCAAAAAACTTCTGAACCAGCGCCTGCTCAATCCATGTGATCAGAAAGATCGGCGCCCAACACCCCGCCACCAGAATGACCCAGAGAAACAGCCCCGTATAGCCGCACTCCTGTACGGCATTTTCCCCCATTTCCCATCCGGCGGCACCGCCAAATATCGCGCCGAGCACCGGCTCAATGAGCATCAGCGGCCCCGTGGCAAAAATCCGGGCAATCAGATAGATGATCACCCAACCGGCCGCTATCCAAAGCGATTTTCGGCCCACAAATAAAAATGATCGTCGAAGAACTTCGAGGGAACCGTGCGAGTGCGCAGTGGCCATGGCCGACGCTCCTTTTGCCCTTCTCGCCCCGCGGGCACGCTTCAAACCCGGCCGCCGACGTATATTACTGGAGACACCCACGTTTGAGGATGGCGAGTGCCGGCATAACCGCCCCTGGCAAAGGCCGATAATTCTCCCTCAGCGCCGGTCGATTCACCGCCCGGCCATGCGGCGTAAAAAGCTCGGCTGGTAGAGGCCACACAATTCTCCGCCGCCCGCCGTGATGGGGGTGTGGATTACAACCTTCGCGATGGCCCCCTTTTTCAGATTCACCGGCCGCGCAGTACCGAAACATAACATGCTGATCCACCGCCCCAATGTGGGTTCATGGCCCACCGCAGCGATGGCGCAATCGCGGCCGCCGGATGCGGCGAGCGCTTGCAGAAATTCCAGCCACGCCGACAGCTCCGCGTCGGGCGCAAGCAGCGGTGTGACAACGGGGCGGCCATTCATCCGCAGCGCGGTGGTCAGCACATCGGCCGTTTGCTTCGCCCGAAGCAGCGGCGACGAATATATTATTTCAATCGCCGGCCGCGACGCCGCCAGAACGCCAAATATTTTCTTCGCATCGCGCCGACCCGCCGGCGTCAGCGGCCGCTCGGCATCATCAAGGCCATCGGCGACGGGTTCCGCCTTGGCATGCCGAATGAAAAAGCAGGTTATCTCCGCGACGGTTTTCATACTAAGCGCTGCCAATTCAGATTCACTGAAAGCCTCAGGCCGATCGATGCACATAAATGGCTTCCCCACTGGCATGGAAAAGACCGCCATCCACGCACGCGACGATCGTTTCCGCAAGATCATCCGGCGAAAGTATTTGCGAGGCGGGAATTTTTCCGGCAAACGGAAGCGCTCGCAGCATCGGTGTATCCACCGCACCGGGGGCTACCGCAACAGCCCGCACGCCAATGGGGCGTCCCTCACGCGAGATGACTTTTGCCAACATATTCAGGCCGATCTTCGCAACCGCATAACCTCCGAGGCCGGGAAATGGATCGCGCGCCGCCTCGCTCGATATTAAAACGATCGTCGTGCCGGCGTAATCGGGCAATGTGGCGGCTGCCTGATGCTGCGCCGCCAAATGCGGCCAGGCACTGTGCACCAGATAAACGGCACTGGATAAATTGCCATCGATGATGTTGCGCCATTCCGACGGCGAAGTCTGGGCCAGCGTGCGATGCGGCGCGCAGCCCGCAGTATGAATCACCGCATCAAGTCGATTTTTCCATGCTGCCACGGTCTCAACGCTTTGCCGCACCTGCTCCGGGTCTCGCACATCGGCGATCAGCAATTTCAGGCGATGGGGATCACCAAGCTCGGTCGCGAGCGCTTCAAGTTTGCCCTCATCGCGCCCCAATAGCGCTAACGCATAATCTTTTTGCCAAAGCCGCCGGGCGGTGGCCGCTCCAATACCACCGGCGCCCCCGGTAATCAACGCAACTCGAGCCATAGGCGATCCTCCGATAAGCTGTCATTCCGATGGCATTGTAGGTGAGCAAAATTGAGCGGGCCGTCGCCATTGCCGTTTGCCCCCGCTGCGGCAGCGTGGTAAAGCGCCGTCCGTAACGCCCGCCACGCCCGCCAGGTCCCGCATGAACGACACGCTCGCCACGCCCGGTAAGCCCGGAACATGCCGCACCGGCTGCCGCATCAGCCCCGCCGACCGGGCGTGAAATACCATGGCCGCACATCGATGTAAGGCATTCCCGCCGTCGCCGCTGCCTGAAAGCCCAGAATGCCATCTTCATAGACCACGCACTGCTCGGGCGCGACACCAAGCTGATTGGCCGCGAGAAGAAAAGTATCGGGCGCCGGCTTACCATGCTCCACATCGTCGGCACACACCACCACGGGAAAATAATGCTCCAGCCCCGCCGCCTTTAATTGAAGTTCAACCACCCGCCGCATACCACCGCTGGCCACTGCCATGGGTCGCTTCCCAACATTTTTACGCACGATATCCACCACCGGGCCGATGATCTGGATTTCTGAAATCCGGCTGATATACGCCACCTCTTTCTGATGGCAAATGTCAACACCGGCATCCGGCTTGTGGTGCCGCGCGGCAAGCATGCATGCAATTTTCAGTGTCGGCATGCCGGCCAGTTTGTAAAAATCTTCCGCATCAAAAGGGATGTCATACGTCCCAAGCGCTTGTTGCCAGGCGTGAAAATGCACCGGCATGGTATCGACAATCGTGCCATCGCAATCAAATATCAACCCGCGAACGTCGTCGGGCAGCGGCGCATACGGATCGCTTTGCCACGGTTGCAGCGGGGCCGAACTTATATCCGGAAAAATCTTCATCCATCACCTTTACAACGGGAACAGCTTTTGTCAGGCATGAATCAGCAGTGGAATATCGGGCGGCAACTGATCGGCCACCGCCGCAAGCGTATCACCGTGAAGCACACGTAAAAGGGCAGCACGGCGCGAAACGCCCATGAACAAAGCATTGACGCCGTATGTCCCGGCAAAGTCCAGAAGCGTATAAGCCACATCCGGTGAGACGGCATAAATGGGAATGAGCGGTACCTGCTTCTCCAACGCTGTTTTATGGGCAAATTCAAAAGTGCCGATCGCCTCCGCATCTTCTTCCAGCGTAGGGCCGGTACCTTCCGTACCAAACGCCAGGTTCAATTGCCGCACAAAAACCACAATCATGATGGCATTCGTTTCCCGCGCATACTGGGCAGCAAATTCCAGCAGCCGA
>JAJZGD010000107.1 GCA_021804985.1 Planctomycetota bacterium
CGAGGGCAAAAGTGCTGAGAAAAAATTTGGTGACCAAACTTTACCATCCCACCATTGGTGGTGTCAAGGGGAAAATTTAAATTTTTATTTTTGGCGCAGGGCCCACACGGCGGCACCATGCCGCCGGCTAAATAGCGCGGACGTAATTGCGCCGGCTAAATGGCGCGGGGGACAATCATTCCGAGCGAATAAACCGCGGGGCGTATTTTTTCTGCCGGCGGTGCATCGCGGCATGGTTCAATCGCTGCGGGGTATGATGTTGGGTGCAACACTGGCGGGTGGGGTGGGATAAACGTAGGATGGCGGGAACGCGGGGGTACACCATTGGATAACAACCTGCCATGCGAACTGATCACTGAACCAGAGCCTGCGCTGGCCAATCGCGGGATTGACTGCATTTTGGCGGGGCCGGAAAGATCGGGTATGCGCCGGCGGCTGGAGATTAAAGCCCGGCGACCCGGATTTGATGCCCTGTGTTTGCAATACAACGTAGCGATCGAAAATCAGGTGATCTGTCTGGTGGGTGATAAGGTGGTCGCATCCTGCCTGTGGCTGCCCAATCAGGGAAAAACTGCGGTGTGCTATATTCCCCCGCCGCGACATTTGGACGGCAAAGAGCCCTATGTATCCACGTGTTTAAAACTTGCGTCCACCAAAGCGGCTGCCCTTGGAATGAAGATGATTCAGGGGATTTTTGACACCGGCGAACCGCTGCTGGATCAAATTTACCTTGGCGCCGGCTATCGGCTTCTCGCCATTTTGCAATTCATGGAGCATGGCAACCATTGGCCGGCGGTTAGCGCCCCGCCGGCGTCGGGCTATGCGCTGCAAACCTACAGCCGCGATAACCATGATCTGTTTAAAGCGGCCATTGCAGAGAGCTACGTTCAGACGCTGGATTGTCCGCAGATGTCGGGGCTGCGCGATCTTGAGGATGTGATTGCAGGACACAAGGCGGCAGGCCCATTTGATCCGCAGCTGTGGTATGTGCTGGTGCATCAAGGCGCGGGGATCGGCGTGATGCTGCTGACACTTCAGCGGGGGGCGCAGTCGCTGGATATTACCTACCTTGGCCTTGCGCCGAGGCATCGGGGGCAGGGGCGGGCAGCGTATTTGCTTTCTCAAGTTGGAATAAAACTGCGCGAGATGGAAATTCGGAACAGCGCGCTGGCCGTGGATGAGGGCAATACGCCTGCCATGAAGCTGTATTTAAAATTTGGGTACCGCCCTGTCTTGCGGCGCTGCGTGTATTTTCTGCCATTGACGGATGCGTGCAGGTAAAACGCCGTCTGGCAAGGCGAAATCGCATAAAGCTGCCGAATTGGCGGCAAGTTAACAAGTTATCCCCATGGCCGTGTAGAACCCGTTGAAAAAAGTTTTTTTTTATACGTAAGTGCTTGTTGCTCAAAGCGCTGCCGCCATGTGAATAAGTTGGCTTAAAGGGTGCGCTGGCAACCTGCTTACGAAACCTTAATACTACCATCCGCTCGAGCAGCACGCCGGCTTGGTGGAGACCAGGTGGTGAGCAAACCTTGCGACGGTCGGATGGATTCGGCCGTCGCTTTGTGATTATTAAAATATGGTTCATTGAATGGCCCGGATGCAGGGAGCCTTTTTCCGTCCGGAGCGGGCGTTGGATCGTGGTCCACCCGTTGTGAGAATATTTTCGTGCAATAGCACCGGCATTAAATTAAGTGTGAAAGGTCGCATCGTTACGGCAACGGAATGCCGGCTTCACCCGGAAGATTGAACCAGGAAGGTTCAGCGCTTCGCATTTCCATTTGCAATGGGATGTGCTGTCTGGGAAGGAGTCCGCAGTGGCCGCAGTTTTTGAAGATGCCCAACTTTCATCCGCGCTGAACCCCACCGCCCGCGTCCAGGCAAGTGTGCGGGATATCCGATTATCTTTCAGCGAGGAACTCGCGACCCGCCTGGGGGAGGCCCGTGCGGCCCAATGGTTCGGCCCGCAAACGGCGCTGGATTGCCAGTTCGATCGCCTCGTTATCACGGTACCCAACGCCTTTATTGCCCAGTGGATCAGCAGCCATTTCATGCGTGAAATGGAAGCGGCCGCGCGGTTGGCCATGGGGTTGGATCGCGTGGAGGTGTGCGTCGGCCAAAAGTTGGCGCCGGTAAAAATCGCAAGCCCATGGCTTGCCGGCGCGCGGGCGCCTGGCGGGCGGGGCGCCGTATCAAGGGGCGCAGGGCCCGGTGGAACCGCCTGCATGCCCGCGCAGCTCAATCCCTTTTTCACGCTTGATATGTTCATATGCGGGGTCAGCAATCGCATGGCGCGGCATGCGGCCGAAGTGCTGGCTGCTACCCCCGAACAATTGCCGGGGCCGCTGTTTATTCATGGCCACTGCGGCCTGGGCAAAACCCATCTTTTGCAAGGAATTTGCCGGGCGTATGCGGGCCATTTCCCGAAAAATCAGTGGCTGTATCTTACGGCAGAGCAATTCACCAATGAATTTTTGGAAGCGATAAAAAAGTCTTCGATGAGCGCCTTCCGCCGCCGCATGCGGCGTGCGCATTTGCTGGTGGTGGATGATGTGCATTTTCTGGCGCGAAAGGTTTCAACGCAGCAGGAATTTTTGCACACCTTTAATGAACTCATCGCGGGCGGCAATAAAGTGGTGATGGCGGCGGATACGGCCCCGCGTGAAATACCGGATGTTTGCGAGGCGCTGGCAACGCGATTTATCAGCGGGATGGTGGTGCGGGTTGATCCGCCGGATACATCAACCAAGCTGGATATTTTGCGGCAGCTGGCCCGGCAGCGCGGCTGGGTTATCAGCGATGTGATGATTTCGCGCCTGTCGCAGGAACCGCTGGTAAGCGTGCGCGAACTTGAGGGACTGCTGACGCAGGCGGTGATGCGAAACACGTTTCGGGGCGCTGAGGCTGGCGCCCCCACCGGTCACGGTTTGGCTGAGCCACACCGATCGCATTTGACCGGGCCACGGGCCTCATTTGATGCAATTCTGCGCTGCACGGCGGAATATTTTGGCGAAGCGGCAGATCAGATGATCAACGGATGTCGATCGGTTAATTGTTCACGGGCGCGTGGTGTGGCGATGTATCTCGCCCGCGAGCTCGGCAAAATGAGTTACCCGGAAATAAGCCGACACGCGGGCATCAAAAGCCATTCCACCGTGATATCGGCATGCCAGCGGATCGCGGCGCAAATTGCCTCCGCGGAAGTGCTGATCTGGAAAACCATGGATCAAACCCGCAGCGCCACCACGACGGAGATTATCGGCGATATCACATCACGCATTCGCCAAGGCACCGCGACACGGACCGCCTGATTGCCAGCCGCGATATCACGGCGTGTTGCGGAATCGGAATGGCGGGCGCGGATGGCGTGGGCAAAAACAAAGGAGCGGGCGGGCGGGCATCACCTTAATGTTCGAGATGGTATTCCACCACATGATGATAGGGCCGCGCCGGTTCAACAATGATCGACGGGAAATGCGGGTGGTGAACGGCATCGGGAAAATGCTGCGTTTCAAGACACAACCCACCGAACCGCGGATACAGGCCCCCGTTACCGAGCAATGTGCCCGTGAGGTGATTGCCGGTATAAAGTTGAACGCCGGGCTGAGTGGTTAAAATTCGGAGGCCGCGCCCGCCGACGGGATCGCGCACCGCGCCAGCAAGCCGCAATCCCTTGGAATCCGCCTCGCTGGTCAAAACATAATTATGATCGTAGCCCGGTTCGATGGCGGCGATATCCTGCCCGATTTTTTTCGGCGTTCTGAAATCCAGCGGTGTGCCGATGACGGAACGAATTTCGCCGGTGGGTATTTGCGTGTCGTCCAGCGGGGTATAAAAGTCGGCGGCAATCGTCAATTCGTGGCCGAGCACATCACGCGGTCCGGCGCCGCATAAATTGAAATAGGCGTGGTTGGTGAGGTTGATGGGGGTGGGCGTGTCTACCGCGGCCGACATTTCCAGGCGCACGATTCCTTTTTCATCGAGTGTGTAAATCGCCCCGAATTGAACGGAGCCGGGAAAGCCATCTTCGCCATCCGGGCTTATGTAGGTGAATTCGACGCCGGCCGCATCGGCCCCTTCAAGGGCGGTGGCGCGCCACAGGCGGCGCCCTAAGCCCAATTTTCCGCCATGGAGGCAGTTGGGGCCGTTGTTGGCTTCGAGCGGGTAAAGTTGGTCGCCCAGCGTAAATTGCGCGCCGCGGATACGGTTGGCCACGCGGCCGACGGTGCAGCCGAAATGGGGATGCGGGCCGAGGTAGCCATCAAGGGAAGGAAATCCCAGAACGATATTGGCGAAGTTTCCGGCGGTATCCGGCGCGTGCAACTCGGTGATGGTAGCGCCGTAAGGGCTAAGCATCAGTTTGACGCCGGCTCGGTTTTGCACCACAAAAAGCTTAACGGCTGATCCGTCGGGCATGGAGCCAAATGGCACGGTCGTAAGATTCACGGGCATTCCCCCTGTATGTTTTCCCGCCGCGGATTTGCGGCCACCGGGATATGCGCTGCGTCGGTTTTACCGCGGAGAAATCAGAGCGCAGCCATTTTTAAAGGTGGCGACGCTTCGCGTGCCTGCGGCGACACCGGGCAGCATTCAATTCGCTGGCGGTCCGGGTGCGTCCACCCGATGCATGCACGCCCTATCGCCCGCGGATCAGGTTGCGGATTTGGCCGCAATTGAAAGCCCGGTTCCGGTTTTGTCACCTTTGCCCGGCGATTTATCACCGATGTGCAGCAGCATGGGCGAGGCAATGGCCAGCGTGCTGTAGGCACCGGTAAACACACCGATGAGCATGGCGTAGGCGAAGCCGTGAACACCCTCACCGCCAAAGATGTAAAGAATCAAAACCACCACAAAAACGGTAAACGTAGTCCAAACTGTTCGGCCAAAGCACTGGTTGATGGAATCGTTAACCAATTTACGCGTCAGGGGCTGTTTGGTGCGGCCGCGGTTTTCACGCACACGGTCAAAAATAACAATGGTGTCGTTGACGGAATAACCAATGATGGTCAGATAGGCGGCAATCATGGTCATGTTAATCTTGAAATTATCGACCAGCAGGAATTTACCGATGGCGGTTTCATGGATATACACGGCAAGCACGGTGGCCGCGACCGCAACCACAGCATCATGCACCAGCGAGAAGATAACGCCGAAGCCATAGCGCACGCCGCCGAACCGCAGCCAAACGTAAATCACGATCAGAATCAGCGAGATCAGTACGGATGCCACCGCGTTGAGGCGTGCTTCCGCCGCCACCTGCGGCGCAAAACTGGTAATGCCCGCAAGGCCGCCGGAGGTTGTCAGGGCGGTGCGGACGATCCGCCATTGGGGCGCCGCAACTTTTTTCGTCCATGCCGCAACTGCCGCAGCGCTGTTAGCGTCGTAAAGCAAATTGGGATCCACGGCCACAACTACCGCTGCCGATACGCCCGGCTGTGTGTGGCCGGCGTGTGTGGTGGTCGGGCTGATCGCATAGGAAAGTGGAATGACTTTGAAGGGGCGATATTCGATATTGGCAAAATCGGGCTCTTCGCTCATGTTCGTGATGCGTTGGGTCATGGAGCGAACGGACTCGGCAGGCGAAATATTTTTCAGCACGATGGCCACGCCGCCGCGATAGTCGCTCACATCAACATTGGGCAGGCCCGGGGACACCTGCGCGAGGCTGTCATGCGTGATGGGCAGGATGGTGGAATTATCAACCAAGGTGGAAATATGTTTGGAAGATACATCGACAAATTTAAAGGAAAGCTTTCGCGTGACCTTAATTTCGCTGGCGAAGGCCACTTCCAGGGCGTGGGTCAGCTGCTGCACGGGCGTGGTAACGGTCGCGGCGGATCCCGGCGTCGTGGTCGATTTACCCGGTGGATTGACAATGCTGGTGATGATCTGAAATTGGTCGTGATGGGTGCCGAGCGAATAAACGGTGGCGTGCATGAGGGGTCGAAGCGCGGGATTTTTTTGCCCGATGGCTTCGACGCGGCGGCGTACAGCGGAGACGCGCATGGTCTTGCCGGATTTAAGCTGCAAGGTGATCTGCGTTCCGCCATTAAATTCGGTGTCGTACTTTTTGTTGCCGCGGGCCACAAAAGTGATCACGCCGCCGATGATTAAAAGGCCTGAAACCAGCCAGAATATGTACCGTTTGGCAATCCAGTCGAAGTTGGTCAGGGTAAAAACCCGCATAAACGGCCAGCGTCCGCGGAGCCACGTAAAGGTAAACAGATCGCGAAAATATTGCTTGATCGACAGATCGTCGATCTGCTTCATCACGCCCCAACGGATGGAAGCAATCATAAGGGTGCGGGTGATGAACAGCGCGGTGAACATATGCACCGCAAGGCCGATTAAAAGCGTGACGCCAAAACCTTTGACATCTTCCGAACCGACGGCAATCAGCACCATGCTGGTGAGCGAGGTGGTAAGGTTGGCATCAAAAATAGTCCAAAATACGCGGTCGTAACCTTGCTTAACGGCAAGCCAGAGCGAGGCGCCCTTGCGCAGCTCTTCGCGAATGCGCTCATTGATCAGGATGTTCGCATCGACCGCCATCCCCAACGTCAGCACGACACCGGCGATGCCGGGCAGCGTAAATGTGGCGTGGATGAGCGCCATCACGCCCAGCGTTAGCAGCAGATTCAGCAGCAGCGCGATATCGGCAAACGCCCCGGTGATGGTGTAGTAAGTGAACATGAACAGCAGCACAACGATTACCGCGATCACGGCACTGTGCAGGCCAGCCCGCAGATTATCAGCGCCAAGCGTGGCGCCGATGGTGTAAACGGATATGGGCTGCGATTGGAGTGTGGCGGGCAGCGAACCGGCGTTGAGTGTCTGAACCAGAATTTCGCCCTGCTTTTGAATCGCGGCAATCGGGTCGCTGGCGCTTGGTTCGCCCAGGGTGATCATACCGTTGCTATGGATGGCACTTTGAATATTAGGTGCGGTGATGGCCTTGCCGTCGAGCAAAATCGCCATCGGCTGACTGATATTGTGGCTGGTGAGTTCGCCCATGTAGGCGCCGCCCGCGTTATCGAGCGTGAAATCAACGACCGGCTCGCCGCTGTTCGGATCGGTGGTCAGTTCCGCACGTGAAACCTTCCAGTGCTGCCGCCCGTTGCCGTGGGTAAGGGCTTTGGCCGGCGTGCGGTATAAAAGGATGTAATACTTGCCCTCGTAGCGGCCGATGGTGTAGCTGGCATCTTGCCCCCGAGCCTGAATGAGATCGGTGCCATCGCGCGGGTCAATGGGAAACCAGCCGGTGCCGGCGGGCGTAAAGCCCCGATTGGGGCCGCGTTTCTTTAGCTGTGCAATTGCCTCAAGCGAGGTTGTGGTCATGGGATAAGTGATGCGAAAATCGAGCACGCCACTGCCACGCAGCAGCCGTTCGAGTTCCGCCGGGTTGTTGAGTCCGCCATTATTTTTCTGCAGATTGATATAGGCCGCCTGCACCTGCCGGATGAGCGCTGCGCGATCGGGATGGGCCGCAATCACCGCCGCGATATCCTTGTTGACCGTCTTGGAGGGGTGGCTGTAAGCGGCTGCGAGCAGGCCGGCAATATTTTGTACGTTGACATTCAGGCGCAGCACGGCATGCAAAGCGGCCCGCCGCACGGCGGTAACTTTTTGAAGTTTGGCGACCAGCGCGGTGGGAATATCGATTGGGTTTTTGTATTTGGCGGTGCGCTGGGCGACGGCGTTGAATGCGTCGTTGGCCGCGGCCAGCTTTTCAAGCAGCGCCAGACGGATTTTATCTCCGCCGGCAAGGGTCGCCAGCTCTGCGGCGCGCTGGCGGCCGGTGGCGGCCAAAGCGGCATGAATCTGGGATGAGAGGATATTTTTTTGTTCCAGCCGTTGGACCAGCTGCTGATAGTTATGCTGCGCGGCCCGCGATTTGGCATTGGCCAGCGGCATCTGGATTTCGATGCGGTTGCCGGTAAGCACACGCCATACGAGGTTGTATACGTTGTCCGGATCGACGCGTTTGCGCAGAACGGCGATGACCTGCTGCGCCAATTGGCTGGTACGGCCTTGATAATTCTTGGGCACATTGAGCTGGTAAACCAGCGATGTACCGCCGGAGAGGTCGATGCCGCCCCGGATGCCATTAAAATAAATGCACGAGATCGCCAGGGCAATCGCTGCGAAAATGAAGATAAAGCGAAAACCAAGATTTTGTTTCATGAACCCTTTACACCGCTCCGCCGAAAATCCCCTGGCCGCCCCGCCGATGATTCGCTGCCGCGCCGCCCTCTCCGAGCCAAATTAACTTTTCACGTCGGCGGAAGTTTCATCCGGCAGCACCGCCGCGATAGCCGAGCGCGTGAATCGGGCCTTGACATTGGCCGATTCGTCTACCTTCAGAACCACTTCCGAATCGCGAACGTCGATCACGGAAGCCAGCATGCCGCCCGTGGTTACCACGCGATCGCCGCGCTTGAGCTGGCTGAGCATCTTCTTACGCCGTTTGTCTTCCCGGCTTTTGGGCATCAGGATCAGCAGGTACACGATACCGAGCGGCACCGCGAAAAAGGCGAGCGTCTGAAGCATTGAGCCCGGATTGCTCGCGGCGGCGTGCTTCGCACCGGTCGGCTGCGTCGCCGTCACTAACGTGGTTTTGGCTGCCGATGCCCCGCCGGCGGCCGCTGTTTTGGCCGATGAAATGCTCGTGCCGGCCGCAGGCATGGCCGGCGGCACGGCGCCGGTGGGTGCCGCGGCTACCGGAACGGTGCCGTTGACCGGCGTAGCCGTGGCTGCGGCAAAAGCCGCTGTGGGCAACGCGAGGAGAACGATCCCTGCAAACAGATGTCTTAAAAGATGATGGCGCATGAAGCTAGCTCCGCTAATTAAGTGACATTTTTCAGCCGGCCACGGGCATACACCCAAGGGCGCGGGCCCTGGAACTTTTTCGCCTCGAAAGCCGCATCTTCAGGTGGACTCTTCTGCGTTATCCACCGCCGTGAGGATGTCTGGCCCGGCAAGTACAGAAAGGTTATTGTCCCTAATTGCGGCCCGTATGTCCAGCATGAGCCGCTGGAAGAACCGCACGTTATGGATCGACACCAGCGTGGGGCCGAGCATCTCACCGACCGCAAAGAGATGCCGAAGATAGCCACGCGAAAATCCCCGGCAGCACAGGCAGTCGCACGCGGCATCGAGCGGGCGCCGGTCCGTGGCGTAGCGGGCGTTGCGCAGGCGGCACATACCCTGCGAGGTGAATGCCAACCCATTTCGCCCATTTCGCGTCGGCAGCACGCAGTCAAACATGTCTACGCCGCGCTTCACGGCCGCAATAATATCCCGCGGATAACCCACACCCATGAGGTATCGCGGCTTATCGGCGGGCATGTTTCCGCAGACCGTATCAAGCGTTTCAACCATGCGTTGGTGACCTTCGCCCACGGCGAGCCCTCCGATGGCGTAGCCGTCAAACCCGATGGATATCAGCTCGGCGAGGCATTGCCGGCGCTGGTCGCCCGAAGTGCCCCCCTGCACGATGCCGAACAGGGCCTGTCGGTTGTCGGCATCCAAGCGATCATGCACATCGCGGCATACTCGGGCCCATTGGATCGTTCGTTCCAATGCGGCGGTAAGACGGTCGGCGGGGCAATCGGCCGGGGGACAATCATCAAACGCCATGGCGATATCGGCACCGAGCTGATACTGAATTTCCATCGATTGCCGCGGGCCTAAATGGACGGTGGCGCCATCAATGTGCGATTTAAAAATGACGCCATCCGGCCCAAAATCACGCAGACCCGATAATGAAAAAACCTGAAAGCCGCCGGAGTCTGTCAGCATCGGCCCGCGCCATCCGGAGAACTGCTGCACCCCGCCAAGGTCGGCAACCGTTTGGCCGCCGGGGCGAAGCATGAGGTGATAGGTATTGGCGAGAATAATTTGGCTGCCGGTTTGGCGGATCATGTCCGGTGTTAGCCCTTTAACCGTGCCACGCGTGCCGACGGGCATAAATGCGGGCGTATCAAAATCGCCCCATGGCGTGGTTATTCGCCCCAGGCGTGCGGCCGTCCCGCTATCCTGATGATCAATGTGAAAACGCATCGCCATGGTCGAGAAGTATAAGGCCGAGCGAATCGAACAACACCGCCGGAGCGGCTGGCCGGCAACGGCCGATGCCCGATGGGGAAAATTAAGTTTTGCGCCGTTCCAGTCATGGCGATATACAATACGGACATGTTTACCGGCTTGGTGAAAAGCATTGGAACCGTGATTGACTGCCAACCGACGCCATTCGGGCGGCAGCTTACCGTTGAACTTGGTAAATTGGAGGCGGTGCACGCGGAAGTTGGCCAAAGCATCGCGGTGCAGGGCGTCTGCCTGACGGTTTCGCAGGTGATGGCGCCGGGCGTGGTCGGCTTTGACGTTATCCCCGAGACCCTGCACCGCACTACGCTGGGCCGGCTGCAACCTGAAACCCGCGTGAATTTGGAAGGTGCGCTCCGGGCGGGCGAACCCTTGGGCGGACATTTTGTCCAGGGGCACGTCGATGCCACCACGGAGGTTGTCGGGGTGAAGGCGGACGCCGGCGACTGGCGGATCGATCTGGCGATGCCGCCAGAATGCGGCGAACTCATTGTTGAAAAAGGAAGCATAACCATCGATGGTGTAAGCATGACCGTCGCCCATGCGGATCGCGAATCTTTTGGTTTGGCGGTGATACCGACCACACTTGGGGCCACCACGCTCGCGGGCCTGCGTGCGGGCGACCGCGTGAATCTGGAGACGGACATACTGGCGAGATACATTTTGAAATACGTTCGGGGGTTGGAACTGCATCCCGATGCGCCCGGTCGCGCGGCGGTGCGGGTATGACGCCATCGCTACCGGTGATCGGAATTACCATGGGCGACCCGGCCGGCATCGGGGCCGAGGTTATCGTCAAGGCGCTGGCGGACCCGGATATTCGCAAGCTGGGCCAATTTGTGATTTTGGGCTTCAATGAATTGATGGCCTACAGTGCGGATCTGGCGGAAATTGAACCCTTCTGGTGGCGCGATCAGCACCATCGACTGCGCCCGTATGATCATGATGTAGTGGTTCTGGATTACGATGAATTTTCTTTTCTGGGAATGGATATTCGCTCGCCGTCCAAACAAGGGGGGCAGGCGTCGATGCGA
>JAJZGD010000108.1 GCA_021804985.1 Planctomycetota bacterium
GCGCCGCAGAGGGGGGACAAAAAGCACGCCGCCCCGCGGGGTGGGCCTGAAATGCCCCGCCTGCTTTGTTGTCGGATCTCGATGACTCGTTATTCAGAGTCGGCTCGATCCTCCGCCGCGCATTCGGGACGTTTCAGACCCATCCCAATCCCGGCCATTACTCGGACAGGCTCCTAGTTGAAATAAACAATTAGAGCCATCATGCGCAGTTGCGATGATGGCTCTTGACGGAGCAGTCTGTTGGCCTGCCTATGGCGTTCCTGAAATTCCAGCTGCCTGTTCGGCAGCAATTATCCGTCGGCACCCATCGTAACCAATGCCGAGGCCGCACGTTCAGGGGCAGCCGCGGCACTAAGTGTGCCGAGTTGGCCGATGAAATATGAAAATGTGGGTCAGCTGTGACATCTTCCCAAAAAGCCTTGAAGAGGCGGCGGCATTCGGCTCATGAGCGAACTGCCGCCGCCGCACAAAGCTATGGGCGTCAGAGCACGGGCTTGGCGCGCTTTTTGACCAATAGCAGGCCAATGGTGCCAAGTACTAACAGACCCAGCGAGGCGGGTTCTGGCACGGGGGCCGTCCCGTAATACAATGCGTCGCCGGAAATCGTCAGCGACTGCGTGCCGGGGACGGTGCCCAGGTTAAAATCAGCCAAGGTGATGGGTGAGGGGGTAATCGCCCCGGCCCAGCTGAGTAACTCATACGCTGAACTGTCAGAAAACCCTGTTCCGGCAGCCAGGTTCAATGTTACCGGCGAGTCAACGGTGAAATCTCCACCCGTAACCAGCAACTCGCTTGAGGCGCCGGGCGTAGTCAGACGAAAGTCGATAACCGACGCCGGATTGGGCGCTGATGTCCCCAGGGTCAAACCGTCGGTCGCGGTCAGCGTCACGGGAGTCGTGCCATTGGTCAAACTCATGTTCCCATATTTGCTCATCGTCAGTGAATGGACCACCACGTTGGTGTCTGTGCTCACGGTGCCGGTGAACATCACGCCGGTACCCTCGCCATTGGTGCCCGGCCCCGTGTTAACGAAAACGTTCGCGTTGACCAAGGCGGTGTTGTTATCAATTCCCAGTGAGCTTTGGTTCACCGTAATGGTTCCATTGTATGAGTTGTTAGCCCCGGTGATGCGCACGGACCCAATGCCAAAGTCTTCGTTGCCAATGTGGTTCACTTGTAACGCCCCGCTGCCTGTGAGAGGGCCGTCAACGAAAAGATCTTTGCCGCCGTATTGATCGGACAAGGTGGAGCCGGTTCCGGTCACATTAACCGTGCCGGTGAGATGCTCGTGGCCATCGGCCGCGAAAATAGTTCCGCCGTTAAGGGTAATGTTGTTGGTAACATTGAACGCATCACTTCCAGAAGTAGGCGAAAGCTGCAATGTTCCGCCGTTCAGGGTAACGGTACCCGATCCAAGCTGATTAACGGTTGTCGGTGCGCTGCTGCCTGTAAGTTGCAGGTTCAACGTCCCACCGTTAATGGTGGTTCCACCGGCGTAGGTATTGGCCAGGCCCATGTTCACCGTGCCATTGTACGAAGCATCCAACTGCACTGTCGTCGCGGTTCCCTCGATGCCCGCAGTTACGCCCGTGCCCGCCACAAACGTGTAGTTGCCTCCGGTAGAGTTTACATGGGAAAATTCAACCGACGCGGGTGTCACGCCGCCATTGCCGCTGACATTGCTTACCGTGATCGTCCCGCCTGACAAGTTGTCCGGGAAAACCACGGCATCTCCGTCAGCATACACACTTGCTGTGCCATTGGTGGTCCAGTTGGTGCTCGTGGCATCCCAGGTGCCATTGCCGCTGACATTCCAGGTATCAACAGCGCTTCCCTGAGCGGCGATGGCCATCATCCCCGTCACTGACGCAGCGGCCACCGCTGAGAGCAGCAATTTCCGACGCGACCGCGCGCCATAGGATTTCAATTGAGTGCTAAACATAATGGTTTCTCCTGGTAAGGACTCGTAAGCTCTTCCCTTCGCCGAACATCGGCGATCGGGTAATACAACACAATGTTTCGATGGTCTGCTGCCCTCGCCTCAATATGTGACCAGAATGGGCCGTGTCTCAGCTCCCTGATCATGATTCGCGGACCGCTTGATGGTCGCATGGATGCCTAAGGCCTCACAAAAGGTCTAAGAAGCATCTGGCTATAGAACACGAATTGCGGCAGCGAAGAGATGCCGGTTTAGCTCTGTGCCCACCCGGTAACGTTAAGCGTCTACCGTAGACAGGCCGCGTTGCTACACCGTCGCTCAAGCTGAAACCGCTTGAAATTTGACATCAGTGATTATGAAACATGAAAACACCTGAGTCAATATCATAATGCGTTAAAATTTTATCATTTCGCGACGTTCCCGCCGCCTCGAGGTGCTGGTGTATAACACATGAAACACCCTGCTGATATGGGGTTTTACCCGCTTTGCTCATTCTTTTCGGATGGCAACAATTGGTGTATTACTATTTCGCATTGCCAGCGAATTCAATGCGCCGCGGGCCGGATCCGTCCGGCTGGCGGCTGTCCCACCCGCGCCACTCCCTCGCACCTTTTGCGCCTGCGCGCGCCCGAGGCGCCGCTGTCCGGCACCACCACTAACCGTCCGCCTCGCCGAATTCCTCGCGTACCACCGCCGTAACCGCCCACATGATCCACATCACGGTGCAAATGCCCATCGCCAACCACGCATCCAATTGCGCCAGCGCCGCGGCCACCAGATAAATCACCGGTCCGCTTGCATAACTGAGCTTCATTCGCCGCAGCAGTTTCGGCGATACCGTCAATCCGCCCCCATCCCGCAATACCACCAGCAGCAGCAGGTAGGCCGAAATCGAAATGAGCACAAAAGTACCTGCGTATACCGTCGCCGCCAGCTTGGCCCCCGTTGTCATTAGATAATCAGCTGCCAGGGCGGTCGGAAATGGCACAATCGTCACCGACAGCAACCAGAAGCCATTGGCAAAAAGGAGCAGGCTGTCCGACTTACGCACCATACGCATCAAGGTATGATGATGAGTCCACATAATCAGCACGGACGAAAAACTGGTGATGAATGCAAAATACTCCGGCCAATGCTCCCAAAGAACATGGCCAAGCGCCACCACCAAATGACGGGATTTGTCGTTGAGATGCGGTACCTTCAGGTCCAGTACCAGCAGCGTGAGCGCAATGGCAAATACCCCATCGCTGAAGGCTTCCAGCCGCACCGTGTTGGCGTGCAATCGGGAGAGTTTATTGCCCGTGTCCCCTTCGGCAGTGAGCCTTTCAGCCCCGGGTGAAAGCGCTGCAGCGGCAGCATCGGCAAGTGGCTCGCCTGAGCCGCGGTCCGCATCCGATTCCATCAAGCCCATCCTGTAAGTGAAAGTCGCATCATGATCCTTCGCGCAGGACTCAGGCCGCAATCATCGCGGCTCGCGACTGTATTTGAACCGGCCCAACGTGATTCGCCAAGCCCGCGGCCAAACGTTTTTAATGGCGGCGTTCCCGCGCGTGTCGTCCGAAGTGCCGCCGCGACATTCGTGGTATGCTTAGCGTCGTTCGGTTGAAAGATGCTCATGAACGCACCCATACATTCCCCAATCCCATCGCGAATCGCCTTGGCCACGCTGGCGATGCTGGTGGCCTGCGCTTCCGCCGCCGCGCTCAGCCCCGCCGTCCTTACCGTTGGGCCGGGACGGCGTTTTGCCACCGTTGCGGCCGCGATGCGCGTGGTACACCCCGGCGATACCATCAAGGTGTGGCCCCTCGCCCACGATCAGCCGTATCAGCGTGTGGCAGTGCAGGTCGATACACCCGATCTCACCATTGAGGCTGCCCGCCGCCATTCGCTCGTGAAACTCAGCGGTGCCGGGTTCAACTACAGCGGCCGGGGCTCTACGCCTCGCGCCATTTTTCAGTTTAACCCGCACGCCGACCATTGCACCCTCATCGGTTTTGATCTCTCCGGCGCCCACAACCATTCATTCAATGGCGCCGGCGTTCGCATTAACGCGGCCAATCATGTAACTATCCGCGACTGCTACATTCACGCCAACGATATGGGCATCATGAGCAACGGATCTCTTTCCCGCCACACCGGAGCCGCACAAGTGGTTGAAGATTGCCACATCACCCGCAACGGCAACGAGCATCAGCCTGGATATAACCACAATTTATATATGGGTGGTACCAGCGTTCTCATATACGATTGCGACATTTCGCGCAGCCTCACGGGCCATAATGTCAAAAGCCGCGCCCATCTAACCATCATCCAATATTGCTATATCCATGATTCGGATAATCGCGAAATTGACCTTGTGGATGCCCGCGGCAACACCGATCGCCCGCATAGCGATGCGCTGATCCTTGGATGCCTGATTGTTAAAAAACCCCATATGTCGGGCAATCATGAAGTTATTAATTTTGGCCGCGACGGCGCCGCCAACCATACCGGCACACTTTATATGGTTCACGATACCGTTATCACTCCCTATCCCACGGCGGTGGTAACACTTTCTGCTCCGGGGGCGCGCCTGGTGATGATCGATAACAAAATTCAAACCCGCCAACATCGTGCCACACTCGTCGCACTCTGCCCGGGCATTCGCGCCAATTCCATAACGGGAAGAGGCAATCGCATCGCCGCCGCATTTGGGCCGATCGTCCGCAAGCTTAATGGTGCGGCCATTCGTTGGAATCAAATAAAACTTCCGTGGAGCCGGTGGGGAATTTCTCGCGGTCTGTTTTACCGCTACGCGGGCTGGCGCCATTTGGTGCGGGTGCGGGGGCGACCCCGCCATGGCCAATAAAGTCGCTGGCCGCGCCACAGCTTGAAGCGTTCGGCCGTTCCTGCCGGGCGGCAAAATGCGATCTCCCTACCGGCATGATTAATCGCCCGCCGCGCAGATGGCAAATGTCAGAGCCGCGCCGATTTCGGCTGCTGCACCCCGCTCCCCGGCACTTTGGCGAGCCGCATTTACCGCGCCACCGCATGCAGCTTTCCATACGCCAGCATCTTTTGGCAGCCCGCCGTTAATGCCGATCGTCCACGCGAATACCAGTCAAAGTAATGTCCCGCCGCGAGCGCTGCGCCGCGGTGCAGGCCGAAACTTGCGGCCTTCTGCTTAAGCGCCTCGCATAAAATTAGCAGCGGCAGCGTTCGGCACCCTACGTACCGCAGATGCGCGGTTTCGCCTTGGCCGGTGGCTGCCGCTCGCCGGTATACCAACGCGCGGCCCCGGCTGCCAATAGCCGCCCAAAGCGCCGGCGTCGCTGGCGCTACCGCGCACCGGCGAAATAGCTCATGAATATTCGCCAGCACGAAGCGGTACCGCCGTGGATGTTCACCGGCTATTTCCAACAGGCCGCCGTGGCCCTGCTGCAATCCGGAAAGTAACGCTAAAAGCTGCTGTGCGACAAACGCCCGATTCAGATGCACCAGCAGCGACACCGCCAAATGACTATTTTGCCCGATCTCCCGTGCCCGACCGCCTTGCGGCTCGATGCGCCGCGCCACGTGGATGAAGCGTCCGTTGAAACGCACGCTCCACACCCCGCCGCTCCGCATTTTTCGCTCCGCGACCGGTGTCGGCGTCGTTGCAAGCTTCCACAAGGCTGCGAGTACCGCAGGGCTGCCCGGCATGTGCCAGAATAAATTCATCGCCATGAGTTCCACGGTCGGCGATGACGAGTCTATGTTGTGTGCCAAAATCCGCTCCGCGTTGGGATTGGTGCTGCCGCCGATTAGCCGCAAACCGAGCAATCGTGTTCGATACCGCGCGGCAAATGCCTGGCTCACCGCTTCAATGTGCTTTGGATCGCATCCCCAGCGGCATAGCGCTGCGGCCTGATTGCCCGGCAGCGTTTTGGCCCAGCATAAAAAGCAAATCAATCCCAGCTTGAGCGCAGGCAAATCCATAACCGAAGGGTTGACTTCAAACTTCCCGATCCCCTTACGCCCAAAAATTGCTTTCGGATATGGCCCCGCGGCCCCCCGAATACCATGGCTGCGGCACCATACATTGGCCACCCGCATTGCGTGCTGCTGTGCCCGCCGCGAAAGCGCCGCCCATTGCCGCGTCACTTTTGACCGCTCGCCCGTCAGCACCACGCCGAGGTGAATCGGATTGATTCCGGCGGTCAGAAGCAGCATGGCCAAGGGGTCCGTGCTGCGATTGTAATAATACCGACGCCCCTGCCAATCCAAAGATTCCATTTTCTGCCCCTGCTTCCGGTCCATCATGCGCAGGAAAAATGGCAATGCGCCCATCGGACGACAGCGGCTTATTAAACGCAAAAAGTCCCACCGATCCACCATTGGCCAATGAGCCTCCGGCGGGGGCGAATACGGCAGCACATTTGGCGTAAGGGCGGTATCGTCGTGCACAGTGGCGGCGACAAAAAATGCGGCCAGCGAAGCGGGCTTCCAATGGATGAGAATATCTGCGGCGCGACGGGCATCGCTGGCTGAAAAGAAATATTCATTCCCCGCTTGCTTCGTCCTTGGTTCCACCTGACCATGAAATCGAATCATCACAAAGGCCGGCGGTGATGGATCTAACGTCCACGCCCGATCCGCCGCATCAAACGCCATCGCTGCCTCAGGCCGCGTGTCCACCGCCAGCCAATACAAATCGGCCGTCCCCTGCGCATCGGGCGGGCGCTTCCAAAATGCGTTCATGGCCGTCAGACGCACCGCCCGGCTGTCATCCAACAGCAAAGCGTCCAGCAGCCAGTCCGCGGGCCGCCCTTTCACGAGCCGCAATTGCCTAGCGGCCAATATCCGCTGCTTCCGGCTTGGCGAAAAGATGTCATTCCAGATGGCGTGTAATCTCGGATTGGCCGCCGCATGCAATAGTGCGGCCCTCGCGCTCGGCGTTTGTCTTTGCAACCAGCGCCCCATATTCACACGGCCCGCGGCGGCAAGTAGCGCTGCGTTAGTGGCTTGGGCAGGTGACGCGTGCGCGGCAACGCTGGCATGGTGGGGGGGCCGCAAACCCGTCGCCCCCGAAAAACCCACCGCGCTTATCAAAAATCGCTCCAATACCGGTGCCGTGTCTGGTCGGCGCAAAGCCGCCGGCCCCGCAATCGCCGGCATGACGCAGCTATTCATCCACATGGCACCTAACATTCCCCCCGCGCCCCAGTGCCGGAGAGACCGCAAAAACAGTTTCCTCGTCTTCACCATTGCAACCTCATGGATGGAGCGGCTATAACATTCATGTACCGTCAACCCGGCAAATGAAACCAAAACTTGTGAGATGCCATGAGCAATAATAAATCCCACTCGGGCAAAACGCTATGGCCCCCCCGGCGCATCCTTGCAACCATCGGTCTCGCATCGTCCCTGCTGCTCGCCCAGGCCCTGTTCGCCAGTTCAATTACGGCGCCCCCAACAACCGCTCCGGCTTCGCCCCATGCGGTCATTCGGCATTTTCTCCGCAGCGGTGCGGCCAATATGGTCACAGCGCTGGCGCCAAGTGGTGGCGGGTCTTTCTGGATTGGAACCGAAGGCGCTTCCCTTGCACCACTTTCTTTAGAGCCCCAGCCGATGCGGCCACTGCCCGTAATTCCCGCCGTCCTTAAACAATACTTGCCTAAGAATATATACGCCATCGCGGTCGATAAACAGGGGCGCCTCTGGATCGGCAGCTTAAACCACGGCGTGTGCGTCTTAAGCGGCCGGAATATGAAAACGTACGAGGCCATCCCCGACCTCGGCCCCCTTTCAAAAAATTCCACCGGTCCGATCGGGAATCGAATTTATGCCATTGCCATTTCTCCCACCGATGCAAGCATCTGGATCGCCACGGATCAGGGGCTTTCCCGTTACGAACCACAGCACCACCGCTGGTGCTATTACACCGCCGCCGACGGACTTCCATCGAACCAACTCTCTGCCCTCGCCTTCGCACCGGATGGAACACTTTACGTCGGCACGCAGGCCGTCGGCATCGCCATCGGCCGCCCTTCCAACCACTACCGTCATTGGTCGTGGATCAACGGCCCCCTCCATGTGCCGGTATTGCCTTTCGGTCGCGGCTTGCCCAGCCCCTTTGTCAACGCCATCGCCATCGCGAGCACCCCGGGCGCCGCCGCCCATCGCAGCTACCGCGTGTTGGTCGGTACCGATGACGGCTTGGCCGTGGGTGCCTCCGATGGGCGGGATTGGACATTTATCCGCGGCCAAAACTATATACTTAAATATAAATACATGCGTTTGCGGCCACTGCACATCGCCGGCCTCCGCGTCGTCCAGCCCAATCGCCTGATGTCGTCCGATTACGTCACCGCAATTGCCGCGGAGCCCAACGGCCGCGTCTGGATTGGCCACCGCCGCACCGGCGTCGATGTGATGACGTTCACACCGACCGCCGATACCACAGGCACCGGGCGCCACACCGTCTGCACCTTCCAGTCAATTAAGCCGCTGGCCAATCAATTCATTTCCGCCATCGCCAGCGCTGGGCAAAAGGGCATGCTCGTCGGTACGTATGGTGCCGGCCTATATCTTTGCTCAACCGCCGGCGCCCATTCACCCGCAGGAACTCGGCTTGCAAAGCCGGGGGCCGATCTTCGCACCCATACCGTCGCCCATTTTGCGGCCCACATGGCAATGGGGCTTCCGGGCGCCTCGGCGCCGCTGCCAACCCCGGCGCCCCCGCCTACTACTGCACAACTGAATCGACTCGCAGAAAAAATCCGCATGGAATTGGGGCCACCGCCCGCCGCGGCGCTTCTCGGTGAAGATTGGTCCACCCAAGGTGACTGGCTTGGCCACTACGGCGTTCTGTTTGCCCGCCTTTGCACGGGCACAGTGCAATTCGCCAATGCCGAGGAACAATTCTTCGGCGGCCTTGGCCCCGCGTCGATCTTGCGCGAAAATTCCCCCTATCCGCAGTTTTTTAATGAAGGGGATTTTGCTTATTATCTCGCCTGGTCTAATTCCACATTGCGTTCCACCCTTTACTATCCGGATGCGGCCATGCGCCGGGAGGGTGAATGGAACGACAGCGGTGGCAACTACCCGCGCCTTATGAACGGGCCCGATATGTGGCTGAAAGTGGCGGTGCCAAGAGGCCTGTATGCCGTGAGCTTTTATTTTCACAATAAGGACGGACAGTCCGGCATGAATAAAATCCGCGATTACGTCGCCATGATCTATCCCCGAGGAAACAGCCCCACGCGCGCACTGGTCTCAGAAAAGCCGCTCGCCGAATGCCGCATATATCAATTTTTCGGCGGCGTGTACTGCCGCTTTCTGCTCAAAGGCCCCGGCCACTATCAGGTGCGCCTTAAACGCAACGACGGCTTCTGGATGACCATCGCCGGAATGTTTGTTGATCGCATTGCCGGCCCACGGGCAGACGCAGGCTACGATCACCTCGATGGACTGCCCATTACCACCTACCGTCCGCCCGCCTTCAAACCCTCCCCGGCCGTTGCCAGCTCTGCCGCCTGGAAACTTTGGCGCCTCGTCGACCGACCGGCCGCTTACAGCGCCGCAGATTTGCCATGGCATTGGATCGCCCGCATAGACGCCTATCGCTATGCGCAGGCCCACCATTTTCCACCCACCCTGATGCGACGTTGGCGCTGGAAGCTCAAGCTTTGGAATCCGGCCGATCGCCTGCGCTTCAACGCCGCGATGAACAAGCTTAACCGTCGGCTGAAAAGTTGATCGTCGCCGCCGCCCCGCAGGGGGGGGCAAAAAGTACACCGTCGCAACCCGGCGATTACTTGGACAGGCTCCTGGGTTCCACTCTCTAATTTCTCTTCTCTCCGCCGCCGCTTCATTTAGCCGGCCAGCCTGCTGGCCGCGCCCCGTCGTCGTCTCTGCGTCTTCCATTCTCTGCTTGAGATAAAAACGAATTACATCATGCGTGAGGCATGATCCCAAAAACCACCCGACGCATTGCTTTGCCTCACACGGAGCCGCAGGTGAACAAAGCGAGTGGATGGGCAGCGGTGCCAAAGTTAAATTAACGCTTATACCCCGCGCGCCCTGTTGCTCTTCTCAGATATCCGACGGTAATTTCGCAATCGCATCGGCACGCATTCCCGGCCATGCGACCGGCAGCAGCATTCGCCCAAGTTCCGCTTCCGCCGTTTTGGCGTCCAGCCAACCATCATAATGCGACGCTGGCAGGATCACGGGCATCCGATGGTGAATCGGTCGCATGAAATCATTCGGGGCGCACGTCAGCATGGTCACTGTTTCGTCCGTCCAAAGCCCCGCAAAACAGAACACCCGATCGTCATCAAAACGAATCAATGTCGGTTGTTTCTTCGGCCATTCATAAAAGCCGTCTGCGGGCAAAAGGCACCGCCGCGAATGAAATGCCTCGCGAAATGTCGGTTTGACGGCCGCCGTTTCCGCCGCTGCGTTGAAGATTCGCTTCTTGCGATCCCACGGCGCCAGAAAGCCCCACTCAGCCTCTGCAAGTTCCCGGTGCCCGCCTTTACTCCGCATCATCAATACCCGCTGCGAGATGCGGATATTAAATCGCGGCGAATCCCCCAAAGCGGCGGACCCACCCCAGGCCGCGGATGCACCCCAATCGGCGAAGATACCCATCGGCACACCAAGTTGTTGGGCCACCGCCGAAAGGGCATGCGTTTGTCGGTATCGGGCGCACATAATCGCTGAAGGATAGCATAGGTTGCGTGCCGGCGAACATCTTTGCCGCCGGATTTATCCCCGGGCGCGTTGGCGGCGGGTTTGCTCATCGTCCCTTTTAATATTTCCGTATTACGCCGCCGGATTTATCCCCAAGCGCGTTGGCGGCGGGGGCGCCCGGCTGCTGCCGCGAGCGCTGGCCCTCAGCCACCCGCTATGGGCATCATGGAATTTTCTGGCATAGGAGCCTGTCCGAGTAATCGCCGGGTTGCGACGGCGTGATTTTTGGCACCCATCAAGCAGCGGCAACGATGGCGTACCTGACGCAGACGGTACACCGAGGCGCCGCGCCGCAGAGGGGGGACAAAAAGCACGCCGCCCTGCGGGGTGGGCCTGAAATGCCCCGTCTGCTTTGTTGTCGGATCTTGCTGACTCGTTATTCAGAGTCGGCTCGATCCTCCGCCGCGCATTCGGGA
>JAJZGD010000244.1 GCA_021804985.1 Planctomycetota bacterium
CAAAGGGTACACCGAGGAGCCGCGCCGCAGAGGGGGGACAAAAAGCACGCCGCCCCGCGGGGTGGGCCTGACATGCCCCGCCTGCTTTGTTGTCGGATCTCGATGACTCGTTATTCAGAGTCGGCTCGATCCTCCGCCGCGCGTTCGGCACATTTCAGACCCATCCCAATCCCGGCCATTACTCGGACAGGCTCCTGGGGTTGCGGGAAGATGGCGGAACTGTGTGCTGCGACATTTTGGCGGAGGGCCAAGCCTGCCTGGGCACGACGAAGTGTTAATGGTTCGCCAATCAACCAAACCGCTTGCGGCACAACTTGCGGCATAAATCGCTCCTGAAACGCCGCCATGCGGACAATTTGACCGGCCATCTTGGCCACCTTAATTAGGGGCGCGACTGACGGGGGGTGATCAAAATGAGATCGCGGCCGCCAACAGCGAAGTTTTCGATCTCGGTTCAATGCGGCCTGCGCGCCGGACCGTGCCTCCGGCCCGGGGGGGGCGCAATCGTCGAGCAGCAACGCCGGGAGTGAAAAATCATGAAATCGCCGGGCTTGGGGCGGGGTACTTTCAGCGCGGGTTTAAAAACGGCCCAGGTTGTGATACAGCTGTACATAGGTGGGCACGAGAAAATTTTGGCCATCAAACTGCGTTATCACGCCGCTGATGCGAAGCACCGGCTGCGTCCGCTGGCCTGCCCCCAGTGATTGCATTTGGCTTAAGATTGGTGACGGCAGAACCACAATGGGAGGATCCGGTGCGCCGCGGCCATCCGTATCGAAGATGAAAATCCATTGTTTGCGGGTCGGGCTGAAGATGATCCGCCCCATGCGGTTCCATAAATAGGTGCCTTCCGGTATCGCGGTCGCTAAGTGCGGCCCGGGCTCGCCAACAACGCTGATCGGCACCGTGACTTTGGTTGCGGGTTTGACCGTCACGCTTTCCGAGGCGGGCGTACCAATGGTATGCACGAGCAGCTTGCTCATGATGGCCTGCGGCTTTTGGTGGCTTGCCCGCTTGCGGTTGATGGTGCCCATGGGGGCAGCCGTTTTCATTCCGGCACGGGCGGGCAAATAGATATTGTGGGCGAGCAGAATATAGTATGCACCGCTGTAGACGGTGATGCGCCCGCTGATTAACAATTCGGGATGCTTTTGGGCCAGCAGGATAAGCTTTTCAAGGGTGAGGTTGGGCAGCGCGAGCAATCGGGGGATCCCGGCGCGGCGCGGAATCAGGGGAACATAGATAGCGCCGCGGCGAAAGCGCCCCAATTTCACAGCAATATTTTTAAGCCGCTGACCATTCTTAAGCTGCGGGGCCGCGGGCGCGTGCGGTGCGTTCGCGGGCATCGGTTGGCGGGGCATAGCCTGCTGCGGTGCCGGAGTGACCGGCGCTCCCGAAGCGGCCGCCGCTGCCGCGAATGCTGCCGCGGCCGGAGTGGCGATCACGAAAGCGGCCCACGCCAAGGGGGCGGCCGCCATGACAATAAACAAATTTGGTCGATGGCAGGTGGCCATAAGTCCTCAAAGGGAAGGCTAGAGAATGCTTCAGGAGCCTGTCCGAGTAATCGCCGGGTTGCGACGGCGTGATTTTTGGCTCCCATCAGGCAGCGGCGACGATGGCGCCCCATCCGCTCCAAGCGTACTTGCATTATCCTGCTGCCACCCAATAATGCAATCGGCGTGTGATCGGCGTTTTGGCTTGACTGAAGGTCATTGAGAATTGCTGCGAACCATTAGAATCGCTCTACCGCGGAGCAGGGCGGCGCGAAAAGCGGCCGCGTTTTGGCCGATCGTCATGATTGGCGCAATGCTGGGCGGCTGTGTTCAATATCACCGTCGCGAGCTGCACCCGCGGGCCACACTGCGGCAATTCAGCCGTCGCCGTCTCGACAACCCGCCGATGGTGGCGTTCGTGAAAAGGTATGCGCGCCGCGTGCCACCGGGCTTTCCGCAAAAATGGAATCTCAGTGGGCTTACACTGGCCGCATGGCGCTGGAGCCCCACGCTGGCCGAGTTGCGCGCCCGGTTGGCAGAGCAAAAGGGGGCGGTAACGCAAGCGGGGTTGCTGCCCAACCCCCGCGTTCAACTAACGCCACGCTACGCCGCCAAGGTATTAGGCAATCCGTGGACACTGGGCATTTCATTTGATATTCCCATTGAAACGGCCGGCAAAATTCAAGATCGCGTGCGCCGGGCCCAGGCGATATTGGCGGCGCGCGGGTGGGATATCCTTCAGGCTGCGTGGCGAATCCGCATGTCGCTGCGTCGGGCGCTGATTGTGTGGAATTACGCCAATCGGGTTCGCCGCACCAAATATCTCCGTGAGCAGGTTGAGAAGGACATTTCGCAGATTGTCTTCTCCCGCTTCCGCGCCGGCGCCACCGCACGCACCGAACTCCTTTTTGTGCGTTTGGCGTATCAGCGGGCGGTGATTACCGCGGCGCAGGCGGCATCGCAAAGCGCTATTGCCGAAGCGAAGCTGGCCGGCGTGATCAACGTAGATC
>JAJZGD010000109.1 GCA_021804985.1 Planctomycetota bacterium
GGGGTGGGCCTGAAATGCCCCGTCTGCTTTGTTGTCGGATCTTGCTGACTCGTTATTCAGAGTCGGCTCGATCCTCCAATGCATTCAGGCGCCGCGCATTCGGCACATTTCAGACCCATCCCAATCCCGGCCATTACTCGGACAGGCTCCTAGGCTCGCCCTGTGATGGTTCGGCAACAAAACGCGGCCGCAGTCAGGGCCCGCGATGTCGCCCGGTGAGCTGGGCCTACCGCACCCAACGAGCCACTGGAATATGAAGCGACACGCCTTTGGCGCCCGATCTGCCGCTAATGGCCAAAACCAAACGCATGTCGCGACGGTCGCAAAACGACTGCGGGATATAATCTCCGTGCATGCCCATTTTTCCATCCCATGAATCGCCGGATATTATTATTGGCCGGAAAGAAATTTGCCCCATGAAGCTTGAATCGATCAAACTCAAGAACTTCAAGGCATTCCAAGATGTTGAATTTAAAAACATTCCGCGCTCCTGTGTGTTGGTCGGTGCCAACGGTACGGGCAAATCCACATTCTTAACTGTGTTGGGATTTCCTAAGGATGCCTTGACCGACGATGTTTCCGTCGCCCTGACGCGTCTCGGCGGGAACCAGCGCGACTAAAATCCGCCGCGCAAGCCTATGAAAAGTTCGAGGCCGATTTGGCGCTGCATCTAAGCGCCTGAGAAAAAAAACTCGCGGAAGCCTGACCGCCGCGCGCGGGCAAATTCACCGACGCCGCTGAAAAGTTGCCGCGCACGCCGACGCTCCCGGCGGTCCCGCCAAGCCACTTAGCCGAGACGGATGAACCGCCGACGGATACAATTCCTTTTTGCCGTGTAAGATTGCTGCAATCCATCCACCGTTCGTCGGTAAAGCGCGATTGCCGGAAGTTCCGCCCATCGCTTGGCAGCCAGGAGGCGTGGCTCCGCAGAAGGAAATTAAAAAGTGTCGTTTTTTGTGCTTCTCCTGATCACTCTTCCGCTGACGATCTTCGTTTTGTCGATCGCGACGGTGATCAGAGCTTTTTCGGCGGCGCAACAATTTAAGGTTCTTCGCGCCGAAATTCAGGACTTACGCCTCCGATTAGACGCCCTGGATGCACAAAGCCACGCCGCTAAACCTGCTTCCGCTGCGGTTCGCCAGTCAGTGGCCCCGATCGCGCCGGCCGATGCGGACGTCAAATTAAATCCGGCGTCGCAGCCAAGACCGCCCGTAACTCCTGCATCATCAAAGCCCTCAACGCCAACGACACCAACGGAAGCTTTGCCCCAGCCGCCCAAGGCCCCGGTGCCCTCGTGGCTTCACCGAATTTCGGGCGCCCAGCGCGCGGAGCGAAGGGTCGCAACAAGTTTGGCCATCGCTATTGGGGCAATCTCCATCGCCCTGGGGTGCATATTTTTAGTTAAATTGTCTTTCAACAGCAAAATTCTCGGCCCGGCTGCTCGGGTTTCCATCGGCGCGTTTGCCGGCGTGGCATTGGTGGCCGGAGGCTGGCTTTTGCGACGCGGCGCATCGGCAGTGGCGCAGGGGATTGCCGCAGCAGGTGTGCTGGTTTTCTACATCAGCATTTTAGCCGCAGCGGATTTATATCACTTTATCGTCCCATGGGTCAGCTTCGTTATCCTGCTTCTCTGGACGGGCGTGGCCATCGCGCTCTCCTTGGCCATCGGTCCGCTTATCGCGGTGATGGGGCTGCTCGGCGGCCTGCTCACGCCGGCGCTGCTTGATGCACCCCATGCCAATGCCGGCCCCCTTTTCCTCTATCTGCTTTTGCTGCAAGCCGCCCTCTTCGCACTCTCTCGCAGGCGCCAATGGCTTTCTCTGGCGGTTCTCGCGGCCATTGGCGCGAATGTATGGGTTTGGATATGGGTGTCGACCCATAACGCCGACTCGCTCAACGGCTTCGCGGTGGGACTTTTTGTGCTTGCCTCCACCGTCCTGCTGCTGCTCGCGGGCGGAGCCGGTACCGCCACGGCGCCGCGCGATCAATCCGGCGGTGGCTGGTTTACCCGACCTCCGCGCCGCTACACGATCCTTTCGTGGATCGGCGTCGCATTTGGCGTGACGAATATGTCTCTCTTACTGCATGCGGCGAACTTCTCTAACATTCAGTGGATGTTCATGCTGACTTTGGCGGCCGGATCAATGCTTTACGGGCGGATGCGGCAGGCCATGCAGTGGTTCCCGTTTTTTGCAGCCGCCGCGATCTTTATGCTCTTGTTGTTTTGGAGCCATAAGCTTGTCTGGCACCCGTTTTGGCCCCACCATGCCCATGCGTTTGTGCACGGCGGGTCATCCATGGCAGGCGAGCAACGGTTTTACCGGTGGCTGGCTGTTTTCGGAGTCTTGTTTTCCGTTGGCGGCTATGCGTGTTTGTGGGGTGCCTCAAAGCCGAAGAGTTGGGCCATTTTATCCGTAACTTCCGCGAGCGCGTCGGTTCTCTTAGCGCTGCTGATCAATGGCTTTTCCGACCGCACGTGGTGGGCTGCCGCCACACTGGCTATCGCCGTGGCCTATCTGCTCGGGGCGCTCGCGGTGCACCTTCGGGCGGGCGCTGCGAAAAACGCACCCGCCGCGAGTCTCTCACCGCTGGCCGCCGGCACAGCGGGCTTCATAGCACTGGCTATCGCCCTATATTTTCAGAACTGGCATCTTACATTAGCGCTGGCCGCCGAGTTGCTGCTCGCCGGCGTCGTGTGGCGTGGAACGGGCATGCGAGTGATCTGCTTCGTAATGAATGTTCTGGCCTTGGTAGTGGTGATTCGGTTGATCATTAATCCAGGTGTGTATTTCTATCCGATTTCCCCCTCGCTTTTCTTGAATTGGATTACCTTCACTTACGGTGGCTCGGTCGCACTTTTTTTTGGTGCCCGGCAAATGCTTCGCACGCGGCGACCGCCCACGCCGGCGCTGGCAAATCAGCTGGACGCCTCCATGGTGATTCTGGCACTGGCAGGCGTCACGCTATGGATACACCATGCCTTCCATCTCCATCATTGGAACCACGGCATCACCTTGGCGGAACTGTCGGCCCATTGCGACAGCGTGGTCGTTTTGTCCATGCTGGTGCCCTTGCTGGCTGGGATGGATAAGCAGCGAAGCGAGCCGCTCGAGGCCGTGGCCGCCATGCTTACCATCCTGGCGATAGGCATTGCCGCCATCGGCCTGCTGGGCGTCGAAAACCCGTTTTACGTGCGGCACGCGGTGGTTGGACCGTGGGACATCGGCATCATTCTGCCGGTGTATTTGATCCCGGCCGGCCTGTTTGCCGTGGCCGGCGTTTGGTGCCTTAAGCGTGCGCTTCCGGGCCTCGGCAGGCTCAATCTGGCTGGATCGTTTGTGCTCTGCTTTGCTACCCTCAGCTTGCTTACGCGCGGGTTCTTCCATCCGTATGGGTTAAGCGTTGGGCCAATAAGCAATATGGAACTCTACGCCTATTCGCTGGTTTGGGCTCTCGCGGGCATTCTATTGCTTTTGCTGGCCATCAAAACCCGGGCCGTCACCCTGCGTTATGCTTCGCTCGCCGTTATGCTGTTGACTATTCTGAAGGTGTTTCTGGTCGACACATCGCATCTGCAAAATCTGCTGCGTGTGTTGTCGCTCGTGGGGTTGGGCGTGAGTCTGCTGGCCCTCGGCTTGCTGTATCAGAAATTTGTTTTCCGTACGCCGGACCAGCCCGATCAACCCGTGCGCTGAGTCATGGCATAACGCCCCAAACGATGCGGGCCACAGGCGCAGAGATCAGCCGCCAAAAAAGAGCGGCCGCCTCCGCGCAGCCGCACCTATTGACTTTGGGCCCGCCGATTATCGGCAGGGCCGCATAAAAAGCAGAGATTCCACGATGGGTGGCAAGCTTGACGATAACGTCCATTGCTAATGGCCGGCAATCCAGCTTCGGTGGAAGGGCAGCACGCGGAATTATCCATTCGGCAGCACATTGAGCACATGCACCGCATTTTCCGGCATCGACTCCACATGCCCATCGCAAAACGCCGCATTGGCGGCCCCCGCAGTCGGCCCCGTTGCTCCGTGCCGATAGCGCAGCCCCTGGTGATTAATAACATTATTTGTCGCATCGGTGTTGCCGGGGTTTGCCGGAATCACCGTATTCTTGGTGTAAGCGCCATATTGCCACGTCAATTGCGATGGCATCCATGAAAACAGGAATGATTCGCAGTATCCCCCCGGAAAGCTCTGGTTGGTGTCGCCCATTGCAATAACTTCAGACGGATTGTTGATGCTGCTTAATAGCATGGCTTGATCATGCGCATAGCCCGTCGTGTAATTGATGTTCGGCGCGAGGAATACATTCGGATTGGCTGCATAATTTGTTCCCCAAAGCCCGGACATCGGAACACTCCGTTCCGGACACCAGAAGATGGAGTCCCACTTGGCGGCAAACTGCGGCGGAATATTTTTTCCGATAACGCCATTGTTTGTCGCCGGCACAGTCGAGCCGACAAGTGTGTAGAACTCCAGATTTGCCCAATCGCCAAAATAGGAGTTGTAGTTGCTGATCGGAAGGTCCGGATTGGAATAGGTGCCGTAGGGAAGCGATCCGTTGTAATTATCAGCATAAATCAGCGCCATCTGGCTAAGCGTGCGCAGATTGGATTCGCATTCGGAATTGCGCGCCGCCTCCTTGGCCCAATTAATCGCCGGCAGAAGCAGCGCAATTAATATCGCAATAATGCATATGACTACAATTAATTCCAGAAGAGTAAAACCGCGGCCACGGCGCACCCCCGATTTTGTTTTCACATTCGAGATTGGGGCATTGATCATGGCGCAGCTCCCAGCCGTTGATCGGCAATTATGCGGCGCCGCCTGTACAGGCCTCGGCCAAGTCCGGTAACCGCCGCTCGGTAAACACTACTTTTATGTTTATCGGCGGCCCTGCGCTTGGAATTCAGTTGAGTATGGTTTTAGGACGCGCCGCCGTCGCATTTCGCACATCAGGGCACTTCGCTTTGCGCTGGTCGGTCATCAAGAGCGCGGCTGAGAAAAAAAACGGGGATCATCAGCACCGCGCATGAACCGAAAAACAAACTGTATCGATTCCAATGGATGCCTGCGGTTTGCCACGTGCGGCTGCCGACGCACTCAAGGATTAAGCCCCAGATTATCGGCGAAATGGCCGCAGCAACGTTCAGCAGCACCAGCAGAAACGCAAAGTGATGATTGCGGCCGAGCTTGGGAATGTTCAGGCTTTGCAGCCGATTGTTGGCGGCGGAAAAATTTAACCCCGCCACGCCCGAAAGTAAATAAATTGCCGAGAGAAAAGGCCACGATGCCGGAATAATACCGGATGCCAGCGCCCACCATGCCAAAAAAACCAGAATAAGCCCCAGCAGGCTCCAATTAATAATCGGCCGCGACCCGATATGATCCAATACCGTTCCGCACCAGAACAACGAGATAATGCCGCCCACAATGGCCAGCGCTGAATAAATAATAATTTCGCTCTGCGGCAGCTTCGCAATTCCCCGCAGGTAGGCCACGGTAAATACCGCCAAACCTCCCATTACCAACATGAATGCGATATTGAAAATGCAGAGCTGCCGAAATTTCCGCTCCGAGAGCATTTGCACGAAGGATTTTCTTGAGTTCGCCTCCGTGTGATGTTCCGGGCTTGATATATCCGGCAGCGGCAGCAGGCATAAAACACTCGCCGTGCCACCGGCCGCCGCAATCAGAAACGCCAAACTAAATTGCCACCCGCCCGGTGATGAGAAGAAAATAAGAGCCACAAGAAAAAGCGCCAGCAAATTGCCCGTTTGCGCATACAACTGATCCCGCAGAAAAAAGCGCCCGCGAATGTCCGGCGGAATCAGCGATGCAACCCATGGCATCCATGCGCCGCCCGCAAGCCCGCGGAATGTGCTGAACGCGAAAAGACAAATGATCAGCGCCACCAGCGCCGCCGATTGGCCCCGCAGAATCCATGGAATCAGCGCCATCGCCACCACCGCCAGCGTTCGCGATCCCCATCCGAAAATCATCATCCCGCGGTAGCCGAGGCGTGGAATCAGATGATTGCCCGGTATATGCAAAACCGCCATCAGCGGCGGCAAGGCCGCAAGTAAACCGAGAACGGCGTCGCCGGCGCCTAAATCCTTGGCGTAAAGAAACAATGGCGCCCCAAGAACCACGGGCCAACTCAGGGCATTGAAAAATGCAAACCAGTTGGCCCACGCGGTGCCCACCGGCAGTCCCACGCCGGAAAGGGTACTTAGCGGTATCAGCGGTGCGCCGGCCAAGCGCGGCAAGATTCGGGGTTGAGATGTTGGCCGCGCGGTCCCATTTTCATCCGTGTCGCTTGATGTGGCTAATTCGTCATTTGATGGGGTCATGAAGGTTCCATGGGCGACAGCTCAGCTCCTGCATGTGGCGACTTCGGCAAAGCTCGGGCCAGCGTGGCAAAAATTCCCGGCTTTGGATTGCGTGCCCAATTCTCTGATTGGTGTTCGCCCCGCGTCGCTGCCGCAACATATCAAACTCGCCGCCTGCCCATCGGTCAAGACCACCATTTATGCATGCGTTTTGCGTTTGCGGTACAGCCCTTCGGCCTTGGTTAACCGCCCCAGCCATTTTTAGTGCGGCAGTGCAAAAGTTGGGGCTATGCTTCGTACCACGCCTGCTTCCTGGGGTGCGTGACACGTTATGCCGCAGGTCGCTTATCCGTGGGCCACCAATCATATTCCATACACCGCTCGGCCATTGGTACGTGATGCAGGCGTCTCGCCTGCCCTCATCACGTTTCCGATGCAGGCAAGTGTAACGCAGGCGTCTCGCCTGCCCTCGCCAGGCTTCTGATGCAGGAAAGATGTGATGCAGGCGTCTCGCCTGCCCTCGCCATGTTTCCGATGCAGGAAAGATGCCTGCGGTACAACGGATTCAATCGCCCAGGCTCCTGTCGTCCCATTAAGAATTGAGAGGCGTTCGGAGCATACCAACAACCCCGGCATTTCGTGCCAAGCACTCGCTTCCTGAATGATCGCTGATCGCCTGTCGCGTTTGCAGAAAAAACAAACTTCCGGTTGACGTTCCCATTTATTCCTGTATGGTTTCGTCAGAATATGTCGCCATTCCAATATCAGGAGCACCAGGTTTTAATGGGTCGTGCCGGCAAATCAGGGGGCAATTTAAAGGGGGTTGCGGCCCGCTTAAGCACCAGCATGGGCTTTATTCATCGCTGCATCGAGCAACGTCAATTTCCCCTCCACCGTGCCGGCTGACTGTTGAGATTCAAGCGATCGGAGGTCAGCATGCTGGTAACGCGACGCGGAGGCAGCCAACCAGGCGAGAGGCCGCAGGTTCCGTGACCACGCCATTTCACAGCCAGTATTGGGCGTACACCCTGACCCTTCGCGGGTCGGGGGGCGACATTGCTGCGCTGTCGCGGTCCATCGCCAACGCACGAGTTGACCTCAATCCCCATCAGATCGATGCCGCGCTGTTTGCCCTTCGATCGCCGCTTTCCAAGGGCGTTATTCTTGCGGACGAGGTCGGCCTGGGGAAAACCATTGAAGCGGGCATTGTCATCGCCCAGCGCTGGGCGGAAAAGAAACGGAAAATTCTTCTTATCGTTCCGGCCACGCTTCGCAAACAATGGCAGCAGGAACTGGTCGCGAAGTTTTTTATTCCGTGCACCATTCTGGACGGCGCGACCGTGCGGAAAATGAGCGGATCGGTCGTAAACCCGTTTGACCTGTCCGGCCAAATTGTTATCTGCTCGTATCATTTTGCCGCTGCTAACAAAGACCTGATTCGCGCTGTCCGTTGGGACCTCGCGGTAATTGATGAGGCCCACCGGCTACGCAACGTTTACAAAGCGGGCAGCAAGATTGCCCGGAACGTGGCCGACGGCGTCCAGAGCGCATTTAAGTTGCTGCTTACCGCCACGCCGCTGCAAAATACACTCAATGAACTTTACGGCCTGGTCAGCGTGATTGACGAGCACGTTTTTGGCGATATTGAATCGTTTCGAGACCAATTCACCAACGGAAAACTCGACCCGGAGCACGGCAGCCGGCTGCGGGACCGCCTGGCCCCAATCTGCATCCGCACCCTGCGCAAGCAGGTTGTGGAGTATATTCCTTTCACCCGACGCACCTCTCTAACCTGGGATTTTCATCCCACCCCGCCCGAACAAAAACTTTATGACAGCATTTCCACCTACCTGCAGCGCGATCAATTATTTGCGCTGCCCGCCAGCCAGCGCGCACTTATCACGCTGGTGCTGCGCAAGCTGCTTTCATCATCCACCTTCGCCATAGCCCATACCCTCGCCCGATTGGTGGAGCGGCTGGAAAATCTTTCCGCCCATCCGGAATTGCTCGGCGATGACGACCTGGACGGCATTGAAGAAATTCAGGATGAACTGCTGGAGGCCGAGTCCACCGAATCCGGGGAACCTCCCGCAGATCAGCCGCCACCGCTGGAACGCCTGCACGCCGAGCTTGCGGAACTGCGCTCTTACGCCCAGCTTGCGGCTGAAATTCCGACCAACGCCAAGGGTCAGCAACTTATTCCCGCACTCGCCACCGCATTTGACCGCATTGCCGCACTCGGTGCCCAGCGCAAGGCCGTGATATTCACCGAATCACGCCGCACTCAGCGCTACCTGTTTGATCTGCTGTCGGCCAACGGCTATGCCGGGCAGATCGCGCTCATCAACAGCTCGAACGCCGATCCCGACTCCAACGCCATTTACCAGCACTGGCTTGAGCGCCATAAGGGCGATGAATCCACCACTGGCTCACGTCCCATTGATATTAAGGCCGCCATTGTTGATCACTTCCGCGAGCACGCCGCAATTCTCATCGCCACGGAAGCTGCCGCCGAAGGCGTCAATCTTCAATTCTGCTCATTGGTGGTCAATTATGATTTGCCGTGGAATCCGCAACGGGTTGAACAGCGGATTGGCCGGTGCCACCGGTATGGTCAAAAGCATGATGTTGTGGTGCTGAACTTTATTAACCGCACCAACGAAGCCGACCAGCGCGTCTTTGAACTGCTAAGTGAAAAGTTCAAACTCTTTGATGGCGTATTTGGCACCACGGACGAAATTCTTGGGGCGGTTGAATCCGGCGTGGATGTGCAAAGCCGCATCGCCCAGATTTACCAGACCTGCCGCACCCCGGCGGAAATTGCCGCCGCGTTTGACCAAATGCGCTGCGAGCTGGATGAACGCATCCAGGCGCGCATGGCCGAAACGCGGCAATTGTTGCTGGAGAACGTGGACGATCAGGTTAGCGCCCGCCTGCGTGTGCACCGCGACCTCGCCGCGGAAACACTGGACCAGCGTCAACGTTGGCTGCTTTCCCTGGCGAAGGTCGAATTGCAAAGCCACGCCGTGTTTGAGGATACCGCCCCGCGTTTCAGCTACCACGGGCAATCCGCCGTCGGCACGCCAGAGGCTGCGCTCTACGGCCATTACAACCTTGATTGGAAAAAAGCCGAGGAACTTGGCGATATTTTTTTTCGGCAGGATCATCCGCTGGCTCAGCAAATAATTCAGCAGGCCATTGGCCGGCAACTTCCGGCCCAGCACCTTGAATTCCGTTACGACCGTAAACTCGGCATTGCCAGCGCGGTGGAGCCATTGATCGGCAAACAGGGATGGATGGAGCTTTGCAAGCTGACGGTTGAATCCACGAGCACGGATGAATTCCTGGTATTGGTCGGTGCCGCCGACACCGGCGAACTTCTGGACGAAGAAATCTGCCGTCGGATGCTCGATTCGCCTGCCACGGTTAAAGGTGTTGCGGATGCTGCCCCTTCGCCCACGGATGCCAGAGAAGCTGAAATTCAGCGATTTATTAAACAGGTCGAGGATCGTAATGCGCGGGCGTTTGATGAAGAATCGTTGAAACTGGATCGCTGGGCCGATGATTTAAAGTTGGGTTTGGAACGGGAAATAAAGGAACTGGACCGGCAGATCAGCGAACGCCGCCGGGCCGCGGCCTTGGCACGGTCATTACAGGAAAAGCTCGACGCCCAGAAGGCGATTCGTGAGTTGGAGGAGGCCCGCAAGAAAAAGCGGCGGGATTTTTTCCAATCCCAGGACGCTATTGACGCCAACCGTGACACACTGATTGCGGATATGGAAAAGCAATTGCAGAAAAGCCACTCAATACAGCAAGTATTTGCCTTCCAGTGGAGTTTGGTATGAACCGTGGCATGATAAAAAGCACCCAGGAACTATCCGCTCTTCGGGCGCAGGGCGAGGGCGAAGCCCTTGAGTTCAAACGTTCGACAGGCGAATTAAAGGAGGCCATGCAGACGTTATGTGCATTCCTGAATGGCTCCGGTGGCACACTGCTTTTTGGCATTCGGCCCGACGGAAGAATTGAAGGGCAGGATGTTGCTGGCCACACGCTTCGTGACATCGCGCAGGCTTGCGACCGCTTTGAACCCCCCGCCCACTTTTCCATTCAGCGCATCAAAGTCAGCCCCGGCCGCGATGCCATCGCCGTGGCCGTCAAAGGTGGACGCGACACGCGCCCCTTCGTATACGAGGGCCGCGCTTATGAACGGGTCGGCAGCACGACGCGCCGGATGCCGCAGGCAAAGTATGAGAGACTGCTTGTCGAGCGCGGCCACGCCAAGCACCGTTGGGAAAACCTCCCGGCGGAAGGGCTGACGCTCAAGGAATTGGATCGGAAGGAAATCCTGCGAACGCGCGAACTTGCTATCCAGCAGAATCGTATTTCGCCGGATACGAGTCCTGACATTGGCGAAATCCTTGACCGATTAGGACTGCGATTTGACGGCGTTCTCACACAGGCCGCACTGATGCTTTATGGGAAGCGATTCCTTCCCGATTACCCACAGTGCCTGCTGAAAATGGGACGGTTCCGGGGCACGGAAGTGACCGGCGAGATCGTGGATAACCGGCAGGAATATATGAACTCCTTCACAATGGTGCGTGAAGGCATGGCATTTCTTGAACGTACTATGCCGCTGGGCGCGCGATTCCCGGT
>JAJZGD010000110.1 GCA_021804985.1 Planctomycetota bacterium
CGTTCGATACGGTAACACCGAGCTTTGGGGATGCCAGCGGCCCGGGAACTGCACCTGCAAATCCGGCGTTGGCCATCGCCAGCGTTGCCGGCTGTGTGCCAACCGCGAATGCCACGGAACTGACTTTTCCATCACGGAAAACCTTCAGAGCGACTTTGGTACCGGGATGCAGCATGGCGATCGCATCGCGGAGCGAATTGATTCGCCGCACTTTTTTGCCATCCAGGCCGATGATGATGTCTCCCCGGCGCAGGCCGCCCGTGGCTGCCGGCGCGCCGGGCTCCACCTGTTCAATCAGCACGCCGTGATGGCCCTTGAAGCCGAATGTTTCAGCAATTTTTCGGATGGCGCTGTGCCGCACGTCCGCAATGCTGATACCCAGGTATCCGCGCACCACCTTGCCATATTTGATTAGATTTTGGGTAACGTATTTTACTTCGTTCGACGGGATGGAAAATCCTATGCCGTCAAATGAACCCGAAGTGCTTGCAATGGCACTGTTAATGCCGATGACGTGGCCGTTCATATTAACCAGCGGGCCGCCGGAATTGCCGGGATTGATCGGCGTATCCGTTTGAATGAAATCTTCATAAGTAAGACCCGTGAGCTGTGGATTGTGCTCGGCAATGATGTTGACATCCGTGCGGCCGACGGCCGACACGATGCCGTGCGTCAGTGTTTGCCGGAAGCCAAAGGGCGATCCAATTGCGATGACCCAATCACCGGCGCGAACCTTGGCGGAATTGCCAAGGATGGCGGGGTCAAGGCCGGTGGCGTTAATCTTAATAACCGCCAAATCGGTCTTGGGATCGGTCCCGACAACGCTGGCGACAAACTTGCGGCCGTCGGCGAGGCGAACTTTTACCGAGGTGGCATCGCTGACCACGTGGTTATTGGTGACGATGTAGCCATTGGACGTAAGAATCACGCCGCTGCCGGTGCCGAAAATCTTCTCGATCCGTGCTGGCTGGGGGGTAAGTGAAAACGCCCCCGGCGGCAGCATGTGTTGAAGCTGAGGGGGTAGTTGCATGGGCTGCATGGGCTGCGAACTTGGCCCCGCCGAATGAATAATTTTAATCACGCTCACGTTGACAACGGAATTTTTAATGGCTCGATGGAGCATCTCAAATTCGTGCGAGAGTTGCTTGGCCAAAGACATATTTGGCATCTGAACGGATGCCATGGGAGCCGCATGCACGGGCGTGGAACCTTGGGATTCCATCAACCCAATACCGGCAAGACTGGTTGCCGTTGCAAAAGCCACCGCCGCCACAAACTTAACACGCTGGGACATCATTAAAAAACCTCCGGAAAAAAGCCAACCATGGCAGTGATCGTCGGCATCCAGGGTGCCGATCAACCCGCCCACAATACTAGTTGCCGCCGGTCAGCCAACCTTTCATAGAGTGCCAATTCGATGGCCATCCGCGCGGGGCGGCCGTGATTTTACGGCGTTGGACTTATGCTCGCTTGGATCGCCTTGGCAGCCGATGCACTTCTTTTGAGGCCGGTGCGCGTGGCGCCCGCTGGGCGACCGCGGGGAGGCGTAAATTTTCGAGATTTTGGCTTTTGGCGATTAATTTGCTTTACCGCAAAACATTCGCAGCATCCGTCGCCTTTATGCGGGCACTCCGCCGAACTCTTCGGTTACCAATTCGACAAACCGTCGGCCGCGATGTTCATAATTGGAAAACTGATCATAAGACGCACACGCCGGAGATAGCAGTACGTGATCTGGCCCGGCAGGTTCGCCGGCATGAGTCCATGAATAGGCCTGTTTGACCGCCTCGTTTAGGGTCTGAACGCCGGCCAGATGGGGCGCGCCGCCCGATTTTGTCGCGGTCAGCCGCCCCGCCATCAGGGCGGAAATGGCCGGCCCGGTGGCGCCCATTGTGACAACACCCCATGCCCGCTCAAAAAGTTCTTGCGCCAGCGCGGTCATATCCGCATGCTTGTCTGCCCCGCCCACAATCAAAATTGCCTTACGCGCCGGCATCGCTTTAAGCGCGGTGAGGGTGCTTTCGGGTGTGGTCGCCTTAGAGTCGTTAAACCATCGTATTTTGCGACCATCCGAAGTAGACGTGCACGCGATAAGTTCCATCCGGTGCGATAGAGCCTTAAATTGACATAAGGCCGCCACGGCTGCCATCCGCTGATCGCGGCAGCCCATGGCATCGACGACGGCAAGTGCCGCGGCAGCATTGGCCTGATTGTGTTGGCCGGGAACGCTTAATGGCAGGTTGGCATAATCAAAGAGAACGGCTTTTCCCTGGCTGTGCTTCCCCCATGTTTTGATCACTGGGTCGTTGGCATTAAGCACGGCTACATCGTCAGATTTTTGAAAGCGCAGGATGTTCAGTTTGGCCTGCGCGTATTTTTCCATCGTGCCGTGGCGGTCCAAGTGGTTGTTGACCAGATTGGTAACTACGGCAATATGGGGTGAAAATTCAATCAGCGGCGTGTCTTCCAGCATAAAACTTGAAAGTTCCAGAATGACGACATCCTGTGGGGTTAGCGAATCGAGCTCTGAAAGAAGCGACCGTCCGATATTGCCGCCGAGCAGGCATCGGCCGACCGGCGACGCTGCCACGATTGCCGCGTGGATCATCGAAGCGGTGGTCGATTTGCCCACGCTGCCGGTAATGCCCACGATCGGCGCTTTGCAGCGGCGGCAAAATTCATTTATTTCCGTGGTGTACGGAATTTTCCTGGCCATCGCGGCCTGAAAGAATGGTGCGGCCGCCTTATCAACGGCAGGACTTATTACCAGTAAATCACAGTCATCTAAAAGAGATTCGGGGTGGGAGCCGAGCGAAAACGTAACGGGCAGGCCATTGAGTTGCGCAATGGAATCCGCAAGCTTATCTGCCCCCTGGACATCGGTAACGGTAACCGCTTTCCCCTGCTGCGCCAGCCATTGGGTCACGCCCACGCCACCGCCGAAGCGCCCGAGGCCCATCACGACCACATGCTCAGTTCCATCTTTCATTGTGCCGCCGATTACCTCCGTGTCCCGCGTCCATGCCATGGGCGGCGGATTCCGCCAAACGCTGTCAGCCGATGGGTATGATATTGCCGATCTGAGTTTTTTGATCGATGGTGGCCTGCTCCACCGCGCGGCGCCAATCTGCCGAGGCAAGTTCTTTATACCGGGGATCGCGGTACGAAAAGATGATGGATCGGCTCGCAGAAATAACCGCTCCGAAGCCGCGGCTGTCGAAGGCGGGTTTGCAATCTTCAAGGCTGCCGCCCTGAGCACCAATACCGGGAATAAGAAATATACTTGCGGGAAGTGTGGCTCGCAGTTCAGCCACGGCGTGGCCAGTGGTGGCCCCCACCACCGCCCCAAGATTGCAAAAGCCATGGGTGCCCGGTTGATCGGCCCATCGGCTCAGCAGCCCCGCCATATGCAGATAAAATGGATGCCCCCCCGCCAGAGGAATTTCCTGTATTTCCGTGGCGCTGGGGTTGCTGGTGCGCACCAGCGCGAATATCCCTTTGCCGCAGCTCGCCGCCACTTCAAGAAATGGCTTGATGCCGTCGAGGCCCAAATAGGCATTGACGGTGATGGCATCGGGGCCGAGATTTTCGTCGCAATCCTCAAACTGCGAGTCGGCCAGTTGGCCCAGCGCATATTGGGCCGCGGTGTGGCCGATATCCGACCGCTTCACATCACCGATGACAATCAAACCGGCCTTGCGGGCGTGTCGCACCAGTTGACGGTAAACACGCACCCCCGGGGAGTGATAGCGTTCAAAGTACGCAATATTAATTTTTACGGCAGGTACCAACGGCCCCACCACATCAATGATTGAGCGACCGAATTCCAGAAAGGCATTGGCCGTGGATTCCAGTTGCAAATGATTGCCAAGGCCGGTGAGCAGTTCGGGGGGCAACTGCTCAACAACGGGGTCGATTCCCACCACCAACGGCGTCTGCTTGTTCTGTATTGCGTTGCAGAGGCGATCAGCAAAATGATTGGCGAACAATGGCGAATTCCCCCGTTTAAGGTGCCGACATTTCCGTCCGCGTGCCCTCGGTGATCATCTGCCGGCGCGGCGGAAACTTGGATTACAGCCAGCCGAGGCGGCGCCGCCGTTGTCATAAGCTTAAGTGGAAATTGAGCCGAGGCCAACGGGTGGCTGCCATGCGCGCCGGACGCGCGGGGCACCCACGCGGCATACCAGGCCAATACTGCGGGACGCGGCTGCGAGATGCGGCGCCATGCGCTTCCTTGACCATATTGCCGGTATTACCTAGCATAGCCCTCAATTCAGCACGCGGCGCTGCCGAAGGCGCTGGGCCGGATTAGCTCCAAGTGGAAGGAATCTTCAGATCTTATGGCAAAGAAAACTGTCGCAGCTTTAGATGTTTCCGGGAAAAGAGTTCTGGTACGCGTTGACTTCAATGTTCCTTTGGATGACCACCAGCGGATCACGGATGACCGTCGAATTGTGGCGGCTCTGGAAACGATCCGCAGCATAATTGATCGGGGCGGCAGAGCGATATTAATGAGCCACCTCGGCCGGCCCAAGGGTGGGCCAGAGGCGAAATTCTCGCTAAAGCCTGCCGCCGATCATTTGTCTAAATTGCTCGGCAAGCCGGTCGCGTTCGCGTCGGATTGTATCGGCCCGATTGCCGAGCAGATGGCGGCGGCCATGAAGCCCGGCGACGTGCTGGTGCTGGAAAACACGCGCTTCCACAAAGGTGAGGAAAAGAATGACGCCGCCTTTGCCGCGCAGCTTGCCGCGCTGGGCGACGTGTATGTGAACGACGCATTTGGCACCGCGCACCGCCAGCATGCATCCACTTACGGCGTGCCGGAAAAGCTGGGGCCGGGCAAACGCGTCATCGGCCTGCTGATTCAAAAAGAGCTCCGATTTCTCGGCGAATCCCTCGAACATCCGCACCGGCCGCTCATTGCAATTTTGGGCGGAGCCAAGGTATCCGACAAGATTGCCGTAATTGAAAATCTGCTTTCCAAGGCGGATTTTGTGCTTATTGGCGGCGCCATGGCTTACACTTTCTTTCTGGCGCAGGGAAAGAAGGTGGGCAATTCGCTGTGCGAGAGAGATAAGGTGCCCCTTGCGGCGGCGCTGCTGGCCAAGGCCGGCCCAAAACTGGTCCTGCCGACGGATACCGTCATCGCATCGGAAATGACGGATACTGCGGTCACACGAATCGTCGATGGAGAAATTCCCGATGGGATGGAAGGCTATGATATCGGCCCGAAAACTGCGGCGCATTACGCAGCGTTGATTGCGTCGGCAAAGACGGTGATATGGAACGGCCCCATGGGCGTATTCGAGAAAAAGCCATTTCAACATGGCACACGCACGGTCGCCCAAAGCTTGGCCGACATAACCCCCAAAGGTGCGGTTACCATCATCGGCGGGGGCGATTCAGCGGCGGCGATCGAGGAATTTGGTCTGGCCGACAAAGTATCGCATGTTTCGACGGGCGGAGGGGCAAGTTTGGAATTTCTCGAGGGCAAAGGGTTTGCCTGTATCGATCTGCTTGACAACGCCTGACTGGCACGGTCCCGCATATGAAAAGCAATGTGTTTCTTAAACCGCCGCACCTGCCACTGGTCGCCCCATCAGTGCTGGCCGCCGATTTTGGCCGCATTGCCGAAGAGGTGATCGATGCCGAGCGGTGCGGCGCCGATCTGCTGCACATTGATGTCATGGATGGCCACTTTGTGCCAAACCTGACCATGGGGCCGGATATGGTGCAGGCCATTTCCAAAGCCACCACGTTGATGCAGGACGTGCATTTGATGGTGACCGATCCGCAGGATTTCGTAAAGCCCTTTCTTGATGCCGGCGCCGGCAGTCTCACTTTCCATATCGAAGCACCCGGCCTAAAGGAATTTGGCCCCCTTGAACTCATTGAACGGATTCATGATGGTGGTGCCACAGCGGGTATCGCGATCAATCCGGAAACACCGGCGGAAGCCGTGGCATCGGTGATCAGCCAGGTCGACTTAATTCTTATCATGAGCGTGCATCCCGGTTTCACGGGCCAGACCTTTATTGCTGAGGTTCTTGAAAAAGTCCGCTGGTTGAGAAACAAATTGCTGCCACGGCAAAGATTGGCCATTGATGGGGGAATTTCCATCCGCACCGGCCATGATGCGCTGGAGGCGGGCTGCGATGTGCTGGTGGCAGGGGCATCGGTATTCCGCGCGTCCAACCGCGCGGGCACGATTGCCAATCTGCGGGGCGATTATCCGAGATAACACCGCGCAATGGTGTGCCTGAAAAACCGGCGGATGTGAAATTTTAATTTGTGGCTTCTTTGAGGAAAATAGTTCATGTCGATGTTGGCGGGAAAAAAAGCGTTGGTATTTGGTGTGCTCAATGAATACTCCATTGGCTGGCATATTTCCGAGCAGTTGTACAAGGCCGGATGCCAGCTGGCGTTTTCCCACTTGCCCGGTGAAAAAATTGAACGCCGCGTCGTAAAAGCCGTCGAACCATTTAGCCCGGCGTTTCTGGCGCCCTGCGATGTAAGTAAGGATGATGACATACGCAGCGCGTTTGCCAAAACCAGGGAAGTTTTCGGCCAGTTTGATTATCTCATTCATTCTCTGGCGTTTGCCCCCGCTGAAGCGCTGCACAACCCGTTCCTGCAGACCAGCCGTGCGGCTTGGAATACCGCCCTGGACATCAGCGCCTATTCGCTTGTGGCCATGGCACGCGAGGCACTTCCCCTGATGAATCCGCACGGTTCCATTGTCACGATGAGTTACCTGGGCGCTGAAAAATTTATCCCCATGTACAACGTGATGGCGGTCGCCAAAGCCGCGCTGGAATGCTCCGTGCGTTACCTTGCGGCAGAATTGGGACGCGATGCCAAGCAGATTCGCGTCAATGCCATCAGTGCCGGTGCCATTAAAACCATGGCGGCACGCGGCATTGGCGACATCGACAAAATGATGCAGCACTACACGGAAAAGGCACCTCTGAGATGGAACGCCGACGATGCGGCCAACCATGTCGGCCGAACAGCCCTTTACCTTTGCAGCGAACTGTCGTCCGGCGTTACGGGCGAGACGATCTATGTGGATGGCGGTTACAACATTGTCGGATGGTGAATCGAACCACACGTATTATCTCCGGTGATCAGGCGGTTATCGCGGCGGCCGACCTGCTGCGGAGCGGCCATGTGGTTGGGCTGCCGACGGAAACGGTTTATGGCCTCGCTGCGGATGCCACGAACCCGGAGGCGGTGGCGAAACTTTTTTCCGTTAAGGGGCGTCCCGCCCATAACCCACTGATCACCCATGTCCATACCATCGCACACGCAAGACTTATCTCTGGTGATTGGCCCCCCGCCGCCGTGGCCCTCGCCCAAGCCTATTGGCCCGGCCCGCTGACAATTATTGTGCCGTCCATCGGCAAAGTCGCGCCGGCCGTTACCGCCAGCCACGCCACGATTGCCATCCGCATTCCCGCCCATCCCATCATGCAGCAAATTATCACCGCCGTGGGGCGCCCACTCGCCGCACCGAGCGCCAACCGCTCAGGCCATATTTCTCCTACCACTGCCCAGCACGTGTTTACCGACCTTGCGGGTCTGATTGAGCTCATCGTTGATGGCGGCGATTGCGATGTGGGTCTGGAATCGACAGTGGTCGGTTTTCCGAACGGCCGCGCGACCATTTATCGTCCCGGTGTCATTACATCGGAAGACATTGCCGATACGCTGCTGGCCGCCGGCATTCAGAGCGGGCCGGTTCCCTTCGCGGCCACGGACGGCGGCGGCGGCCCTCTCCTGAGCCCGGGAATGTTGGAGCGGCATTACGCCCCGCTGCGCCCTGCTTACCACTTTGATCGCTCGCAGGTGCCGCAGTTGACAGGCATTGCTTTTGGACATCGCGGTAATTTGGGCCTGATTACTTTTGGCCCACTCGGCATACCGGCAGGGCACTTTTCAACCGTAGCCCTTGCCACCGATCTATATCAGGCAGCGCGGGGGCTTTACGCCGCCATGCATAGTTTGGACCGGCCGGATATTGATGCTATTTTTATCGAGATGCCGACGGATGAAACTGCGCTGCGGCATGCCGCTACCAGCGGGCACCCACCGATCGGCATGGCCAGGGTACTTGCAGACCGTATCCGCCGGGCATCACTGCCATTGCCATTGAAGCTGTAGGTTGAGACTGTAACATGATCGATCAATGTGGCACGCTTCTGCTTTCGGCTCAGCGGTTCCGGCATAATGTCGATTTTTTCCGCTCCGCTGTCTCCCCGCGCACCGGTATTTCAGCCGTCGTCAAGGCCAATGCCTATGGGCACGGCATCGAACCGATGCTGCAACTGCTGCGGCAGGAAAATATTCAATGGTGCAGCGTATTTACCATGGCTGAAGCGATTGTGGTGCACCGCCTATCACCCGATTTAAACATTCATATCATGGCACCCATGGTTTTTTCATCCCATGATTCCCCCCCGCCAGAGGCCGACTTTTTCTTCGGCCCATCGAGCAAAGCCCATCTGACCATGACGGATCGGCAGAGCGCTGAGTACCTCAATCAGATGGCGGCACGCCTTGGCCAAATGGCCATGGTTCAGATTCAATTGGATGTCGGCCTGACCCGGCAGGGCTGCGATGCGGCCGAGTTTGATGCGCTGGTTGCCTTTGTTCGCTCCGCGTCTCACCTGAAACTCACGGGCCTGTTTGCCCACTTCTCGCATGGTGAGGTGCCATCCAGCGCCCATACCGCCATGCAGCTCGATGCATTTCTCCAAGCAACCGATAAACATCGATCTGATGACATTCTTATACACGTGCATAATACCGGTTCTACCGTTCGGTGTGCGCATCCGGAAGTGGATCTGGTGAGAATCGGCATTGGTCTTTATGGCCTGGAACCGGGTTCTGATCATCCGCTTGGAACATTGCAGCCGATTGCATCGCTGGTCGCCCCGGTTCTCGCTGTGCATGACCGCCCCATAGGAACCGGTATTGGTTATGGCCATCAATTTATTACAGCTCGGCCATCCCGGATTGCGATCCTGCCCGTGGGTTACGCCGATGGCTACCGCCGCGAGCTTGGCAACCGGGCGATGGTAGAATTCGGCGATGCCCAACTACCGGTCATCGGGCGCGTCAGCATGGATCAAATCGCAGTGGATGCGACGGGCACCTCGCTGCGCGCCGGGGACTGCGTTACGCTGATCAGCTCTGATCCCACATCCGTATGCTCGATGGATAATCTTGCGAGTCGGTGCGGCACCATTGGCTATGAAATCGCAACCGGTCTGGGGCCACGGCTGAAACGGAGATTTTTATGAAGCCGATGATTTTTCTTGCCAAACCAATTCCCGAAGTCGGGATGAAATTGTTACAGGCGGCTGGAGAGGTGAAAACTGGTATCGCGCGCGGAACGCTATTCCCCGATGACCTTGCCACCCGCGCTGGCGGATGCACCGGCATGCTGGTAACCCCCGCCGAGCCAATATCTGAGGCAATTTTGCAAAAGTTGCCGACGCTCAAGGGCATCAGCAATTTTGGCGTGGGATACAACCACATTGATGTTGCCGCATGCACGCGCCGCGGAATTGGCGTAGCCAACACACCGGACGTATTAACCGCTGCCACCGCGGAGGTCGCATGGGCACTGATATTGGCATGTGCCCGGCGTGTAGTTGAGGGCGACCGTCTGATGCGCAGCGGCAAGTGGGCCGGATGGGAGCCCATGGATTTTCTCGCATCGCCGGTGGTCGGCAAAACACTGGGAATTGTCGGCGCGGGGCGAATCGGCAGTTGCGTGGCAAAAATGGCCGCCGGATTTGACATGCCCATTCGGTACACCGCCCGCAGCCCCAAGCCAGAGATTGAAATGCACCTCGGCGCACGCCGCGTTGACTTGCCGAATCTGCTGGCCAACGCCGATTTCGTTTCCCTTCATGTACCACTGAGCACCGAGACGCGGCATCTTATCGGCGAGCGCGAACTGGCAATGATGAAACGGTCCGCCTTCATTATTAATACCGCGCGTGGCCCGTTGATCGATGAACAGGCGCTGGTGAATGCCGTAAGGGACAAGCGGATCGCCGGCTGTGGGCTGGATGTTTATGAGAACGAACCATCGCTAACCCCCGGCCTGATTGATTTTCCCAATGTGGTTTTACTTCCGCATGTTGGCAGTGGGACGCTTGAAACCCGTGAAAAAATGGCGGTAATGGCGGCTGACAATCTGGTTGCGATGCTTCAGGGCCACCGGCCGCCCCACTGCGTCAATCCGGAAGTCTATGATCAGCCGCGCATATAACCAAAGCGGTTAACTCGCATATTTCACCGTGCATGCCGGCGGCTGGCGGAATTACGCGTGGTTCACTCGCTCAATAAGCGAGTGGGCGACCACGCAAGAACCATCAAAAGAGAATGGGAAGCCATGTGAATCAGCAGCACTGGTACCAATTGGCAGATGCGGGGAAACGATGCACGCTGCGCGTAAAATTAATACTTAAGTAAACCCCTTTGCCATATTGCGGCCATTACTCGGACAGGATTCAGGAGCCTGTCCGAGTAATCGCCGGGTTGCGACGGCGTGATTTTTGGCATCCATCAAGCAGCGGCGACGATGGCGTACCTGACACGGAGGGTACACCGAGGAGCCGCGCCGCAGAGGGGGGCCAAAAGGCACGCCGCCCCGCGGGGTGGGCCTGAAATGCCCCGTCTGCTTTGTTGTCGGATCTCGATGACTCGTTATTCAGAGTCGGCTCGACCATCCAATGCATTCAGGCGCCGCGCATTCGGGCCATTTCAGACCCATCCCAATCCCGGCCATTACTTGGACAGGATTCAGGAGCCTGTCCGAGTAATCGCCGGGTTGCGACGGCGTGATTTTTGGCGCCCATCAAGCAGCGGCGACGAATGGCGTACCT
>JAJZGD010000111.1 GCA_021804985.1 Planctomycetota bacterium
GCGTGGCCTACCATGTCGTGCAATGCCGAATTGGCCGCCTCAGGCACGCGGCAGATCCCAAAATGTTTTTGTCGCATGGCCGCCATTAACGCTGTACAATATATTCACCGTGATGAATATTGCTGCCAAATCCCTGCCCCTTTTGGCAATCGTCAGGATCGGCTGCGCGAGGCGGGGTTGCGGCGTCCCCCCGCGCTCGCAGCTGCCGCAATCGTGGGCATTTTGTCACCATCTGCCCTTAAAACGCCGTGCGTGCGGCGCATCACACGGCTTCGCTGCCTTCCGTGCCGTCACTGATGCGGATGACATTTTCCAATGGCATAACAAATATTTTACCATCGCCCACCTGGCCTTTTCCGGCAGCACCACTGCGGGCGCCGGCTTTAATCGCCTCGATGGTCGGTTTGGCAAAATTGTCGTTGACCGCGATCTCCAGGCGCACCTTGCGGATCAGATTCACCTGCATCGCCTGTCCGCGAAAATATTCCGTGTGCCCCTTCTGTCGCCCATAACCCTGCACATCGCTGACGGTCAGTCGAAACACTTCAACCGCGGTAAGCGCTTGCTTCACCGCCTCGAGGCGAAAGGGCTGAATGATGGCAATGATAAGTTTCATCGTTGGTCTCCGCTAAAAATAAAATTCAAACGGTGCGATCCAAATACCGGTGCCGCTTTACCTGCGCGGTGTTGCTGCACGCCACAGTCGTCGCTTCGTGCATCCCATGAGGCGCGCTTCACGAATTGGCCGGGGTGACGGCCGCCATCTCCGGCACGGCGCCAATATCCCATGCGCTCTCGCCGTGGATGCCCAGATCGAGCCCTTCCATTTCCACCACGTCAGGCGCCCGCAGTCCGAGTGTTCCCTTCACGATCAGACCGATAATGCAGGTGCCCACCGCAACGTAAACCAAGGTTGCGGACGCCGCGATAAATTCAACCAGAAGCTGGTGGGCATCGCCCTGAATTAAACCGCGCACGCCATTGACAGCCGCGACGGCAAATACGCCCGTGAGCAGCATGCCGAGAAATCCCCCGACACCGTGAACGCCGAAGGCGTCGAGCGAGTCGTCATAGCCAATGCGGGCTTTGAGTTGCACCGCGAGATAGCAAAGTACGCCCGCGCAGATTCCGATCAATGGTGCCGACCACATGGCGACAAAACCGCATGCGGGGGTAATAGCGACCAGGCCCGCCACAATGCCCGATGCAAGGCCCAGGCTGCTTGCACGCCGGTGGTGAACATATTCGGCAAGGTTCCATGCCAGCCCGGCAGCGGCGGCTGCGATGGTGGTGTTAAAGAACGCCACGCCCGCAACTGCATCGGCGGCGCCGGCCGACCCGACGTTAAAGCCGTACCATCCAAACCAAAGTATGCCGGCTCCGAATAAGGTCAGTGCCAGGGAACTTGGTTGCAGCACCTGATTGGGGTACCCACGTCTGCGTCCGAGTAAAATGGCCATTACCAGGCCACCTACGCCCGACGCGATTTCAACCACGGTGCCCCCGGCGAAATCGGCCACATGCATTCGGGCCAGCCATCCACCACCCCAAACCCAATGGGCCAGCGGGTCATAAATAAACGTCGTCCACAGCAGAACAAACAGGATGAACGAACCAAATTTCATTCGCTCCGCCAGAGAGCCGGCAATCACGGCGGGCGTAATCATGGCGAACATCGCTTGAAACATGCAGAAAACGGTTACCGGTATGTAGTGCCCGTTCTCGGCCACGAGTTGATGGGGATTGATGCCGACGAGGCACAAGTCGCCCGGCGTCCAGCCAATCAGACCAAAATGATCTTTGCCGAACGCCAGCATATATCCCAACAACACCCACTGCAGGCTTACCACCACCAGCGCCGTATAGGCGTGCATCATGGTCGCAAGAACATTTTTCTTCCGCACCATGCCGGCGTAAAACAGCGCCAACCCAGGAATCATGAACATGACCAAAGCGGTCGATACCAGCATCCATGCAGTGCTGCCGGTATCCAGTGTGGGGTGCGGGTGCAGCACCGGGAAGCGCTCCGCCGCCTCGCATCGCTGCACCAGCGTGACGACGGCCGCCGCCATTATTACCGCGATGAAACCCGCACGGCCGCGCGGCGAGTGATGCCGAAGTGATTCAGGTTTTCCTGTTTGCCTGATCATGAATTACCGCCTCCGTAGAAATATCCATCCGCCGACATACCCCGCCACCATTTACAACCATCTGCACTAAAAACAGGCAATGCACCATCGCGGCGGCCTATTTTATAGTCAGTTTGAGTGGCCGTAAATTATGTATCGCGCGGATTAAAATTCAAATATGCCTATAAAATAGGCCGCCTGCGTAAATGACTGGCGGATTGGCGGATTGGGTTGCGTTTTCATACAGGCTCTTGCCGAAGGATGGCGGGTTATGCGCCGGCAAAGGCGAGCGATTCGTCGAGCTGCTCATCCATCAGCGCCACCGAAAAGCGCTGGCCGCGGGCCAATTTCTCCGCCCTGTGCTGTGCGTACGCAATCAGCGGTGCTGCCGCCACGGCGGGTAGCGACCGGTTGCCGGCGCAGCGGCGCAAAACTTTGTCCAAAACGCCCGCGTGGGTGGTGAACAATTCGTCCGTAAGGCTCGCAAAAATGATGTGCTTGCCCGGATCGCCTTGGCGCCCCGCTCGCCCCGCCAATTGCCGATCCACGCGGCCCGATTCATGAAGTTCTGTGGCAATGACATACAATCCCCCCGCATGCCGGGCGGCATCATCGAGACGGATGTCCGTTCCGCGGCCGGCCATGTTGGTTGCAACGGTGATGCGGCCGGCATTACCCGCGGCAGCGATAATCTGCGCCTCGTTGGCATGGTGCCGGGCATTAAGCACCAGGTTTGGCAGGCCGGCGTGTTCAAGTCGCTGCGATAATTGTTCACTCGCCTGAACGTTGCGGGTGCCGACGAGCACGGGCTGCCCGGCACGGTGCGCTGCAATGATTTCTTCCAGGATCATCGCCCATTTTTTTTCGTCGGAGGAATAAATTCGAACCCCAAAACTGCGGCGAATGCACGGGCTATGCGTCGGCAGCCGCACCAGATCGCGGCGATAGATATGCCATAATTCGCCGCGCGCTTCCGCCAGCGTGCCCGACATGCCCGCCAGATGCGGATAAAGCCGGAAGAATCGCTGGAAACTCATGCGCGCCAGCGTTTCCTTCAGCGGCTGAACTTCCACGGCTTCATGCGCTTCCACCGCCTGATGCAGGCCGTCGCGCCAATGGCGATCGGGCATCAGCCGCCCGGTGGCTTCATCAACGATGACCACTTTGCCATCTTGCAGAACGTATTGCTTGTCGCGGCGATAAAAATGCCGGGCGGCCAAGGCATGGCGCACCAGTTCCTCCGCCCGCCGCTGAGAATTCCACACACCCGCTCGCCCCATTCGCGCAGTGGCCACCATCTTCCGACCGTTGTCCGTCAGTTCCGCAGAGCGGAATCGGGCATCCACGCGATAATCGCGCCCGGCCTGCATTAAATTGGCCATTGGGATCGACTCGGCATAGGCATGCGTTTGCTCGGCGTTCGCGGCATCGCCCGATATGATCAAGGGCGTCACGGCTTCATCGATCAGAACCGAATCGGCTTCATCCACGATGGCGGCATACAGTGCCCGCAGCAGTGGGGCGGGCCCGTCCTGATCCGCACCGCTTGAAGATGATATCGGCGTATGCCCACCGGATAGCTGGTCACGCAGATAATCGGCACAAAGCTCTTTGTTGGTGGCATAGGTGATGTCGTTCATATACGCCGCACCGCGCTGCTGAGCGGGCATTTCCTGATTAATAAATCCGACGGTCAGGCCGGCAAAGGCGTAAACGGGGCCAAACGCCTCCGCATCGCGCCGCGCCAGATAATCATTGACGGTAACGATATGGCAGCCACGCCGCCGCCATCCATGGAGAATTGCCGGAACGCATGCTGTGATTGATTTGCCCTCACCGGTCGCCATTTCGACCAGGTGGCCGGCATAAAGCGTCAGACCGCCGACGATCTGCACCATAAATAGTTGCAGCCCGGTGATGCGTGTGATCGCCTCGCGCAGGGCAGCGATGGCGGCCATGCGATCACGCGGGGTATCTCTGCCGCGGCGAAATGGCTCAGAGAGGTGCGCGAGTTGCTGCTTGAGTTGTTCATCAGACAGGTTGGCGAATTGGGGCTTGAGCCGGTCAATAGCCCCCGCCTGCCGTTGGTAAAGGTGGCGCCGCGGGACGTGCCGGCGCGCATGGCCAACGGCCTGATGCCACCATGCATCGAGGCCGCGCGGGGTTTTTTCAATATTGTCAGCCATGGGCGTCCAATAAAAACCAGCGGATCATAAGCCGGTTCCCGATTGCAAAATGCGGCGCAGCGTGTCGAGAAAATCTTCCCCGAGCGGTTGATCCGCCAGGCGCACCCGGGCAACCACGGTTTCACCGGGCAGCAGGCGGATATGCCCCACGGGCCGGAGTACCAAAATGAAAAAGCGGGCGCTGCTTTGGGTTGGGCTGCGGGACTGCGCACGCGGGGCAAATGGGCCGCCCGCGAGATAGCTCAATGCCGCTGATGGCAAATTGCTCGCACTGCCGGGATATACCCGCACGACCTGCGCCGCCATGTGATCCGATGGGCGCCCGGGCAAACGCAGTTCAATATCGGCGGCGCCGCGGCGAATAATCTGTGCCGCATGGCTTTGGCCGGCCGGCGCATAAATCAGCGGGCTGGACAAATTGACCACCGTGCCGATCCGGTCACCGCGCCGCACATATGCACCAAGATGCAATCTTCCATATCGATTCACCCACACCCCACCGACCGGGGCCCGAATCACAAGTTGATTCAGCTGTGAAGAGAGCCGCCGCACCTGTGTGCGCAAAGCCGCCATCCGCCGCAAAAGTATTTGTGCCAGCACCGGATTAGCGATGGCGGCCTTTCGATACTTGACGCCGACGGCGTCTAATTTGCACCGCGCCGCAGCGAGGCGGGTTTGCAGCACCGGGTTGGAAAGACGTGCCAGAACCGCACCGGCCATTACAGGCTCACGGAGCGTGCCGGACGGCGTTGCCGATTTTAAAAAGCCACCGCTCCGTGCATAAACGCCGCGCTGATGGGCCGTACGCACGATCCCCAATACGCGGCTGTGGTGCGCCATTGGCACCATGCCGATGCCAGTCGCCAGCGCCAGCACGGCGGCCGCACTGATGCCGACGGCCCGTGCCCGGTGGTGCAGCAACTCCGGACTGCTAACCGGATACCACGCGCCGCGCGCCACCGGCACGAGCACCCATGTGGCCGACGCGATGATGGCCATGATCAGCAGCAGCAGCGTTAATTCGGGATAGCGCCGGAGATTGGCAACCAAAAGCAAGATGATTCCGCTGCATACCAGCACCCGCACCACACCGGATAAAATCAGATAGATCAGCAGCCAGCACCGCTGGCCGGGGGTTTCGGTCGGATCGACCGCCTGTTTTAGTCCAAAGACGTACCGCCGCAGCAGGTACGTGGCGAACTGCACGGCCCGGCCGAAAAGATTGGGTATCTCCAGCAGGTCTGCAAGAATGTAGTAGCCATCGTAGCGCAAAAATGGATTGGCGTTGAAAAACACCGTGGCCACGCTGGCAATAAACATCAGGTTGTAACTAAATGCATGGAGGGCCGAGCCGGGGTCGCTCCAGCGCCAAACGATCGCAGCTATGGCAGCGAGTGCGAATTCCACCCACATGCCGGCGGCCCCCACGATGGCGCGTCGCCACTTGTCGGGTAAAAGCCACGCACTCGTCGCATCGACATAAGGTACGGGCGTAAATATCAGCAGCATGATGCCGATGACATGCACTTCGCCGCCGGTTCCATATCGCTTGCCGAACTTTTTACAAGCGATGGCGTGCCCGCACTCATGAACCGTTTTATCCACGATAAAGGCCAGCAGCAGCAGCAGCCAATTGTCCGGCCGCAGGATATTGGTGGAGTCGGTGATAAGGGTTCCGATGACGGGGCCGCCACTCAACATGACATAGGCGGCGGCGCCAATGATCAGCAGCCAGACGAGCAGGCCGGCCCAGTCAAATATCCACCCCACAAGAAACACGCCATGATCCAGAATGGCGTCCGGATCAAAGAGTTCAATCCGCGGGAAAAGCAGATTCATCAGGCGTCCCTGCATCTCGCGGGAGCGGCGGCGCTTGAAGCGATCAAACATGGCGGCGGCATCCGGCGCGACATCGGCCTCAAGCAGATTATGCGATGAAAGCTGCCCAAGCAGTGCGATGACTTCGCCCTGTGTCGGCGCCTCATCCCCAAGCCGGGCGTTGCAGCTCGCCCATGCCTGCCGCACGCTGCGCGAACCATCGAGCATGCCGATAAAACCATAGCCCGCCGTGTTGATGCGGAAAAAGCAATTGTTGGCCTGATCCTGAACGACATACCACAGCCGCGCACGGAAAACCTGACGCGATATGTGCACCCCCGCGCGCAGACGCGGCTTTAGTTCGGCCACTCGATGCCATGATTCATGAAATGTCGGCTGCGAATCGGGAATGTCAGCACCATGCGCGCGATAATCACATTTCCCGCAGTATATCCCCGCGGCACCCGCTACGTCCGCACCGCCGGAGGCACTTTCGCAGCCCCCCTCTGCCAGCGCTCCGAATTTGGCCCATGGGATCAACCGCCTCTGTCAGCGGCCCTGCGCTATACCCGGCTCAGGCCCACAGCGTGACATTGCTGAAGGTCGCCAGCGCCAAGGCACTGTTGTTGTGCGCTGTCACCGCCAGACCCGCCAGGATGGAGGTATTGCTGAATGTCACCGTGGTTGAGCCAAGGGTCGTCCACGTGCTGCCGTCGGTGCTGTAATATCCGGTAAAGGTATTGCCGCTGCGCACCAGACGTACCCACACCGGCGTGGCGACCGCGGCCTGTAAATTGCCGAGCTGCCCATTTTGATTTCTCCATTGCATGGCGACACCCGCACCGGGTGTGACCACCACATCCACGAATGCGGCGTTGCTTGCGCTGGAATTGCGGAACATAACCCCCGCCTTGGCCCATGTATTGGTGTTCTGCAGGCTCGTTACATCTGCGGAAAGAATGCCGTCCCCGGTCCATGGTGTGCTGAGGAAATTAAACTGATCCGTCGATCCCCAGATATCCGCACCGCCACCCGAAACCGCCCAGTCGCCGTACGTGGCGTTGTACGTGGCGTTTCCATTTTGCGCTGGCCCGCCAATATTGGTATCGGTGGTGTTGGCCGGCGTGAGCAAGGTTGCCACCAGCGAAACGTTCTGGAATGTCGCGGTACTCAGGGCGCTGTTGTTGTGCGCCGTCACCGCGAGGCCGCCAATATTAGTGGAACTTGAGAAGGCCACAGTGGTATTGCCGATCAGGTTCCATGTGGTGCCATTGGTGCTGTAATAGCCGCTGAAATTGTTGCCGTTGCGGATCAGCTGTACCCAGATATCCGAGCCCACGCCTGAAACGCCGGCAGAGCCGCACTGGCCACCGGTGCTGTTGCGCCATTGCATGACAACACCCGAGCCCGGCGTTGCCACCACATCCACAAACATGGAATTGGCGTTATACGTATCGCGGAACATAACGCCCGCCTTGGCCCATGAATTGGTGTACTGCTGGCTGGTCACCTGCGCCGTCAATGTGCCGCTGCCATACCATGAAGTGGCCGCATAATTAAATTGATCGCTGGAACCCCAGATGTCCGCGCCGCCACCAGAAACTGTCCATTGGCCGCTGCCGGAGGCATATCCCGCCGAGCCGTCGATACCGGGGGTGCCGATATTCTGATCCGACCAGCCGCCCGGCAGGGAACTCGATGCGATGTTACCAACAAATACCCCCCGTCCGCTGGAGCCGACGAATATTTCACCATATACGTTGGGGCTTGCTGCCAGGGCGTTGATCCACTGGGGCGAACCGTTCCAGCCAAACGGTTCGGCGGACGAATTTACCTGTGTCCATGTATTGCCGCCATCATTGGAAACAAAAATGCCCAGCGTATTGTTAACCTGTCCCCACAGATACATGGCGGGATAACCGCCCGATTCTGATTTACCAAAAGCCACCAGGTAGGCCGTCTGTACGGAGGCATCCTGGGTGAAGCTGCTGCCGTAATTGGTGCTGTGGTAAAGGCCGCCCGTGCCCCCCTCCAGCCAGATATCACCGCCGTAGCCGGGCGTGGCCACCACACCGTTGCCATAGGAAGGCAACCCGCTGGCAGCGGCGTAAAAGGATGCCGCCCCATTGTTGCTTACATAAACGGTGCCGGTGTTTTGGTCATAAATGTAAAAATAATTGGAATTGGCGCGATCGGCGACGGGAACAAAACTGCTTGTGGAGCTGCTTGGTTCGCCCGAAGAATAATACCAGTTGCCGCCATCATTATTCGAATAAAAAGTTGCCGAATCATACGGTGCCCAGACCAGCGTTGAACCGCTGGCGGATATGGCGATCGCACCGGGGCCGGCAGAACTCGCCCCCGGCGGCACACTGCTAAAAGCCGACCACGTGCTGCCGGCATTGGTGGAATAAACGCCATACGGCGCATTCCATCCGACGCGAACCATGTCGGTGGGATTATTCTGCGCAAAATCTATGCTTGAATTGGTCCCCATACTTGGCGAGAAATTGCCCGACGCCGGCGAGGTCGATAGCGTGGTGCTGTCGAAGCCCGCGATGTCGCCGAGCGTGCTGAGCACCGGGCCGCCCGTCGGCGGCGCAATAAGGCCCGTGGCCACCGTTTCTTCCAGCCCGCTGTCCTGAAACGTCCACGTGGTCCCCCCACCAGTATTGGCATTCGTGAGGTTGTTACTTATATAAACGCCATAACCGGTCGTGAAGATCGCATTGTTGGGATTAAATGGATTTATGGCGATATCTGCCAGCCATGATGGAGAAAAACCGCTGGTGTAAGGCGAACTGCCGCTGTTAAACGTGATCGAACTGTACAGGGCAGTCCATGTGGCACCGCCGTTGGTGCTCCGATAAATTTCGTCGTGCGGCCACCACCGATCCAGTGTGGTGACCATGATGGTTCCAGGGTTCTCCGCATCGACCGCAATCCCCGCAAAGCCCCCTTGATTGCCTTGGCCGGCCCCGGGTGTAATGTCCGTCCATGCGCCATTGTTGGTGTCAAGCTTCCACACCGCGCCGCTGGTGGCTCCATTGGGCCCAAGTGCATTGTCATAGGTGACGTATAAATTGCCCGCAGAGTCCATCTCGGCACGATACGCGAGCATGCCGTTGGTCGGCTCGTTGGCGATCGGGGAGAACGTACTGCCGCCATTGGTGCTTTCATAAAGATTCGGGCCGCCCGTGTTGTTAACCCCCACATAGATGTCTTGCGTGGTGTTACCCGCGGATCCGCTGGCCTTATTAAATACCACGAAGGTAACGCTTGAGGGCGAAAAGCCGGCAACCTGGCTCCATGATTGGCCATAATCGGTGCTTCGCCAAAGGCCATTGTCGTTCGTACCGAGATACAAAATGCTGTCGTTGTTGGGATCGATCTGCAGGCGTTCGCCGGCGCCGCGTCCGTTTTCATTGCCGCCAAGTTTGAAGGGCAAATTAACCTGCGTCCACGACGTGCCCTGATTGGTTGAATAAAAGATCGATGCATTGGGCGCCCACGACTGCGTGTATTGCCCCGTGGCAATATATACGCGGTTGGTATTGACCGGATCGGTCGCAATACTCAGTACGCCGGGCGCATTGATGGAGTCGGTGATGGGAATCCACGTATTGTTGCCGGCGTTCCATCGATAGGCGCCGCCAACATCGGTGCGGGCGTAAAGAAGGTTCGGAGCGGTCTGGTTGTAAACCACCCCGTCGACAAAGCCGCCGCCGCCCATGGCAACATTCGACCAAGCGTAGGGCGTGGCCGAAAGCATGATACGGTTTTCGAGTGGTTCAAAGATGGGGCCTTGACGCGTGGCCTGCTTTGCTGCGTTACCAATAAGTGCCTGCTTCCAACATTTCCGCCCGTTCGCCATGGGTGCCTCCGTAGGTTGTCTTCGTTCGCCGAGTTGTACCAACTAAGCATTAAGCCTACCACGTGCCAAGGGGCGCCGCCACTCGTATGAGCGCAAAAATTTTGGTTAATGGCGCAATGTGTTTTCGCCCGTTGAGCCGGTTAAAACAGGCCATGGCAAGCGGTTCTATGGCTCGGCAGCCGCAATACCCGCCCGATGGCGTAAATGTTTGGGGCGGTATCGGGCGTCGGACGGGCAGGGAGTCGCGCGCCGCGCCGGCGGGACCGCAGGCGTCTCGCCTGCATGTCGGCGTCCAATTCCATCGGAAGTACTTTTCGCGTGCGTTTCTGCGAACCGATACGCGCGATGAGGCGCGGTAAAGCAGGCTGGCCGGCGAATTAACGCGGCCGTATTTTCGGTGGTGGATTTGGCGCTGCGGGCGTGGTGGCACATTACAAGAACCTTCAGGAAGTTGAAGACGCCTTCTGCCATTTGAAAGATTATCTGCGTGTACGGCCGGTATTTCATCACCGCCCCGATCGGGTGCGCAATCACGTGCGCAGCTGCTTTCTGGCCCATTGGCTCAGCGGCAAGCTCAGGACCCAATGGCGGCGGAAAGGCGAGACGATCGAAGTACAAAATTTGCTCCGGCAATTACAAACCCTCCGGCTCGGACGTCTGGAGGTGGATGGGCAGAGCCTGAAAATCAAGGTCACCCGCGTTCCCAAAGAGCTCAATGCGATCCTGAGTAAACTGGGATTGCTGGAACTCTTTACCCAGCCGCCGGCCTGGGCCGCCTCGGAC
>JAJZGD010000112.1 GCA_021804985.1 Planctomycetota bacterium
TCTATTCCTTCCTGCCGTTAAATATCGAAATGATTTTTACGCTGATCGGCGGCCTCGTTCGCATTTTGCCGGGCTGGGCTGGCATTTACAGCCTTGTATATGGATCGCAATTGTTGATGGTTTGTGTCACGGTGCTTGCGGCTGGGGCCGTCGGTCTGGCGCCGCTGCGCCTGTCATGGCGGGCACGGGCGATTGCCACGCTGTTGTTTTTATCCACCCCCTGGGTGATTGTGATTGGCTCGTTGGCATATAACGATCCGGCGGTGCTGTACCTGGGGGCGCTGGCCATCCCCTTGGCGCTTGGCTGCAAGCAGCGGCCGTGCTTCTGGATCATTGGGCTTATCGTGGGGCTGGCCGTGGGCGTGAAGATGACCGCCGGGGTTTCGGTGGCGTTGCCCGTGGCGGCGATTCTTATTTCCACGCGGTGTTGGCGGGGCGTGCTCATGGTGGTCCTTGTGGCTACCGCCGCCTACACTCCGTGGATGCTCCGCTCCATGGTCGCCAGCCACACGCCAACATCCATCGGCAATCCAATATTCCCTCTCTTCGCCCATACCCTCGGCATGAATCATTGGAGCAATTCGCTGGCCGCACGTTTTGACCGTGGCCATACGGCGCCAACCCGCGATGCCGGCGTGATCGGCCATCTCCATGCGCTGGCCGATCAATGGCTGCTGAATCGGCAATTTGGAGCGGGCGTCGCTGCGGTGGCCGCCGCCACGGCGCATCATCCGGGGTATCCGGGCCCCAAAACGCCATGGGTGCTGCGCTTCGGTTTGATCTGGCTGGTATGGCTGCCAGCGGTCGGCATCAGCCTTGCGGCCGGTTCCGAAGCGTGGCTGCTGGCCGTGGTGGCGTGCGTGCAAATTTTGAGTTGGCTGCTGTTTACCCAGCTTCAGGCCCGGTTTCTGGTGCCACTTATCCTTCCGACGGCATGGATGGCGGCCATGGCCATCGGGCCAATCCCACGCGTATCGGCGGCCCTGACGGCGGCTTTGGCATTTCAATTGGCATTTCTCATGGTTTTTCTGCGGAGCGAAAACGGTACTTTCCTTGGCGGCCCATACAGCCGCGTCATGGGCAGAATTTTTGAACTGCCGCAGATGTGGCTCGCCACTCCCGATCCCAACAATGTCTTTGCGCCCCTGGGCCTATCCGACCCGCAGGCCCGCATTTACCTTGAGGGCTTTGATGCTCCACTTTACGTGCGCGGCCATCTTATTTACAACACCGTGTTTAATCGCAACCGCCTTGCGCGAGAGTTTGCCGCGCATGGCGCCGCTGACACCGTCGCATGGCTGCAGCGCCACCACGTGCGGCTGGTGATATTTGATTGGGCAGAGATTCAGCGGCTGAGACATACCTACGGATTTAACAAAGTGGTAACGCCGAGAATGCAGCAGCGTCTTTTGGCTGCCGGTTTGCTGCCGCTGCCCGCAAGGCTCGCCCCGAACATCAGCATGCTGATCGTACCGGAGCCCACAAACCCGTAAACGGCGAACCGCGCGCAAACCGGGCGCTTGCCAGCTGGGCGATTGGCGGGGGATAGGCGGCGGCAGGTGCGGGCGTGATCTTAGCCGGGCCGGTGACTTTCGCGATCCCGCTGGCGTTGGGTGGCCAATTTCAGCCGCTTCTTTTCACCCCAGGACAGGCTGGCAATGCCGCTGCGACTGACCTTTTCCAGAATGCGATCAATCTCTGCCTGATCGTTTTGTTCTTGCTGGGCCTTTTTCTTAACTTTTTTGCTCCACGCGCCGGATCGCAGGCGAATTTTCACTTTGTGTTCCCGTGCTCGGTCAATATCCGGCTTCAGGCGCGACAATAGCTCCGGGCCATCGGCACGCAATTGCCGCAGCATCACCAGCGAGCTGTAAAAAAGCAGCACCCATACAAGCAGCGTCAGCATGGTTCCGCCGCCAACACCCCCCGTCAGGCTCATAACCGCCATGACGACTGCCAGAATCATGCCCGCCCAGCAGGTGATGTTGACCGCGCGGTAGGCGCCCGTTGCCGGTGCCAAAACCGCCTGCAAAATGTAGCCGCCATCAAACCAGAAAAACGGCAACACGTTGATATACATCAACACCAAATTCATCATGTAGAAGGAATAAAGGAATCCCATCGGCAGGCTGTTGTGTAGAAACGCCTCGCCGCCCACCGGGTGGAACAGGGCTACCACCGGGTTGATAAAAGTCGGTATTGCCGCGCTATGCGTGATCACAACCATGCTTACATAGCAGCAGGCCGCCGCGGAGAAATTGAAGAAAATGCCGCCGGTCTGGGCAATAAACATCGGCCATGGGCCGGGCGGATGAGAAGGCGGCAGCATGTTGCCGAAAGGCCCGATAAGAAATTCATTGTGTTCCCCTTCCGCCAACCGTGCGAACACCCTATGCCCAATTTCATGGAGCAGCAGCGCTGCCAGTGTTGCCACCAGCAGAAAAATCACGGATATCGGCGCTAAGCGTGCGTGCAGGGCATTGACGAATTGAATCAGCAGGAACAACAGCAGCCAGAAATGCATCCGCACGCGGACGGGGCCATAGGTGCCCGCGGGCAGCGACCAATTAAACAGCGCCTGGGGGCTGCTCAAGGGGTTTTCGGTCGCAAAACCGTTTCCCCATTCACGATTGTAAGACCGATCACGCCAACCCATATCGACATCACCTGAGCCATTTCGATAAACAGAACCGACTTCTCGATTGTTACACTAGACCGGCGGAAGTACCGCTGGTTAGATATCAGCACCCAACAGGTATTTAAGGATCACCGCAATGGTTTTTCCATCCACAATCCGATTGTTTTTGATCAGGGCCTTGGCCTCTTCCACCGTCATTGTAGTAACGCTGATCATTTCATTTTCTTCCAGGGCCTGTGGGCCAGCCTTCAGGCCGGTGGCCACAAACGCGTACATCCTCTCCGTTAAAATTCCGGGCGATGTATAAAACCAACCCAATGCGTCGATGCGCTCCGCGCCATAACCCGTTTCCTCTTCCAACTCGCGACGTGCACAATCGGCTGGCGGTTCACCGGCCTCCAACGTGCCGGCCGGTAATTCCAATAGCGATTCACCTACCGTATGACGGACATTTTTAATCAGCACCAGCCGCCCGTCATCGAGAATGGGCAAAATGATGACGGCGCCCGGGTGCAGTACAACTTCCCGGCTGATCTCTTTGCCGCCCGGGAGTTTCACCCGACGCAGCGCCATGCTGACGCGCGATCCGTGATAGACAATTTCATCATTCGGGGTCGGAGCTATCGGCATGACGCTTCCTTAACAGCATATTTTTTCATCGGTCCGAAAGTGCCCCTATAATAACGGCAAATGATGGATTCCAGCATCACCTCCGAGAGTTCTTACAACAACAATGCCCCAGGCGATGGAAATCCGCACGGTGCGAGCGACGCGGCCGACTTTGCACCGTTGCCCATGGCCGACGACGACACCGCCCCCCCCAAGCTTGACGCGCCGAACATGGCCGACTTCGGCGACTTCAACGAAGACGATGTCGTCCAGGAAGTTCCCCTCGGCGATGTGGCACTGCCGCTACCCGAAGAACCCAACGCCATCCGCCTGCCCCGGTTGCAGGAAAAAGCCCGCCAGCTTGATGCCACCCCCGGCGTTTATCTTTTCAAGGACAGCCGCGGCGTGGTCATCTATGTTGGCAAGTCACGATCGCTGAAAGACCGCGTGAGCAGCTATTTTCACCTTTCCACCGATTTAGGCCCCTTCAAGCAGAAATTGCTCGATTACATCGTCGATTTTGATACCCTCGCGTGCGATTCCGAAGTTGAAGCCCTGCTCATCGAAAATCGCCTGATTAAAGACACCAAACCCCGGTTTAATGCCCGGCTTTCGGATGGTAAAAGTTATCCCTACCTGGAAATCACCACTCGTGATGATTTTCCCGGCGTCTTTGTTACGCGCCAGCCCCGCACCTCCGGCTCTAAACTTTACGGCCCCTTTACCAGCGGCTACGCCCTTAAGCAGGCCCTTATCTACATGCAGCGTGCGTTTAAGTTTCGCACCTGCCATCTTGATATCCTTCAATCCGATACGCGCCGAAAATTTTTCCGCCCCTGCATTCTCTACAGCATTCACCAATGTTCGGCGCCATGCGCCGCCAAAATTACCCCCGAAGGGTACGCTGCAGATATTGATCGGCTTAAATCCTTCCTTGATTCCAGCCGGGGCGATGCCCTGCGAACCATGACCGCGGAAATGCAGGTGGCGGCGGCCGCCCGCGATTTTGAAAAGGCCGCCCAGCTGCGGGATCAGATCAAGGCGCTGCGTGCCCTTTCACATCGGGGGCGCGGCGCCCGGGTGCTTCAGCCCGAGCTTTTTTTTCAAGATCACGCCGCTGGCCTCAAACAGCTTCAGGAGCTGCTCGAAATTCCCGATCCCATTCGCTCCATCGAAGCCATTGATATCGCCCATTTTCAGGGTGAAGCCACCGTCGGCTCTCTGGTGACCTTTATCGATGGACGCCCATTTAAAGATGGATACCGACGATTCCGCATCAAGCATGTCACCGGCATTGACGATTACCGCTGCATTCAGGAAGTCGTTACCCGCCGCTATCGCCTCGCCGGGGCCGGGGATGAGCTATTCCCCGATGTTATTTTGATTGATGGGGGCGCCGGACAACTTTCCGCCGCGCTCGCCGCGCTGGCCCCCATGCCGGTCAAACCGCCCGTGGTAATCAGCCTCGCGAAACGCGAGGAAGAAATTTTCATCGCCCAGCGCCACGCCCCCTTCAAACTGCCGCGCACCAGTGCGGCGCTCAAAATTCTGCAGTTCGCCCGCGACGAGGCACACCGTTTCGCTCAAGGTTATCACCATCTGCTCATTGCGCGGCGGCAATTTCAAGACATGGTGGGCCCGAAAGCGAAACGCCGGTCGCCAAAGGGGCCTGCGATATCGCCCGATGCCCAGGCCGCCACCGGCACCGCCGCCGAAAACGCAGCCCCACCGACGCCGCCAGATTTTCAGGTTCTATCAACGGCGGAATTAAAGCGAAAATTAGGCGCCCCCAAAGGGAGCGCTCGCAAGCGCCGCAAAGGAAAGCCGTCGTCAGGGAGCGCCTAGGAGCCTGTCCAAGTAATCGCCGGGTTGCGACGGCGTGATTTTTGGCACCCATCAAGCAGCGGCGACGACGGCGTACCGGACGCAGATGGTACACCGAGGAGCCGCGCCGCAGAGGGGGGACAAAAAGCACGCCGCCCTGCGGGGTGGGGCTGAAATGCCCCGCCTGCTTTGTTGTCGGATCTCGATGACTCATTATTCAGAGTCGGCTCGATCCCCCAATGCATTCAGGCGCCGCGCATTCAGGGCATTTCAGACCCATCCCAATCCCGGCCATTACTCGGACAGGCTCCTGGCTGCTCATCATTTGCGGACATGCCCGGTGCCCGTGACCACATATTTGTAGGTGCACAAATCGGCCGCCCCCATTGGCCCGCGGGCATGGAGTTTATCTGTACTGATGCCGATCTCGGCCCCCAGGCCGTATTCATAACCGTCGGCCCAACGCGTGGACGCATTGATCATCACGCTGGCAGAATCCACTTCCTGCACAAATTTGTTGGCCGCCGTGATGTCGCGCGTAATGATCGCATCCGTGTGGCCCGAACCATGCTCGTTGATAAAGCCGATCGCCTCATCGAGGGAATTCACCTGCCGGATGGCGACGATCAAATCCAGAAATTCGGTTCCCCAGTCGGCGTCGGTCGCTAAACGGGCATCCTGCAAAAGCCCCAGGCTGCGCGAATCCGACCGCATTTGAACCTTTGCCCGGCGATATTCCATGGCCAGCCGCGGCAGAACCTGCCCGGCGATATCCTTATGCACCAGCACACACTCCGCCGTATTGCACACCATGTACCCATCGACCTTCGCACTTAGTGCCACATTAACTGCCATGTCTGCATCGGCCTCGCGATCGATGTACACATGACATACACCCTTGTAGTGTTTAATTACCGGCACCGTCGCCTGTTCCACCACAGCGTGGATCAAGGACTCACCACCGCGCGGTATCACCAGATCCACCAATCCCTGCGCCTGCACCAACGCCGTAACTGCATGGCGGTCGATGGTGTCCACCAGCTGCACCACATCCGGCGATAACCCGCCCGCTTGCAGCGCATCGCGGATGATGCGCCCCAGTAACTGATTGGTACCCAGCACCTCCTTGCCGCCTCGCAAAATACAGGCGTTGCCACTTTTAATACACAACGCTGCGGCATCGGTTGTCACGTTCGGCCGGCTTTCAAAAATCATTGCGATCACGCCGATTGGCACTCGCCGTTTTTCAATTCGCAATCCATTGGGGCGATCGTGGGCCTCGAGCGTCTCGCCCACCGGGTCAACCTGTCCCGCCACTTCACGCACGCAAAGCACCATGCCGTCAAGTTTTTTATCCGTCAGCGTTAAACGGCTGATCATGGCGGGTGCAACGCCATCCGCTTTGGCCTGCTGCACATCGGCGGCGTTGGCCGCAAGTATTTCACTTCGTCCGCTTTCAAGCCCGGCCGCGATCGCCAGAATCGCCGCGTTGCGCGTCTGCCCGGTGGATGTCGCCAGTTGTCGGGCCGCCTTGCGTGCGGCCTTCGCCATCTTGTCCACGAGTAAGCGCATCTCATCCAACGTATCTGCCTTTGCCGCCTGAAGTCTTGTCATGGGGGATTGCTCCAAATAACACCGCCATATTGTACTCAATCACAACGCATCGGCTCATAATGGCACGCCCGGCAGCGGCGGCGTCGCATGCTGCAAAAAACTTCGTACCCGCGCTCATAGGTGGCAGCTTTGGTCATTTCGCCAATTGGTCTTTCCGTGCAATTTCGTTAAACTCCCCGCTTGGGAAGCTGGCAAATTAGCGCCCTTTCAGACCGGAAACATTTGGCGAGGAGTGAAATATGCAGCGTGCCTGGCAATCTTTTTGGCAGCGTTATTCCCCGTGTGGTGGCTTGCTCGCCGCGATCGCCGTCGCGATCGCACTTTTTCTTCCTGCCACTATCCTTCGGGCGGCGGCGCCAACCCACAAAGTCTGGGTTCTAAAGGGTGGCCCCGCAGGCCTGATTTTCAGGCTTTCATCAAGCACCGGTCGCTACAGTATTACCTGCCCCAGCGCCAAATGGACATTCGCCGGCCACACGGCAGTGCTTCCCGCCAAAATAAAAAAAATCACGGGTACCGGTACCCTCGGCAAACAGATTACTTTGCAGTGGCGTGATCCAACCGGCGCCGCCCAATATCAAGTGTCGCTATGCCTCCAATCAGCGGCCCTGATCTTTTCCGCCAGCCATGCGCCGGCCACCGTCAGCTTCCCCGTGTTCTCATCGATTCCCGCGAATTTGATGCACCTGAGCCTTTCCCACCACACCTTCACACCGCCGCAGTTTAAACTCGCACAATCTGCCACGCCGTGGGTATTTTTCAACCGCAAAGCTCAAACCTGCATCTTTGCGCCGGCGTCCGAAATTATGGTCTCAAAAATGATTGGCGATGGGCGCCATCTCATTGCCAGCGGCTTTAATCCCGGGGTCGTGGGAAAGGCACTTCTTCAACCCCATCTCACCCTGTTTGTTTTTGGCGATGGGATCGGCAGCACCATCCGCCGGTGGGGCACCGCTTATCGGCAAATGAATCATCGCCCGGCAACCAGTGAGGAATTTTCACCCATCCTGCGCAACTTCGGTTACTGGACAGATAACGGCGCCGCCTATTTTTATAATTACGATCTCAAGCTCGGCTATTGCGGAACACTACTAAAAATCGCATCCGAATTTCGCCACGCCCATATTCATCTCGGATACATGGAACTCGATAGCTGGTGGTATCGAAAATCCGACCACTTTTTTAATGGCCAGAAAGTTGGCCCGATGAACCGCCGGCTGCCTACCAACAATCGATGGAATTATTTTGGTGGCGCATGGCAGTACACCGCCGCCCATCAACTCTTTCCGAATGGGCTGGCCGCATTTCATAAACAAGTCGGCTTGCCGCTCGCCGTGCATGCACGCTGGATTGCCCGCCACAGTCCATATCATAAAAAGTACCGCATCTCTGGTCTCGCGGCGGTCGATCCCGCCTATTGGAAGTCGCGGGCCAATTACCTGGCAAAATCCGGCGTCATTGCCTATCAGCAGGACTGGCTGGTGGATATTTATGGCCACTCGCCGCAACTTCATACCCATCTATCCCTTGCACAAGACTTCACCCATGGCATGGCGGCGGCGATGGCACGCGAACACATCGGCGTCATGTACTGCATGGAAACCGACCGGCTTCTCATGGACGCCGGCAAACTTCCCGATGTGATGGCCATGCGGGGTGCGGACGATAAGTTTGGCAAAACACGATGGCGCAATTTTATCTACAACTCCATGTTCATCCATGCCATTGGCGCGTGGCCCTGGTCGGATGTGTACATGAGCCGGCAGCGCGGCAACCTGCTTTTGTCCGTTCTCTCCGGCGGGCCCGTGGGTGTGGGTGATCCGCTCGGGCAAATTGATGCAGCCAACATCCGCATGGCGATCCGTGCGGACGGTCGCATCGTCAAACCGGCTGTGCCTCTGACACCGACCGATCAAACCATTCTCAATGATGCCAGGCATAAGCACGTGCCGCTGGTTGCCACCACTTGGTCCGGCAGGGCGGTTCGCAGCACTTATGTATTTGTATTTCGGCGGCCGCACGATCAGGCTCGCATGACTATCACTCCGCAATCACTCGGCCTGCCGGCGCATCGGCATTGGATTGCGTGCAATTATTTTTCGCGGCACATGAAACTCTTTGATCAATCGCATCCTTTGACCGCTACGCTCGCGCCCGAACATTGGAAATATTGGACGCTCTCTCCGCTCCTGCCTTCTGGCATGGCATTGCTTGGCGACATGCAGCAGCTGGTTCCCACGGGTGCGGAGCGCATAGAAAATATTAAGGCAATAAAGGGCGTTCACAGCGGCGTGCGCTTTAATTTGATTATAAGTCAAGGGGAAAGCCGCATCCCCATCAGCTTTTATTCTTACCATACACCGACGGTGATTGCCGCGGGACATGTTTTAACCGCCCAACAATCGTCAAGTGTTTCGCACATATTTACCGTTCAGATTCCGGTGGGGCTCAGCAAGAAAAACATTCTGGAGCTGCACAAGGTGGTGCATCTGGTGGCCGTGCAAATTTCAGCGGCCAACGGCTGATGCGGCCGGTGCGTTATCGGGCGGCGCGCAGGCCGGAAAATTAAACCTGCCGCGATGGCGTGCGGATTGTGTGCCTGGGCCGCATGAATATTTCGTCTATTCCAGCCGCATCGGGTCCAGTTTTGACAGCCGCTGCTGCGGCCCAATCCGCCAGAGTCCGATCGCCGCAGTGCGTGTGCCACTGTTGACATGGCAAAGTCATCTCAGCAATCCGTCGCATGCCACAATATGTTCGAGCATGCCCGTGAGCACATAAATCTGTACAAAGCTTTGGCGGGTAATCGCGGCGGCGCCGCGGCATTGGATGCAATCCGCGCCATGTTTTCCGACATGGTGCGTGCCGAACTGTCCGCCGACAAGGGGCGCGTCGGCACAGTCGATATACCCCGCAACCTTATGATTCAATACATTGCAGGTGCCTTTATGGCAATTCTAACGAGCTGGCTGGATGAAGGCGCAAAGTTGCCGCCCGCCCGCATCGATGCAATATTTCGCTCTCTGGTGCTGCACGGCCTTGCATCAGGAACACCGGCCTTGTCGCCGAACACTATGAGAAATCCCTGTCCACAGACTCCGGCGCATCAAGGAAACCGGCACAAATCTCATGCGATTTCAGGGAAGAAGAGCAACGCGCGGCTTTAGGCGCATCGCAAAATTGCTGAATGTGCGCCCGTTTTTCTTGCCAAACGCCAATTTGCGCTCAATAATTCCGTATAGCGTCTGTTTTTCACGGAAATTGCATGGCTAAGAGTGCTTTTCACAGCGATACTGGGGCCCGTCCGGCGGGTTATGCGGCCCTTGCCAAGATGCTGGGCATTGCTGTTATGCCGAATTGGCACGAATCCGTCGTTGCCGCCAATGGGGGGCATCGCATTGAAATCGAACGCGGTATTATACGCGAAACATTTATTGCCCGGTACTGGCCGGGCGATACATTGGCTGATCACCTCGAATTCGCCCTCAAATACGATGGCGTGAATCTGGCGATCCTCACGCGCGTATTTGCGGCTGCCGGTGCTTCGCAAATTGCATCGTATGTCGGAAGCAAACCCACCGGTAAATATGCTCGGCGTATCTGGTATTTATATGAACTGATCAGGGGCGAAAAACTTCCTCTCAACGATGTTAAGCGGTGCGGCTACGTCAATCTGCTGGAGTCAGAGGCGTATATAACCGCCGAAACGGTCAAAGCCATTCCGCGGCAATGCATCCATGATAACCTACTGGGGGATGGACGGTTCTGCCCCGTCATACGGCGCACTGATGCAATCCATCGATACATCAATACCGATTTCAGCGCACGCTGCCAAAAGGTGGTAGCAGCATATCCGCCGGAACTGCTTCGGCGGGCGCTAAGCTATCTGTACGCCAAGGAAACAAAGTCCTCCTTTGAAATAGAGCACATCACCCCCGATGCCAATCGCACCGAACGATTCATTGCCCTGCTGCAACTCGCCGAAGAGGAAGATTTTGGTGAAAAATCACATTTGCTGGAGTTGCAGAATCGGATCGTTGATCCGCGTTTTGCCGCACGGGACTACCGCACTACCCAAAACTATGTTGGCGAAACTGTGG
>JAJZGD010000113.1 GCA_021804985.1 Planctomycetota bacterium
GCATTTCAGCCCCACCCCGCGGGGCGGCGTGCTTTTTGTCCCCCCTCTGCGGCGCGGCTCCTCGGTGTACCCTCCGTGTCAGGTACGCCATTCGTCGCCGCTGCTTGATGGGTGCCAAAAATCACGCCGTCGCAACCCGGCGATTACTCGGACAGGCTCCTGAATCCTGTCCGAGTAATGGCCGGGATTGGGATGGGCCTGAAATGTGCCGAATGCGCGGCGCCTGAATGCATTGGAGGATCGAGCCGACTCTGAATAACGAGTCATCGAGATCCGACAACAAAGCAGGCGGGGCATTTCAGGCCCACCCCGCGGGGCGGCGTGCTTTTTGCCCCCCCTCTGCGGCGCGGCTCCTCGGTGTACCATCTGCGTCCGGTACGCCATCGTCGCCGCTGCTTGATGGGTGCCAAAAATCACGCCGTCGCAACCCGGCGATTACTTGGACAGGCTCCTGGCCCGGCTTTCCGAAAGCCATTTGGGAAGGCCATTGCAGAAAGCCACTTGCGGCACCCACTTGTGGCACCCACTTGCGAAAGCCACTTGCTACACCCATCCGCGGCACCCATGCAGTGGGCGGCAACACGGCCTCCTTCAGAAACACCCGGCGCCCAAAAGCTAAGGATGGCGGCCTGTAAATAGGTCAATTCGAGCGCCCGCTTTTTTCAAGGTCACGGATTTTCTTTCGCAGCGCAATCTTCTGCACGCTTGAAAATCGGTCGAGGATCAAAATTCCCGCCAAATGATCGCTTTCATGCTGGGCGATCCGGGCTGGAAAGTCGCCGAGGCGGGCCTCAACCCACTGCCCCTGCAAATTCATTCCCCGTAAGGTTATCTCTTTTGCCCGGGCCACATCGCCACGAATTTCCGGCAGCGAAAGGCACCCTTCCTCGCTGATCAATTCATCCGCCGAATCGTTCAGCGTCGGGTTGATCCACACAGACGCCTCCTGCGCTTTGCCGGTTTCTGACATCACAAACATCCGCAGACCGATCCCCACTTGCGGCGCCGCAAGCCCCACACCTTTATGCTCTTGCATGAGCGCCTTCATTTTTTCAGCCACCGCTTGCAGCCACGGGTCGATGGTGGCAACCTCGCGCGCCGGCGTCGTAAGCACGTCGGCCGGCCAAATCACCACGCGGAGATTTTCCGGCGATGGCCTGGGCAAAACAATGGGCGGAGGCACCCGCCGCGCGCTTCCCGTCCCGGCTGGGTGTTTGCCGGGCTTTGCTGGTTTGTGGTGTTTTTGCGATCTGGTTCGCATCGTAACCCCATCATCTTTAACAGGCGAAATGATATCGGCCCGCAGCCATTTGGCCAGCGAACCGCCAATCCGGCGCGGGGAAGGGGGGCAGCATTCACGTAAGTACGCCCGTGCACACGCCCGTTTTTTGCCTTTTCCGGGGCTTTTCGATACATTGCGGGGCTGCCGACTGGTGGAGTTATATGGCGGTTATTGTGCAAAAATATGGTGGCACTTCGGTGGCCACGCCGGAAAAAATCCACACCGCGGCGCGGCGCATCATCGCCACGAAATGCGCGGGATTTCAGGTGGTGGTCGTGGTTTCCGCCATGGGCCACGCCACCGATGAGCTGCTCGCATTAGCCCACAAGGTCGCGCCGCATCCATCCAAGCGCGAACTCGATCAGCTTCTTGCCACCGGCGAGCAGGTTACCATCGCCCTGATTGCCATGGCCATCCACGCCCAGGGACATCACGCCATCAGCCTGACCGGCCCGCAGATTGGCCTCATCACCGATGATGTGCATTCCAAGGCACGCATCCGTGAAATCGACAAACGTCGAATCCTTCAGGAATTGGAAGCGGGCAAAATTGTAATTGTTGCGGGCTTTCAGGGGATGACCGCCGATGGGCATGTAACAACCCTCGGGCGGGGCGGCAGCAATGCCACAATGGTGGCGCTCGGGGCCGTCTTAAAGGCGCAAGCGTGCGAAAATTTCACCGATGTGGATGGCGTTTTTACCGCTGACCCGCGCGTGGTGCCCAATGCGCGAAAAATTGACACCATCAGTTATGACGAAATGATGGAGCTTTCAAGCGTCGGCGCCGGCGTTTTGCAGACCCGTGCCGTGGAATTTGCCCGGAAATATAATGTTCCCATCCATGTGCGCAACAGTGCAACCGATCAACCCGGCACATGGATCGTCGCGGAGACCAAATCAATGGAAGACATTCTCGTATCCGGCTGCGCCCTGAAAATGGACCTCACCCGCGTCACACTCCGCGGCATTCCCGACCGCCCCGGCGTGGTCGCAAAGATATTTACCCTCGTCGGCCAGCGCCACATCGTCGTCGATGACATCATCCAGAACGTGATGGATGATCGAACCGCCAACATCAGTTTCACCGTAGAGCACGGAGACCTCGCCGACCTTAAGCCCGCCGTGGACATGGTGATTGCCGATCTTGGCGGCCACGCGACTTTTGAAAAAGACCTGGCGAAGGTTTCGGTTATTGGCGTCGGAATGAAGCAGGCGACCGGGGTGGCCAGCACCATGTTCACTGCCCTGGCAGAAAAAAATATTAATATCCAGAATATTTCCACCAGCGAAATACGCATTTCTTGCACCGTGGCCAGGGCCGAGGCTCAGGATGCCCTCCGCGCAGTGCACGCCGCATTTCATCTTGACCGCCGCCCGCAGCCATAATCGCCGGGCATCCAACGCGGCCGCCGCCGACCCGTTCTTCTCCCGTGTTCCCGCGCCCTGACCGCATGGCGACCACCGCATGGCGACCAGCCCGCCGCACACGCATGCCAGGCACCATTTCACAGATATCCGGCGTTGCGTTATCGTTCGTCACCATAAAAGCCGATCCGAATAACCGTCGGGATTACCCCATCCAGCGGCCACTCGGATAGGCCCCATTGGCGGATTGGCTTTGCTGCGGCGCTCGGCCATCCGCCCATGATCGATAATCTATCGCCGACCGCAGGTTCGCGCCTATGTCCACCGCAATCGCCACCCCCATTTCGCCGGCCCGCTCATCGCGGCGTTTGACGGCAAAACGCTTTTTTGCCGCGCCCTCGGCCGTCGTGGGCCTCGCTGGCTCGCTCATTTTTATTTCGCTATGTTTTGGCTCGTTGCCCTGGACAATCTCGCACTACGACGTGCAGAACCTGCATCAGGTTCTAAAGCCCCCGAGCCTGGCCCACCCCATGGGCACCGATAAACTCGGCCGCGATCTGCTCACCCGCTTCTTACTCGGCGGAGCCATTTCGCTGACCATCGGCTTTTCCTCGGCCGCAATCGCGCTGAGCATCGGCGTCAGTGTCGGCCTGATTGCCGGATATGCCGGTGGCCGTGTCGATGCCATACTGATGCGAACGGTGGATGTACTTTATGGGCTTCCGTATTTGCTGCTGGTGATTCTGCTGCGGGTGGCAGTGGTCCACCGCGCAGCGGAGATATTGGCATGGTGCGGCTTGCCCAAATCCGCAACACTCGCCAACGTGGTGGTGCTGCTGATCGGCATTGGTGCGGTAAGTTGGCTCAATATGGCGCGGGTGATCCGCTCGCAGGTCATGGCACTCAAAGCTCGCCCCTTCATCGAGGCCGCACGGGCCTTGGGTATTGGCCCCGCACGCATCGGCCTGCGACACATTCTGCCCAACATCATTGGCACCATCGCCGTGTATGCCACGCTCACCATTCCCGCGGCCATCCTGGCAGAATCGATGCTCAGCTTTCTGGGCCTCGGCGTGCAGCGCCCCCTGCCGACCTGGGGAACCCTGGCCTCCAACGCCGTTTCCGATATCAACCCCATCGACAGTCATTGGTGGATTATTTTCTGGCCCTGCTTCGGCCTGGCGGCGAGCTTGGTTTGTCTCAACTTTCTTGGCGACGGCCTGCGCGATGCGTTTCACCCGCGTTCAAGCTAGAATCGGCGTCGCCGGGCGGCCGACCGCGCCGCTGACGGCATGCACAACGGCCCCCGGCCTTTCGTTGCCAAAGCGGATGGCAAGATCGGCCGGCGCGCCATCCTGGGAAATATGAATGGGAGGTGCAATGGGCACCCGTTTCACGGTTAAAGACTTCATCTTTCTTTTAATATTTGTGGTGCTTGTGGTGCTCGCCGGCTTTACGCTGGAAAGCTACAACTATTTGTCGCATCAGGTGGCGGGCCTTCGCGGTGATCTGCAAAACCTCGACGCCGAGCAAACGACGCAGCTTTATCTGCTCAAAAAAATTCAGCGCGACGGTCTGCGCCTGCAATCCGGCGGTTCATTCTCTACCCCATCCACTAGCCCGGCCCCGCGCGGCACAACCGATGCCGCCACCGCGCCCACCACAGCCGACATCCGCACCACACTGCCCGATGGGGCACGCTATGTGATGTTTCCCAACCCACCGCTGCCGCCGTACAACCCCTACAGCCAGCCGAACTTCGCCTTTGGTGATTGGCTGGTGGAAAGTCTTTCCAGCGAACCCAATCGCATCATGCCGTTTGTTCCGCAATCGGAATCGGCCGCCGCCATTCAGGCCTCCGTGCTCGAAAGCCTGCTGGTGCGCAATCCGCTGACACTCAAGTTTGATCCCTGGCTCGCACGCAGTTATCGCGTAAGCAAAAACGGCTTGAAGATCACTTTTACCCTTCGCCGCCGCGCCCGATTCAGCAATGGTCGGCCCGTCACCGCACAGGATGTCGTCTTCAGCTATCACACGGTGATGAATCCCAAAGTGAATTGCGCCGCCGTCCGATCCTACTATGTCGATATTAAATCATGTCGCGCCCTTTCGGCGTACCAAGTGGTGTTCAAACTCAGGCAGCCTTATTTCAAAACGCTCGGCGTGGTGGGGGGGCTCTCAATCATTCCCCGATCCGTCTACAACTTTCCAAATATGGCAGACTTTAACAATCATGGAAAACTGCTCGTCGGCAGTGGGCCATACGTCCTCAAGCGGTGGAGCGCGGGGCAGCAAATTGTTCTCACACGCAATGCCCGATATTGGGGGCCCCGGCCCATTTTCAACCGCATCGTCTATCGCTTCATCACCAATCCGCAGGCGTCGCTTCAAAGCATGCTCGCCGGCCAGATTGATGTCGATGCCCTCGAGCCCTCCCAATGGGTCAAATACCACGCGCAACCGGCATTCCTCAAACATTTCACCACATATAAATATCTAAGCCCATCGGCCGGATACAGCTTCATCTGCTGGAATCTCAACCAACCCTGGTTCAAGGATCGCGCCACCCGAACCGCGCTCGCCATGCTCGTAAATCAGGCCGCCATGATCAAAACCTATCTGCACAGCCTGGCCGTGCAGGTCACCGGGCCGTTTAATCCCATCAGCCCGCAGAACAACAAGCTCGTCCACCCCATTGCCTATAATCCGCACGCGGCCCGCGTGCTGCTGCGAAAGGCCGGTTGGACCAAAGCCTCCGACGGCATTCTGACCCGCGGCAAAATAAAATTTCGCTTCAGTCTGACGATCCCCTCACAATTTCCGCTCGGCAAGCGCATGGCGGAATATATTAAAGAACAATTCTCGCGGGCCGGCATCGATATGCAGATTTCTCCCCTCGACTTCACCACCATGCTGCAAAAAATCAATCATCGCCACTTTGATGCCGTGATGCTCGGCTGGAGCGGCTCGCTCGAAACCGACCCATACCAAATCTGGTATTCCGGCAGTTATAAGCATGAAGGCAGTAACGCCGGCGATTTCAACAATCCCCTCGCCGATAAGCTCATCCTTGAAGGCCGCCGCACACTCAACTACAAAAAGCGAATGCACATCTGGCATCGGCTTCAGGCGGTCATCTATCGGCAGCAGCCCTATCTGTTTTTATTCACCCAGTATGATCTGATCGCCATAAATAAGCGGATTGCCAATACGCGACCTTATCCCGTTTTTGGAATTTCATCTGCCGATTGGTTTGTTCCCCGGGCGCTGCAAAAATATCACTGAAGTTTGCCTGGCGCCCGATCATCGTTGTTTTTATACGGCCGGAGAAATGCTCAGCTACATTATTCGCCGCATCCTGCTGATGTTTCCCACCCTGATTGGGATGACGTTCATCATCTTCGCCATCGTCCGCATGGCGCCCGGCCTCACCACATCCGGCGGCATGTACACTGCGGGAATGCTCCAATCCCATCAGTCGCAGCTTGCCCAGCAGCGCTTCATGGCCCGGCGGCTTCACCTGATTACCCGCAATGGCAAGCCGATCCCGATTGCCATTCAATACGTGCGGTGGATCAACCGCATTATTCATGGTGACCTCGGCACATCGATTGAATTCTCGGAGCCCGTCACCAAACTCGTCCTGCAGCGTTTGCCGGTCACCCTCACCATCAATCTCATATCCATGGTGATCATCTACCTCATTGCCGTCCCCGGCGGCGTACTCGCAGCCATCTACCGGGGCCGGCTCGTCGATCGAATTTTTGGGCTTGGATCGTTGGTTCTCTATTCCCTGCCGATCATATGGGTCGGCTCCATGCTGCTCGGATTTTTGGCCAACCCCTCGTTTCTCAATGTATTTCCTTCGGCGGGGCTGCACAGCACCAACACCAGCAAGATGTCCTATTTTCAGTTCGTTTTTGATTACGCGTGGCACATTACGCTGCCCGTGCTCTGCCTCAGCTATGGCGGCTTCGCCTATCTGGCCAAGCAGGTGCGCGGTTCATATATCGACAATCTCCAGCAGGATTTCACCCGCACCGCCCGCGCCAAAGGTCTGCCTCCATCCACCGTTTTGCTGCGGCATGTGACGCAAAACAGCATGCTGCCGATGATTACCATTGTCGGCATGACGTTGCCCGGCCTCCTCGGCGGCTCCGTCATCGTCGAACAAATATTTTCAATTCAAGGTATGGGCCGCCTCATGTTTGAAGCCACCTACGCCCGCGATCTCCCCGTGATCCAATCACTCGCACTCGTCACCTCCGCCATCACCCTTGTCAGCTATCTGATGGTCGACATTGCCTACCATATGGTCGATCCGCGGGTGACCTATGACTAATCTCACCGCCATGCCCGAACTCAGCGCCAGCGCCGCCCTGCCGCCACCACGCGGTTACTGGGCCGTAGCCATGCGAAAGCTGCTCCGCCCCTTGCTCGTAAAACTCTGTGTGCTCTACATCGCCGCCGTCCTCGTCATCAGTGTGCTCGTCCCGTTTATCGCCACCGGCAAGCCCTACATCATCAGCCTCCATACGGCCCACGGCCTCGTCACGCGTTACCCCCTGTTTGCCGATCTCACCACCCGCGATTATCTCACCTTCCTCACCGCCGGCATGCTCATCGCGCTGGCCGCCATCTGGCGCCTCACCGCACGGGTTGACCTCCTTCGCCGCAGAAAACTGCGCTGGGTCTCGGCCCTTACCTGCATCAGTGCGACCGTCATCGCCGGCGTGCTCGTTGCATCGCTGCACCACAATCAGTTCGATGGCACCAACTATCGACATCTGATGAAAAGCGGGCGTGCCACCGGCGCGATTTTTGCCCCCATTCCCTGGGGCTATGCCCAGATGGAACCGCTCGGTCGCCAAGCCGTCAATGAAATGCCATCCTGGCGGCACTGGCTCGGCACAGACCGCAGCGGCCGCGATGTCCTCTCCCGCATGCTTTGGGCATCGCGCGTGGCAATGGGCATCGGCTTTGTCAGCCAGTTCATCGCCCTTAGCCTCGGCATTATTGTCGGCGCACTAATGGGCTATTTCAGCGGCGTCTGCGATATTCTCGGCATGCGCATCGTCGAAATGGTTGAGGCCATCCCCACCTTTTTCCTGATCCTCACATTCATCGCCGTTTTCGGCCGCAGCACCCTCATGATTATGATCATTCTCGGCGTTACCGGCTGGACCGGCTATGCCCGCTTTCTTCGCGCCGAATTTCTCCGCATCCGCCAGCTCGATTACATTGTCGCCGCCCGCGCCAGCGGCGCTCCGCTGCACAGCGTGCTGTTCCGGCACATGCTCCCCAATGGCCTCACGCCCGTGCTGGTCTCCGCAAGTTTTGGCCTCGCCGGTGCCGTCACCATCGAAAGCAGCCTCAGTTATCTCGGCATTGGCGTGCGCCCGCCAACCCCCTCGTGGGGCGGTATGCTCAACGCCGCCGGCAACCCGGCAACCGTGTTTCACTGGTTTCAGGCATTGCCCCCCGGCTTTGTCCTTTTTCTCACAGTGCTCGCGTTTAATCTCGTCGGCGAAGCCCTGCGCGATGCCATTGATCCGCGAAGCTTTTCCTGAAAGGCCATCCCGGTATGTCCGATGAACCGCTGCTTACCGTTCGCAATCTGCAAACCCATTTTTGGGCCGGCGATGGCGTTATACCCGCGGTCGATGGCGTAAGCTTCTCCATCTTTCACCGTCAAACCCTTGCCATCGTCGGCGAATCCGGTTGCGGCAAAAGCGTGACCGCCATGTCGATCCTGCGCCTCATCCCCAGCCCGCCGGGAAAAATTGTCGCCGGAGAAGTTTTTTTTAAATCGCAAAATCTCCTCGCCATGTCTGAAAAGGCAATCCGCCGAATCCGCGGCGGCCAAATCGCAATGATCTTTCAGGAACCCATGACCAGCCTCAATCCGGTGATGAGCATCGGCGATCAAATTCTCGAAGCCATCTTTCTGCACCAGAATGTATCGCCCGCCGCAGCCGTTGACATCGCCGTCCAAAGCTTACGCGATGTGGGTATTGCCGATGCCCAGCGGCGGCTTTACGAATATCCCCACCAGATCTCCGGCGGCATGAAGCAGCGTGTGATGATCGCCATGGCACTCGTTTGTAAGCCCCGCCTGCTGATTGCCGATGAACCCACCACCGCCCTGGATGTCACCATTCAGGCCCAAATTCTTGAGCTGCTCGCCGCGGTAAAACGCCAAAACGATATGGCGGTCCTGCTGATCACCCATGATCTCGGTATCGTCGCCGAAAACGCCGATGTGGTCGCCATTATGTACGCCGGCCGCATCGTCGAATTTGCCGATGTCTACGAACTCTTCGCCAATCCCATCCATCCCTATACCCGTGGCCTCATGGCATGCGTGCCCCGCCTCGGCGCCCCCCACGGCCGCCTCACCACCATTCCCGGCACCGTGCCAAGCCCCGCCAGCTGGCCCAAAGGCTGCCGCTTCGAACCGCGCTGCGCACTATGCACCGATGATGTCCGCCAGCGTTGCCGAGACCATATGCCGCAACTTCGCCAAATAAACGACCGCCACTGGGCGGCAACCTTTCTGGCACCCGGCTTCGATTCCGCCGCCGCCACTGCGCCTACGCTCCCCTTCCGCCGCGCCGATCAAACACCCCCCGGTGTTCCCTCAACGCAAGGGGCGTTATGACACAATCCGCGCCATTAAACCCCGCCCCCGCGCAACCGGGGCCCATCCTCAAAGTGGACCAACTCAAAGTTTGGTTCCCCATTTCCGGCGGTTTTTTCGGCCGCCCCCGGCAGTTCGTTCGCGCCGTCGATGGCATCTCGCTCAGCGTAAATCCCGGTGAAACCCTCGGCATCGTCGGCGAATCGGGCTGCGGAAAAACCACCGCCGGCCGCGCCATCCTCCGCCTTTTGCCGCGCGGCGGGGCCACCATTTCCGGCTCCGTTCTTTTCGAAGGGCGAGATATGTACGCCCTGAAGCCCAAAGAACTTCGTGCCCTGCGCCGCCATGCCCAGATTATTTTTCAAGACCCCGTCGGGTCCCTCAATCCCCGCATGACCGTCGGCGCCATGATTGCAGAACCCATGCTCATTCATAAACTTTCCCCGCGCCCCCAGGTCCATCAGAAGGTCGCCACCCTCCTCGCCCGCGTCGGTTTTGATGCCGATGCCGCACGCCGCTATCCCAATGAATTCTCCGGCGGCCAGCGCCAGCGCATCGGCATTGCCCGCGCTTTGGCCGTCAATCCGCGGCTAATCGTCTGCGATGAACCCGTTTCCGCACTTGATGTATCCATTCAAGCCCAGGTGCTTAATCTGCTCGCAGACCTGCGCCAGGAACTCGGCCTGTCCTACGTTTTCATCGCGCACAATCTCGCCGTCGTCGAGCATTTTTCCGACCGCATCGCCGTGATGTATCTCGGCAAAATGGTCGAACTCGCCCCCGCCCGTAAGTTGATCAGCAACCCCAGCCACCCCTATACCCAGGCCCTCCTCTCAGCCGTACCGCTGCCCACACCCGATCGCGCCAAGGCCCGCTTTGTACTTCAAGGCGAGGTGCCCAGCCCCGCCAACCCACCCAGCGGCTGCCCATTTCACCCCCGATGCCATTTGGCCACCGAACAGTGCCGCGCCCAAATGCCACCGATTGAAATTAAACGCGGCGACCCCACGCACACCGCCGCCTGCTGGCATACTCAATAACCGCCCGTCGTCAGCTTCGCCGCCGTACCGCAGGCGATTCAAGCCGTTGTGGTGCGGGCATCTTGCCTGCATCGGAAACATGCGTACCGCAGGCGTCTCGCCCGCTGGCCGCGCCTCGCCG
>JAJZGD010000114.1 GCA_021804985.1 Planctomycetota bacterium
CCCGGGCCGGCTGCGGCGTCGGCATTAAAGTGATGGATGGGGCCTCGATCAGCGATCGAACCCTGCTGGATCAATTGGTACAAATGGCGGAAAAGAAAAAAATTCCGTATCAACTTGAGCTGCTCCCCCTCGGCGGAACGGACGCGGGCGCCATGCAGAAAAGCCGCTCGGGCATACGTACCATTACACTCAGTGTGCCGACGCGTTACATTCACACCGTCAATGAAATGGTGCACCGTGACGATCTCCATGCGGCGCGGGATCTGCTCGCGGCGTGGCTCTCGGGCTGATGGCGTGGTGCTGGGCCCGGGCTGCGGCGGGACGGGCTTCCGGCGGCGGGACGAGCTTCCGGCGGCGGGACGGGCGGCGATGAACAGGAGTGCCCCATGAATCCGATTTCTCTCAGCGAAGCGGTGTGCCGCAATCTCGATGCCTCCAAAAATCTCGAATGGCTGTGTACCAACGGCCTGGGAAGCTACGCATCCGGAACGGTTTCAGGTATCAGCACGCGTAAATATCATGGCTATCTGGTGGCCGCCCTCCGGCCCCCCATTGAACGCTATGTGCTTTGGTCCCATGTGGAAGATCGGGTGGTGATCGGTGAAAAAGGATATCCCCTTTCCACCAACGAGTTTCCGGGGGTCATTGAGCCGACCGGCTATCGGCTCATCGCCGGTTTTCAGCAGACAGCGGGGCCCGTGTGGGACTTCCGCTGCGGCGATGTGGTCATTCGCAAATCGCTGATTCTTCCCTATCATCAGCAGGCTGCGATACTCCGATATGAACTTGTCGATCCGCCGACCAAACGGCAGGAAATTCGCCTGCTCGCGCTCAACATGCTTTCCGGCCGCCATTTTCATACCACGACCACGGCCGAAAACCGTCTGAACTGGGGCCGCAGCGGCAACCCCGCGGACAGTGAGGCGCTGGCGTTTAAAGCGGTGGGATGCCCCTTTGAATTGTTCTTTACCCACAATGCCGCGAGTTTTCATGATGGCCCGTCCTGGTGGTACAACTTTGTCCTAAGTCAGGAAACCCAGCGCGGCTACCCGGATCGCGACGATCTGTGGACCCCCGGTGCCTTGGAATTTCTCCTCAAGCCGGGGCGACCGGCATTCATCATCGCATCGACCAAGCCCATCAATCGCGTGGAGCATTCAGCGCTGGTGCTCAAGGAGCAAGCCCGCTGGCAAAAAATCAGCGAATCACCGATCGCCGGCAGCCCGTACACTCCATTGCTCGAAACCCTTTTTGCCGCCGCCGATCAATTCGTGGTCCGCCGCGCCACCGATAAACAACAGCATCAAAAAAAGTCGGTAATCGCCGGCTACCCCTGGTTTGAAGATTGGGGGCGCGATACCTTCATCAGCCTGCCGGGCCTTACGCTGGTGACGGGCCGCCCCGATGCGGCGCGTGAAATTCTCACCACGTTCGCCGATCATATTGAGGGGGGGCTGGTACCCAACCGTTTCCCCGACGATGCCGACAAACCCGATTACAACACGGTCGATGCATCACTGTGGTTTATTCACGCCGCCTACCAATATTGGCGCTACACCGGCGATGCCGCGTTCCTCAGCGATTATCTTTTTACGCCCATGACGCGCATTATTGATGCCTATCAGCACGGCACCACGTTTGGCATCCATATGGATTCCGACGGCCTGATGATGGCGGGGGAGCCCGGCTGCAATCTCACCTGGATGGATGCCAAAATCGGCGATTATGTCGTGACGCCGCGCTATGGAAAGCCGGTCGAAATCAGCGGGCTGTGGTACAACGCCGTCTGCATTATGCGGCTAATCGCCGAAATGCGAACCGATAAACCCCGCCAGCGCCAGATGGCGCAAATTGCAGCGCTGATAGAGAAAAATTTCCCCGCCAAGTTCTGGTTCGCCGCGGGGGGCTACTACGCCGATGTGCTTGGCCCCGGCGATCAGCCCGACACCCGGCTGCGGCCCAATCAGCTCATTGCCGCGTCGCTTCCCTTTTCGCCCGTGCCCGAGGCGCACCTTCGTGCCATGGTGGACTCTGCCCGCACCACGCTGCTCACTCCCATGGGCCTGCGCACACTGGCGCCCGGCAGCCCCGGCTATTGCGGCCGCTATCAGGGGGATCAGCCCTCACGCGATCATGCTTATCACCAGGGGACGGCGTGGCCCTGGCTCATCGGGCCATTCGTGTCGGCCTTTGTTCGCGCGTACCCCGATTCTGCCGCGGAGCAGCGCTTCGCATTTATCCAGCCCCTGCAAGACCATCTGAATAACTACGGCCTCGGCTCGATTTGCGAAGTTGCCGACGGCGACGCCCCGCACCAGCCCCGCGGCTGCATCGCTCAAGCCTGGTCCGTGGCCGAGATGCTGCGGGTGCTTTGGGAAAACGTGCTTGAAAAAGCGCCCGCATGGCCCCATCTCAGCCCCATAAGCCGCCAGCCCTGACCGCCGGCCGGCGCCGCCCCCGGCCGCCAACGACTGCCTTTGGGCCTTTGCGGGGTCCGGATATATAATCCATCCCATGCCGGAACCTCCAACCGATAGTTCGGTCACGATTGCATCGATCAACGCAGCGGATCTCACACCCGCCATGCGGCAATATCAGATGTACAAGGCCCAATATCCCCAGGCGATTCTTTTTTTCCGCATGGGTGATTTTTATGAAACGTTTTATGAAGACGCCCGCACGGTTTCGCGCGTCCTCGGCATCGCCCTGACCAGCCGCAGCAAAGGAGAAAATCCGGTTCCCATGGCCGGGGTTCCCTACCATGCGGTCGACGGATACCTCCAGCGTATGATCGCGGCGGGCTACTGCGTGGCCATGTGCGAGCAGGTGCAGGATCCCAAAGATGCCAAGGGCGTTATTGATCGCCAGGTGACGCGGCTGATAACCCCCGGCACGCTGACGGAAGAAAACCTGCTTCCCACCGGTGAAGAAAATTTTCTCGCCGCGCTGGTGCTTCCGGAATATCTTTCGGAAGCGCCGGACGCCCCCACCGATATGGAAAGCATTGTCGAGCCTGCCCATCCCAACGCCGCTCTGGCGTGGTGTGAATTATCCACCGGTAAATTTATCACACTGGTCGATACCATCGCCGGATGTCTCGAAGAGCTTTCACGCCTCAATCCGCGTGAGCTGCTCGTGGCGGAAGGGCCGGATCACCGGGCGCCGGCCTTGGCGCAGCAGCTCGCAGAGGCCCGGCGCATGACGCTCACGCCGCGGCCGGCGTGGCAGGCCCAGCCGCACGGGGCGGCCGAAACGCTGCGCACCCATTTCGGCGTGGCACAGCTCCACGCCTTCGGCTACGAACACCCCAACGACCCCGCCATCGGTGCCGCCGGCCTCATCGTCAGCTATCTCGCCGAGACGCAGCTCGCCGGTCTGTCGCATCTGCCCCCGCCGCAACCTTTCGATCGCCGCCGCCACCTGATCATGGATGGTACATCGATTAAATCGCTGGAACTCATTCGTTCCAACCGCCATGGTTCGGCGCAAGGTTCGCTCGTCGCCGCGATCGATCAGACCCGAACCCCGATGGGCGCCCGGCTTTTGAAGAATTGGGTGCTTTTTCCCCTGCGCGATGTCGCCCAGATCCAGCATCGACTCGACCGGACCGGCGAGTTCATCGATTCGCCGCGCGTGCTCGAACAGTGCCGCCTGCTGATTACCGATGTCGGAGATATCGAACGCACCAGTGCCCGCATCGCCCTGAGCCGGGCCACGCCGCGGGAGCTTAATTCTCTGGCCCGGTCGATTGAAGCGCTTTCAGCCATCGCCGCAGCGCTCGATGCGCAGCAGCCGCCGATTTCAATTGCCCAATCGCTCCAACCGCTGCTTGCGGCCGCCGTTCCCATCGCCGAGGAGATTCGGGCCCACATTGCCGATGATCCGCCCGGGCATATGCGCGATGGGGGGTTCATCCGGGCAACCGTCAATGCCGAGCTCGACCACCTGCGGGCGCTGGCCGGCAATTCGCGGCAGTGGCTTTCGGATTATCAAAACACGCTGATTAAGACCACCGGCATCGCCAACCTGAAGGTCGGTTTCAACAAAGTCTTCGGCTTTTATATTGAGATATCCCACGCGCAGGCCGGCCGCATCCCGCCGGAATTTATCCGTCGCCAAACCGTTAAAAATGCCGAGCGCTACATCACGCCGGAACTCAAGAACTATGAATCCGAGGCCCTTACCTCCAAAGAGCGATCGATCGCATTGGAAGCGGAACTTTACGCCCAGCTCGGCCGCTGGCTCATCGAGCGGGTGCCCGCACTTCAGCGCGTGGCACGGTTCGCCGCTGAAATGGACACCCTGATGGCCGGCGCGCATCTGGCACGCATCCGCGGTTATTGTCGGCCCCGGATCACGCCGGAGCGCGAACTGCGCATTGTCGATGGGCGCCACCCGGTGCTGGAATCGATCCTGCAGGAAAAATTTGTCGCCAACGATCTGGCTTTTGACCTGGGCGGCCCGGTGCTCCATCTGATCACCGGCCCGAACATGGCGGGCAAATCGACCTACATCCGTCAGGCGGCGTTGATCGTTCTCATGGCGCAGGCCGGTCTTTATGTGCCCGCCAAAGAGGCGACCGTGGGTATTGTGGATCGTCTGTTTACCCGCATCGGCGCCGCCGATGATCTGGCTGCGGGCCAATCCACTTTCATGGTTGAAATGGTGGAGACCGCGGACATTTTGCTCCATGCGTCGCCGAGCGCGCTGGTTATTTTGGATGAAGTCGGCCGGGGGACCAGCACGCTTGACGGGCTTGCGCTTGCCTGGGCCATTGCCGAGCATCTGGCGGAAAATATTGGCTGCCGCACACTTTTTGCCACGCACTACCATGAATTGACCGAATTGGCGGACACGTCGGAAAAGATACGCAATGTGAGCGTTCTGGTGCGCGAATGGCAGGATCAAATCATATTCATGCATCGAATTGTTCCCGGTCGTGCGGATAAATCTTACGGCGTGCATGTTGCAAGGCTCGCGGGCGTGCCGCGAAGTATTGTGGAGCGCGCCCGGCGATTGATGGAGCAGTTATCCGTGCAGGTGGGTCGCCCAAGGCCGCGGGCCGCCGCCACGCGCGCCGCCGGCGAAATCAATATGTTCGATCCGCTCGGTACTCAGATGATCTCTCAGATTCAGGCCTTTGATCTCGATCGCATGTCTCCCATGCAGGCGTGGGAAGCCCTGAAGCTGCTGCGGGAAATTTGCTCCAAAAAAGCTGCCGCTCCGCGCAGCGCCTGACCGCCCGCCATCCCGCGCAGCGGCCAATCTCTCCGGCTACGGCCAACTTCTCCCGCCGCCGCGCCGCGGCCGCACTCTGCCCGCCCGCACCACCCCGCGCGCGCCCAATCATGTTTAGCCGGCCAGCCTGCTGGCCGCGGGTCGTCGGCCCTGGCGGAAAACGCGCGGCCGCCGCGATTCAGCGTGCGTCACTAAGCCGGCCAGCCTGCTGGCCGCGGGTCGTCGGCCGCGTGCTGCCCGCCGGTAGCCTCTGTGCCTCTGCGCCTCCGTGTGAGACATCGGTCGTTCCGGGTGGGCGCGGGAGCGATTTTTGCCAAAGGCAAAAATCAGGAATCATGCCGGCCGGCATGATGCAATTCATTTAATATCTCACGCCGGGGGCCGCGCCGTAACGATTGGCGTTCGAGCAAGATAAGCGCCCCGCGCCTTCAGCCAGCAAAACGGCTCGCCGGGCCCGTCGCAGGCCTGCGGCTAATCGGGCGCTGGGCTGCCGGTGTCGGCGGCGTCATCTTCCGGACGCGGGCGGCCGGCAATGCCCGCGAGCACCAGACCCGCGAGGTAAAGTGTCAACAATGGTATATAAATGCTTGCAAATGTAAATATGTCTGGCGATGGTGCCAATAAGACCGCGACAATGGCCAGCCCCAGCACGGCGTAACGCCACATGGATCGGAACTGCGCAGCGCTGACAATGCCGATCTTGGCCAGTACCAGCATCACCATGGGCAATTCAAATGCCAGGCCAAAAATCAGGCTCATGATGGTGACGAAGCTCAGGTAATCATGCAGCATGGGGATCGGCGCAAAAAGGGCCTTGGCGGGCTCGGCGTTGATTTCCAGCAGTTGCCGCCCGGCGTGCACCCGCAACTGCCCCTGGGATGTGTTGTACCAGATCGCCGCCTTACCGGGCGTAAAGTGCGTGGGGTCGGTGCGCAGCATCGGAATTTCCAGCGGTCCGCCGGCCGCTCCGGTCGGATACACATGGCCATGGATCAGATGCCGCGGCGGTCCATAGATAAAGTTTTCCCAGCCGGTCGGTTTGAGGGGGGGCACCTGCACCTGCTGGTTAAACTCCATCACGAATTTCAGCAGGAACGGCAACACCAGAAAAAAGAAAAAGGCGACGCCGAGCAGAAACAGAAAAGCGCTTGGCCCGACATATTTATATACCACTTTTCGTTCGCGCGGGTAGAGGCCCGAAGCGATGAATCGCCAGAACTGATAGATGATCCATGGGCTTGCCACCACCAGGCCCGCCTTGAGGGCGGTGGTGAAATAAACAATAAATGATCCCAGGGTCTTAAAGTATTGCAGATGGGGGGGATAGCCGGCCCACTTAAGCGCAATGAGATACGGCTGGTAGACAAATTCGATGATGTTGGTGTCATAGTAAAGACACAAACCAATGCCGATCGCGGCACCCAGAATGGCATAAATGAGCCGCCGCCGCAATTCGGTCAGATGATCGCCAAACGACATCGTTTGCAGATCCACGCTGCCGCTGCCGGAGGGAGCCCGCTGTCTTCGGAAGAACGCCATATTAAATTCCACGCCTCAGGCCGCTGTTATTTTGCCATCTTCCAGTCGCACCACCCGGTCCGCAAGTTTGGCAATGGCCGTGTCATGCGTCACCAGCAACATGGTGTAGGCCCCCTGCTGCCGCCGCCGCACCAGCACATCGATAATGCTTTGTCCTGTCCGCGGATCCAGATTGCCGGTCGGCTCATCGGCGAGCAGCAGGCTCGGCGTATTGACCAGGGCCCGGGCAATGGCGGCGCGCTGGCGTTCGCCGCCGGAAAGTTCGTTGGGTCGATGTTTCAGGCGGCCGCCGAGGCCCATCTCTTCCAGCATCTGCACGGCCAGGGCTTTGCCGGGGCGGGCTCGGATCAGGGCTTTGTACCAGGGGGCGGCGACCATGGCGGGCAGGAGCGTATTTTCAAGCACATTGAGTTCCGGCAGCAGGTGGTAAAGCTGAAACACAAACCCGATGTTCGCATTGCGGAAGCGGTGTCTTTCGAAGCGGCCGGCGCGGGCCATATCCTGCCCTTTAAAGATGACCGCGCCGGAATCGGGCCGATCCAACGTGCCGGCAATATGCAGCAGCGTGCTTTTACCCGAGCCCGATGCGCCCACCAGGGCCACAAATTCCCCCTCGGCGATCGTGAGGCTCGCCCCGGCCAATATCTGAACCACCGCATTACCCATGCGGAAGCTTTTCTGAATATCCACAAGTTCCAGCAGATTCGCCAACGCGAGCCCTCATCAATCATTCGTAACGAAGCGCATGAACCGGATCGCGCGAGGCCGCAATCATCGCCGGCACGATCGCCCCCAAAAGCCCGGCAAGTATGGCCAGCCCCGCAATGACCAGCACCGTATGGGGACTGACCTGATCGGGGATGCGCGAAAAGATGTAAACCCGCCGATTCCAGATCGTGATACCGAATATCCGCCACAAGATGTCATCATGGATCCAATTATCGTGGATGACAAAAAGCGTACCAGTGACCACCCCCAGCAGGGTGCCGGCCCCGCTGATCAGCAGGCCATAGAGGACAAAAATACTTCCCACGCCCATTTCGCTGCCGCCAATGGCCTTGATAATGCCGATGTCCCGGGTCTTATCGCGCACGATCATAAAAAATATTAAAAATATAACAATGATCACCACCATGCTCATCATCCCGAGCAGAAATGTTATCAGATCACGCTCTTTATCCACGGCGGCAATAAACTGCGATTGCTCCTGCAGCCACGTCATCACCGACAGGCCGGAGATTTCCATCGCCGGATGGTTCAGCGTGAAGCGCCGCACGGCGGCGGCAATCTGGTCCCGCGCGCGGTTGACCGCCGCCTGGTTTTGGTCGTGATGCACGCGAATTTCAATTTCACTGCAGCGCGCGGGGCGCACCCCTCCGCTGAGCAGATCCTGCTGCTGCATGAAGGCCATTTTCTGCACCACGTGAAACGGGGCATAAACCGTGTGGCGATCCACCGTGAAAACCTTCGTACGCGAGTCGTCGATAATCTCAAAGCGGCGGCTCTGCGGCGATGCGAGTGTGCTTTTGAGCGTAATTGGCACCACGGTCAGGATCACCGGCGAGAACCGCACCCCCGGCGGCCGATGGTAATGCCCAAATCGATCGCGGCTATAAAGCCCGATATCAATCCCCACCACGCAGCCATTCTTCGGGGCCGCGGCGGCGGACGGATAGTGTGTTAAGGCGACTGCCGGCGGCTTAAAAGTGGGTGCCCTGGGAATCAGCACGGCCCGCAACTGGGCATCGGATTGAATCGACATGCCGGGCGGAAGCTTTTCAACGAACCGCAAATCCCGGTACACACGATCCATGTGGTACTGAGCCTGCCGATAATCTTCACGCTTGATCACCTGCCAGTGCCGCTGAATATCCGCTATCCAGCCATGCCCCTTGATGGGCTTGAGCTTGCTCACCGCTTGCTGATGCTGCTGGTAAGTTTTCAGGGCGGCATCGAGGCGCGTGCGGCCCCATGCAATCAGCTTGGCGGCGGTGGTGGGAAAGCGGACACCGCCCAGATCGTTGGCCGCATCGAGCGGAGCGCGGTACTGCCAGAAGAGGCTTTTGCCAAAGGAGCTCACGCGGGATTGTTCTGCCGGTTTAATACCGAGTACCTGCACCTCAGCGCTGGTTTGATATTCCGGCAGGTTCATGATGCCGTAAGTACTGATCAACGGCGCAGTGGCGGCGACGCAAGGCAAATGGGCGAGGCTTTTTTGTAACCCATGGTAATGCGGAAAACCCGACGCGAGTGTGCTTTGAATCACCACATCACCCATAAGCTCTTTGCCCGCATCGCGCACGCGATCCACAAAGCCGGTCATAATGCTGTACACCACGATCAGCATCGATACGCAAAGCCATACCGCGAGAACCGGAAAAATAACAATGCCCTTGCGGGTGAGGTAACGAAAGCAGAGAAATAATTTATACATGTCGTCCCATGTGCGTCAGGCCGGGGCGCCGGTCTGCGTGTTCGGATGTTCCAGCGGCCGCAGCAGTGGAAAAAGTACCACATCGCGAATGCTCGTGCAGTTGCACAGCAGCATCACAAGGCGATCAATTCCGAGGCCCAGACCGCCGGCCGGCGGCATTCCATGGCATAGCGCTGTGACAAAATCCTGGTCCATGCGAGCCATGGATTCATCCTCAGATAGCCCCACAAGCTGCGAAGAAAGCGTTTCATACTGTACCTGCGGATCATTAAGCTCGGTGTATGCATTGGCCAATTCCATACCGGCGACGTACAGTTCGAAACGCTCCGCGATGCCCGGCTCGCCCGGTTTGCGGCGCGTCAGCGGACACAGGCCGGCGGGGTAGTCGTAGACAAAAATCGGTTGATCAAAGTCTTTCAGCTGCGGCTCCGCGAGATGCTCAAAGAGTTCCCCTCTCAGTACGTCCGGGTCCTTGGTGTCAGCCGCCGGAATGCCGCGATTTTTCGCCAGCTGCCGCACGGCCGCGGTATCATGCATGGCGACGCCGGTGTGACGGGTGAACAGATCGCCATAGCTGATCCGGGCAAATGGGGGGCGGTAGTTAATCCGGCGATCCCCGAAGGGGAGCAGAATGTCCGCGGTGTCGGTCGGACGGTCTTTGAGCTGCGCCCATTGCGAACGGGCCAGGTTGGCCACCAGCGTCTGCGTCAATTCCATCATGCCGCCCAAATCGCTGTAGGCTTCGTAAAGCTCCATCATGGTGAATTCAGGATTGTGTCGGGTGTCGATCCCTTCGTTGCGGAAGTTCCGATTGATCTCAAAGACCCGCTCCATCCCGCCGACCAAAAGGCGTTTGAGAAACAATTCCGGGCTTACGCGCAAATACAAGTCCATATCCAGTGCGTTGTGGTGGGTGGAAAACGGTCGCGCCGCTGCCCCGCCCGCCATCGACTGCATCATCGGCGTTTCAACTTCAATAAAGTTCCGTTCATGCAGCATCCGGCGGATATCGCCAATGATCGCGCTGCGCCGCTGGAATGTCTTGGGCGATTCCGCGTTGGCGGCAAGGTCCACATACCGCTGCCGATAGCGCATTTCGGTGTCAGCCAAACCATGAAATTTATCTGGCAGCGGCAGCAACGCCTTGCAGGCCAGCCCAAAGTTGCTCGCCCAGATGGTGACTTCGCCGGTGTTGGTGTG
>JAJZGD010000115.1 GCA_021804985.1 Planctomycetota bacterium
TGCAGATGCCCAATGGTTACGACACACTCGTCGGGCAGTCCGGGATGCGGTTATCCGGCGGTCAGCGGCAGCGGATCGCCATTGCCCGGGCTATTTTGCGAGATCCCGCCATTCTGCTGCTTGACGGAGCCATGAGCCAGATTGATGCCGACAGCGAACACAAAATTAATCTGGCGCTGAAGGAATTTATTCTCGGTCGCACCACGTTTGTTATTGCGCATCGCCTCAGCACGATCATCGGTGCCGACCTGATCGTCTGTCTTGATCATGGTGAAGTGATTGGCGTCGGCACACACGCCGAATTAATGAATGCCTGCGAGGGGTATCAGAAAATCTGCCAAAGCCAATTCTCCGTCCAGCCGGCCGCCGTCTAACCGGTAAAGCTGCCCATCAATCACAGTTCCCACATTGGCCCCACATGGCTCGCGCCTGGTTCACACATTGTTCCGGCCATGCACCCTCCGGCCGATTGAAAATCATAAATCCGATATACTCTCACGCCATGGACACAAGACCGATACTCTTCACCAATGGCCTGTTAATCGACCCGCTAAGGCCTGAGCCGCTTCGCGAACAGCTGCTGGTGGTTGATGGGAAAATCGCCAAGCGCGGCGCCGGCCTTATGGGTGAGGCGCCCCAGGCCCATGTCGTTGACCTCGGCGGCAAGTGCCTATCGCCAGGATTCATCGACATCCATGTCCATCTGCGGGAGCCGGGGCAGGAGCATAAGGAAACCATTGCCACCGGTGCGGCGGCTGCGGTGGCCGGCGGTTTTAGCACCATCTGCTGCATGCCCAACACGCTGCCCGCTCTCGATGAGCCAGCACAAATAGAATTTGTGCTCAATCAGGCGCGACGCGCAAATTTATGCGATGTCATTCCCTTCGGCGCCATTACCAAAAGCCGTGAGGGCAAAGAACTGGCGGAACTCAGGTTGATGCATGATGCCGGCGCCATCGGTTTCAGCGATGATGGCATCGGCGTGGCCTCGGCCGCCGTTATGCATAAGGCGCTCCAATACGTCAAAATGTTTGATGGTTTAATCAGTCAGCACTGCGAAGATCCCACGCTTTCGGGCGGTCCGATGAATGCGGGTCTTTCTGCAGCCAAGCTGGGTCTTGGCGGCCTGCCGGCCGTGGCTGAAGAGTTAATGATCGCTCGCGATCTGCTTCTGAATCGCACCATTCAGGCGCGTTATCACGTGCAGCATATCAGCACAGCCGGCGCGGTTGATTTGATCCGGCAGGCCAAAGCGCGGGGCCAGTGCATCTCTGCAGAGGTAACTCCCCACCACCTGCTTTTGACGGATGATGCCTGCGGCACCTATGACACCAATACCAAAATGAATCCACCTCTGCGCACTCCCGCGGATGTTAAGGCCTGCATCGCCGGTGTGGCCGATGGCACCATTGAAGTTCTGGCCACCGATCATGCGCCCCATGCGCAAGAAGAAAAGGAGCTTGAGTTCGATCGTGCACCATTTGGCATTGTCGGCTTGGAAACGGCTTTTCCGCTCTATCTCTCGGCGTTGGTTGCTCCAGGCCACATCTCGCTAACGGCGCTGATTCGGCTGCTAACCGCCAACCCGGCGCGAATCGTCGGCTTGAAGGATCGCGGAACTCTGGATCGGGGAACTCTGGATCGGGGCACTTTGGATTTGGGATCTCGCGCCGATCTGACCATTTTCGATCCCGATGAGACGTGGACCATCGACACCAAAACGTTTAAATCAAAATCCCGAAACACACCATTTGATGGCCGGCACGCTACCGGAAAAGTAAAAATGACCTTTGTCCAAGGCCGGATGGTATTTTCGGATGTCGCCGATCGCCCCCCTGCATAGCGGTAAATTTATGATGTGCGGGCCATTGAAGGATCGCCATGCTCATTTTAGACACGTACAACTTACTCCACGCTGCATCCGCCCGCCACGGCGCGGTAACGGGCCTTTCGGTGCGGCAGCTATGTCATGTCTGCCGCGATCTGAAACTTACGATGGTTATGGATCGCGACCGCAAACCAGACGAACCAGGTTCCGACGAATTTGACATGCTGACGCTGGTGTGGTCGGGCCCGAGCATGTCGGCCGATGATAAAATTGTACGCATCTGTGAGGCATCAAGCGGACGCCGCGACATCTGTGTAGTAACGGATGACCGCCGTCTTTCAGCCCGCGTACACCATGTGGGCGGCAAATCCATGCCGTGCGCCGCCTTTCTTTCGCAGCTTTATACCCGCCGCCGCCAATCCCGCGAGGCATCCGAGCCGCTTATCAAAACCGGCGAAGGAGCGGCCCCCGGCGAAACGGACCGGTGGTTGGAAATTTTTGGCTTTACCCCCAACGCGCCTCGGCCCTCTGCTGCCGACGCTGCCACACAGCAACGCCCCGCCGACTCCCACGAACTTACCGACGCCGAGATTGCAGCCATCGATATGAGCGCGTTTTTGGAGTAGGGCGATGGAAGATTACCCATGCAACTTTGGCCACCACTTAAACGCATTAAGACATAATGATGACTAACTATGACGTTATTTCCTATACCATCGCATCGGCAAGTTTTGGCGAAGTGCTTGCGGCATTCTCCCGTCGCGGGCTTTGCTATCTGAGCATTGGCAGCAGCTCTGATGAATTGCTTTCCAATCTGCACCGGCGCTTTTCGCTTTGCGAATTCGCCGCCGAAACCCGCCGCGACCGAGCGGTGCTGGCGCGAATCATCTCAGCTGTTGAAGGCAGCAAACCGCTGCCACTGCCCATGCTTGATCTGCGCGGAAGCGATTTTCAACAGCAGGTATGGACGCAATTGCTGCGCATCGAATTTGGGAAAACATGCAGCTATGGGCAAATCGCCCGCGCACTGCGGCAACCCCGTGCATCTCGGGCGGTGGCACGGGCTTGTGCCGCAAATCCAATTGCCATCGTAGTGCCGTGCCATCGCGTGCTTCGATCGGATGGAACGCTCGGCGGCTATCGGTGGGGACTAAAGACCAAAGCGGCGCTGCTCGCAAAGGAAGGCGTCTACACACCGGTTTGCGACGGATGAAATTCGGCAAAAATATTATATGGCTCGATCGATGCCGACAAAACCGCAGCGGGCTTATCCGCGGCCCGCAAACAAACCGCGACAACATTCTTTCCCTGATCATGCCTGCGAAGCCAGCAATCCGGCATATAGTATTCCCGCTGGCCCCCATATTCCCAAAAGCGGCCATATTCATGGCCGTTGATATAAATGAAGCCCGTACCCTGCGCTTGTATTTTCAGACACCAAGGCACCCAGATATCCGATGCGACGGCGGGCAGCGTGAATTCCATCCGATACCAGGTCAGCAGATGCGCGCCGCCGATGTCTTTTCGGGCCAGCGGCAGCGAATGCTGCGACCAATCTGAATCGTCAAAATCGGTTGTATGCCAGCCGTGTGAAAGCCCGGACGGGGCCGCCGCTATTTCCATCGGCCCGATCATGCGTGCCAGACTCGCAGGCTTTTTCGATGAAATGCGGCTAACGCCCCCCAACCCGCCGCCGCCCCCCTTGTTATGCACCAGCACGGCAATGTTGTTTTCCCCAACCGTTAGATATTTTCGCGCATCAAAATTCCACGAGCGGGACCAGTCATTGGTTTTACCCAGCAATTTTCCGTTGATAAATATCCAGCCGGCATCATCAATCCGGCTGAAATGCAGTGTGGTTTTTTGCTGATGGAAAGCATCGGCTGCGACGCGCAATGTGCTTCGGAACACCGCCCACGTGCTCGGGCTGAGCTGATTGGCGGACGCTGCATCGGTGCAGGCTACCTTACGCCAGCCAATCGTAGAGACCGATTTACCCACCAGGGGCACATCCTCCGGTGAATGGGGGGCGCTGATAATCTTCATCCGCCACGAATCCACAGCCTGTCCAAGGATTTCAGTGGATTTGACCCCGACATCAAATATTCCGTACAGCGCTTCCATCCCCATGCCGCCGTTGGGATGACCACGATTTTCGTAGACCATCACCGCATGGTGCATGCCGCGATCCAGAGGTTTTGCCGGCTGAAATTCCGCAGATTGGCCGGATGAATTACTTCGATAGATAAGTTTTCCATCGACCAGTGCAGTGGCCGTATCGCCGTTGCCTATTTCAGCCGCCAGCAAAAGTTTTCCATCATGTTTCGCACGCGGCTTAACCATTAGGCGTGCACGATAATAATTAAAGCCGCTTTCGTAGAAACCCAGTTCTGCCAGCGATGCTCCGGTGCGTATAGGCCGCCATGCGGTAGGAAGCGGGTCCGCCTTGGCGCGTATCGCCGCAATTTTTACTTCAGTGGGCAGATGCGTGGGGCGTGTCAATGGCTTCTGCACCTCTGGCAGAAAGTGGGCTGCACTTTCTGATTTTGCCCCCGGCGGAAAATACAATACTTTGGAGCCCAGCGCCTCCAATGCATAATCGAAATGGATGGGCATCATCGATCCCATTTTCACTTTTGCCCGCCCCGCCCGCGGCCGCTTATTCTGGCTGGTGCGGATAAACAAATAGATGCCGCCATTGGGTGATTTCCGCGCCGCCAAAGACACATCGGCAAAGCCGGTGTGTCCGGTTATTGGAAGGTGTGTTGACTCGGCGAGTTGCGCTCCGTGCTGCCGCAGCATAGCCGCTAAAGCTTTGACGCGCAGATATTTTGCGCCGACGCCCCCATTCTCGCGGATTGGTGCGCTGTAGTCGTAAGAAGTGGCTATGCCCGCCGCCGGCCGGCCGCCAAAATTGGTGCCGCCGAACAGCATGTAATAATTCACCATGGTCACGCCGTTCTGAATACAGAACAGGGTGAGATTGTTAATCTGCGCGGGGCTGAGGCCGGGGGCATAGTAATCCTCATGAACGCGCAGGGCCGGCGCGCTGCCTACCCCCGTAAACCATCCCCCCTGCAATTCGGCGGTCATCAACGGCGCATCCGGCTGGTTATAACGCATGCCTTCAATAGAGCCGAGCACACTGCCGATGTTCGAACCCGGATAGAAATCCATCGTGTCGAAAACCTGCCGCAGCAGGGGGTTTTTTGATCCCAAAACGCAGCTGCCCCAGTTAATAAATAGCGGCACATCAATTCCATTGTGCCGTGCGCCTTCTACCAGCGACTCCACGTAAGTTCGTTTGACGTGCAGCGGAAACGACGGAAAGTCATATTCATTTTCGACTTGAAAAATCAGGACGCCGGGCTTGCCCGGTGGTTTGCGCGTGATCTGATGCTTCGCGATAACGGGGCACACCGCGTTATACCAATGGCGACTCCATGCCATAAATAACGGATCATCACTCCGCAACCACTCGCCCTGATAGCCTTTAGGTTTTAATGCGATCAGCCACTGGGGAAAGCCCCCGGTATCCCATTCCGCGCAGATGTACGGTCCTGGCCGAATTGTCACATAAAGGCCAAACTCTTCCGTGGCCATGGTGAGCCATTCATCCAAATCGCGCAGGTTTACCTGCGAATAATCCGCGATGTCCGCGGGTTTGCGCATCTCATGCATGTTCCACGGCGTGTAGGTTTGCACCGTGTTGAATCCAGCTTCTTTAATTTTGGCAAACCGCGCACGCCATAATGGCTTGGCGCATCGATAATAGTGAAAACAACCGCTGTATAGGAAGAATGGCTTATCTTCTACGATCAGGCAATGGCGATCGTACCGAACGCGATGCGGATGCAAAAATACCCGCGGAGGCAATGCCGGCATCGCTGCGGCGACGGCTGGCTGTTCCGCCATGGCTACTGCCGCGGTGGATGCGACGGCCGCAAATTTGAGAAAATCACGCCGATCCAAATGGCCCGTTTCCTGCTTCATCGGTTTTATGTCCAATATTATCTAAGATCATCAAGCTGTGAGCGCCGACGCCACATGCCATTACGAATCGTACAGATATCCGCGAACTTGCACAAATCTGCGCCGGGCTTGTGCTGAAGACGGCGCAGAGCACGCCGCCCACGCGCGGTGGGCCGCGCTCGCCGCCCCGTGTGGGCGCGGCGGATCTATTTGCCAGCGCCGCAGGCGGTGTTCAAAGCGCGTGCGCAAAAGCTCCGGGCGAATAAACCGCCCGGAGCAGTGTATGCACAATGATTAATGCGGCAGAGCGCTGCGGCGCCTATGGCGCCGGCCGCCGTGGGCCGGCTGCTTCAGGCGCGCTTACGCATCAGCATGAAGCCGACAACACCCATGGCCAGGAATGCAATGGCAGCCGGTTCCGGCGTTTGCGTTGAAATCGGCGGGGGTGTGAAGAAGCTGCCCAAGTCTGATTCGCCACCACCCGTCAAATTATTGACAATCAGATTGCCCGCAAAACTTCCCGACGAGTAATTGGTGTTCGCAAGCGGCGCAAGGAGGTTGTAATTGCCGCCCTGGTTCAGGGTAAAAGTGGACAGGTTGCCGGCGTTCACCAATACATGCGAGGCGGAGATGCCACTAAATGTGAAAGTGATGTAATTAAGCGTCAATGCCGTATCGGGCAGATTGATGATCAGATAATTTGAGGCCGTCGATCCGCCGGAAAAATTGACCGCAACAGTGTGGATAACCGACGACGATGAACCAAACTCCCCGGCAGGCAAATCCAACACTTGCACGCCGCTATTAGCGCTGCTGATGGTTAAAGTTCCGTATTTATTCACCGTATTGGCGACCGGAAGGGTCGGCGTTAAAGCCGAATACTGTGAGGAGAGATTATCAAAATAGTTGGTAAGCGTTGTGGGATTAAATGCGGGGTTATAAGCCTGATTTTGCGTTAATGTTCCCTGGATTGTTAATTGCGATTGATTTGTTCCGGCAAGGGTAACCGGGCCGGCGAGGGTGCCTGAGTCTGTTCCGTAAAGATTGCCGCCGGAAACCACTGGTTCCGAAGTTGAATCCCCAAAGTTGTCAAGGGTTACATTCCCGTTTACCTGCATGCCATTCGCGCCAATGCTGCCCTTCGCAAATGATGCGGTACCACCAACGTAAAGCGAATAGCCGGCCGTACTCGATTGGGAGACATCAAGCCCTGAACTCCAGCCGCTGCCAAAGAGATTGCCCACAATCGCTGCGGTGCCCTGCACATCGGCGGTCTTTGGCGAACTCGATGTGCCGACATTTCCCAACGCCACAAGGTTGAAGCTAAATGGTGTGGGGATTTGGCTAAGGTCGGCAGTCGCGTTGCCGGCGGCCAAGCTTAGCCCCGCCACTGCGACGGCCGAAGCAAGCAGAATCGCTGCGAAAGGCTTCTTACATTGATTCTTCATCATGACCTTACTCCAATTCTCAAGAACATACCGGGCGCACAACAGACGCGACGGTCAAAATAGCTATCAGCAGCCTTTTTCGGCTAGGGCCTGATTTGCTACGCCGCCCAGACCGCGCATCGCGTTGAAAGCTTCCGGATAGCGGGCCAGGAATCCAACAAGGAAGCCGCCCGAAGACGAAGGCCGTCCTATCACCAAGGCTTATCTATTGGGGGGGGGAGTTTGCTCTCTCTGCCAACCCCAATGCAACAAGGAGAAGTGTACCGTAAGGTATTTACCGGGTCAAGGAAAAAATAAAAATAAGCCGTGTGCGTGCAGGGCAATCGCATCTTGCCACCTCAATATGATAAACCCCCTAAAAAATGGGCATTTCGGGCACCCTATTGGTATGGTGGGAGTCCTTGGCCGCATTCAAGATGCTTGATTTTGAGCCAAAAACAGAGGTCGAACTCGGAGTATGCGATTGCCCTGCGTGTGCGTGTGCGGGACCCATAATATCGCAGAGCGGCGAAGGCGCAGAGACGACGGCGACGAGGGCAACGACCCGCGGCCAGCAGGCTGGCCGGCTAAACGACGCCGACAAGCAGGCGAGACGCCTGCGGTACGACGGCGGCGCGCCAGCAGGGTGGCCAGCGAATTGACGCGGCGGTATTTTTGGCGGCGGATTTGGCGCTGCGGGCGTGGCGCTGAATAATGCGCTGGCGCTGAATAATGCGCTGGCGCTGGGGAGCCGAGTAACTGCGGCCTTCGGCCAAAGTTATGCGACAAGTGAAGAGTGGGCGAGCCTGCTCGCGAGCCGCTATGGTGCGGAGAGCGTCAGCGGCGGTGCCGCAGAGCGGGGAGGCTGCGGGCGGCGCTTTTTATCCCTGTATCACCTCTTGTGCCGCCAAATGTATCGTCTCATTTACCGTCTCATTTGTCGGCTCATTTATCGGTTCATGTATCTGCTTATGCATCTGCTCATGTAATGATGGGCACGCCGCAGGCGGATCGCTGGATCGCAAGGCAAAGTCGAGCAGCCGAAATTGCAGCTTTCTGAATCGCGATTCTCCGGCTGGCTTAAATTCAACCACCGCCGCCACTTTGGCCCCCCGCTTAAGAATCGTGGCGTGTGTGCCAAGGCCAAAGCCGACCGCATCAAACACCTGATTGCCGACGCGCAGGCGGAGGGCGACGGTGCGACCGCTCGCGCCTATTAGCCGTGGGGGTGAATCAATAACCGCATCTTGAATTAAAAAACGGGGCCGGGGATTGGCGGCGCCGAAGGGCGCCATGTTTTCAATTTCATGCAGGGCCTGGGCGTCAACTTCATCGGATTTCATGATGGCATCAATGGATAGCGTTTTCGTGAATCCACCGCGGGGCATCACGGACGCCGCGAATTTTTCCAGGCAATCGATGAAGCCTGCGATGTTTTCAAGCCGAAGTTTGACGCCGCCGGCGGCCGCGTGGCCTCCCCCGGAAATGATCAGATGCCGGGCATGTTCGATGGCCGCATGCACATCAAAGCCAGGCAAACCGCGTGCGGAGCCGGACAATAAATCGCCATCCTGTTGAAAGACGAATGCCGGCCGCGCGAAACGCTCCACGAGCCGGGAGGCGACAATACCCACCACGCCCGCATGCCAGGATTCATCGTAGACCACGATGGCGGATGGCAATGCCGGCATGGCCGCCACCCGGGCGTGCGCCTGTTCGGTGATTTTGCGATCGGTTTGCTGCCGCCGCCGATTTAACTTATCGAGTTCAGCGGCGAGTTCGGCCGCGCGTGTAGGATTATCCGATAGCAGCAGTTCCAGTGCTTCGCGCGCGTGGCCCATCCGGCCCGCGGCATTCAATCGGGGCGCAATTGAGAATCCAACATATTCGCCGTCCACACGGCCATTCTGATTTTGCGCCAGCTCCGCCAATGCGGTGAGGCCCGGCATGTGAATTTGCCCCAAAGCCTTCAGGCCATATTTTACCAGGATGCGATTATCGCCGGTGAGAGGAACCACGTCGGCAATGGTACCCAACGCTGCCAGAGCCGTGGCTTCCAAAAGCACTTGGCGAAAAGGCTCGGACACCTTTTGAGATTGGCAAAGCCGGCGGGAAAGTGCCCAGGCGAGTTTATGGGCGACGCCGGCGCCGCAAAGCTGGGGATAGGCGCCGGGTGAATCGACACGGGGATGCACAATCGCGGCCGCACTCGGAAGCGCTGCCGGCGGCTCATGATGATCGGTAATGATGACGCAGAGGGAGCGGGCGTTGGCGTGCTGCACAGCCTCGACGGCGCTGATGCCGCAATCGACGGTGATCAGCAAATTCACGCCCTGATCGGCGAGTTGATCAATCGCCGGTATTTGCAGGCCGTAGCCTTCGTCAATGCGGTGCGGAATGTAATATTGGTGGCGGGCGCCGGCGAGGTTTAGCAGCCGGCTCAGAATGGCAATGCTGGTGATGCCATCGACATCGTAATCGCCGTAAATGGCAATCAAGCCATTACGGCTGATGCAGTCAACAATCAGTTCGACCGCACTCGATATACCGGACAAAGACTCCGGCGGCGACAACTCATTAAAACTCGGGGACAGAAAACTTTTTGCGCTCTGTGCAGATATGCCGCGGCCCAGGAGCAGGCTCGCGACAAGCGGGGTGCAGTGCGCCTGCACGACCATAGCCCGAATCGCATCAACAGAGGGCTCCCCGGGCATTTCCCAGCGGGCTCCGGAGATCCCGGTCGCATCCATGCGAAGCTTATCCATCCGTCAAGTCCTGACTCAGAGCGCTACGCGCCGATAAAGGTGGTGGCAGAGGATTGATGAATCCATGCCACGGCATTTTCAAAAAACTGCCGGCCATCGGGCGTGGGAGCCGTATCCAAACGCGTCCAAAACGGGTGTTGCCACGTTTCGACATATCTTTCAGGGTGCGGCATAAGACCGAGAATCCGGCCGGTGGGATCGCAAATGCCGGCGATGGCGTCGAGGCTGCCGTTGGGATTTTCGGGAAAGGCCTGCGTGGCATGGCCGGACGAATCAACGTATCGACATACGATCTGATCGTTGGTTTGCAATTGTTTCAGGATTTCCGGATGCGCCACGGCAAAACGCCCCTCGCCATGCGCAACG
>JAJZGD010000116.1 GCA_021804985.1 Planctomycetota bacterium
ACGCATTTTGATTTTTCGGCCAGTTTGGAAACACCAGAATATTCTTCTGGTAGCTCTGGAGGAACATGCTGCAGATCGTTGTGGGTACGGTCGCAAAATTTTCTGTTCCGCCGCCGCCCATCTGAAATAGAAAATTAGGATATGAGAAGTGGCGGATCAGCATGTTGAGGTGATACAAAATTCGGTCAGGGTTATATCCCACCGCCGCACACGCCGGATAAAAACTGGACGTGTTATTGTGGTCGTACCAGGTTTTCTGAAAGCGTACCGTATTTAGCGCGGCCGCCAGTTCTCGCGGTGGGCTTTCAAGGCCGATCGCCCAGCCCGGGAAAATGGCCTGATGTGGATTCATCCCCGCGGAAGATCCGGTCATTTGCACAGGTGGATGGGCCGAAAGCAATCGCCCGAGGCTGATCCATTGAGATCCACGCAAGGCGTCACGAATGACCAATTTACCTTGCGTTGCAGTGCGGCCCACCGCGTGAACAATGGGATAAATTGAAGATGCAGGCACGATTGGCAACGGACTCAGATGTGTCAGGATATCTCGCCATCGCGCCGCATCAGGGTCATTCAAGTGCAGCGCACGGTTCATATCGAGCAATCCGGAATACAGCATCTGCAAAAAGGCGATGCTGGTCGCCGGGTTTACATCATGGGGCGACTGAAGTTCATCGGCGGCGTCGTTAAAGTCCATATAAACGCCGTGTTTCAACACCAGATAATGATCCCAGAACTGCGCCACGCCCCGCAGAAACGGATATACCTTCCGTGCATACGCCCGGCTGCGCGTGTAGCGCCATCGCTGCAGGCAATCCACGCAACCAAACAACACATCCGATTTCTGGCGAATGGCTTTTGCGCCGTCAGCGCTCCATCCCGGCAGCGGACTTAAATGGGCGTAGTAAAATAATCCGTGATAATGCCGATGCTTCGCCAAGGCGTGCCCGCGCGGAATCCAATCCAGCAGGGCCTGATCGTAATTATCCGCCAGGGCCACATGATTGGTCGGATACGCCGCCCAGTAAGGGGCTTCATAATTGTAATCCAGCGTGTAATCACCGTTCCAGCCCATATGCGGCGAGGTAACAAAATTACCCCATAACCCCGGCGCAATTTGGCCCGGTTCACTGCTGCACGCAAAACAATACAGCGAACCGTACCAGAAATTCTCAATCGGCTTATTGGCGATGCGAATATAGGATTGCCCCCAGAACTTCTTCCACCATGCCAAATGCCGGTGCCACAGTTGCTCCACATCCGACAAATGAAATGCATGGAGCATTTTCAATGATGCGGCACGCACGTCGGCGACATCGCGATTATCCAATATGGATACCAAAACCGTCGCAGTGCTTCTGGGTTGCAGCGTCAGCGATACGCGGCCGTTCATCACCTGTTCCCTGCCGCCAATTATCCGAAACGCCAGCACCCCTTCCGGCGAACATCCATCAAAAATAATCTGTTTATCGCCCGGGTGAATCGCATTCCAATCCCACCGTGGCCCGACAACTTGCGCAGCGGTGGGGAATTTATCCGTCGTCGCAACGGACACGCCGTTGACCACCACGGAAAGCCTTTTCCCGTTATAAATTGCCGCAACATGAGACCAACGATTGAGTGCCAACCGGCCGCGCGCCGTAATTCGCACGCGATTGAGCATCGCGGACAATCTCCCGCCGATGGTTGAAAAAGTAAAGCCGTAGGAAATCTGGGCCGGATTGGGTCCTGGCTGCATCCAGTGTTGCCAGGTATCGCTGGTCATGGCGCTGAAAATGGCCTCTGTGCCGGCAGCTGATCTGGGGAAAATCCAGGCCGATACCGTAAACGCCCGCTGCGGCATCACCAGATTGCCGCAATCAAAGCGCGTCGATTTGCCGCGCGGATGGTCATTGCGGCTGTTGGCCTGAGTTAGAAAAGCAAACCGGGGTTGCAATCGCACAGCCCGCGCCGCCGGCCTCACGCCGAACTGACCAGCGGCAACCGGCTTCGGCCAGATCTTCACATTGGAAATCAAACCATGAAATGGCCCCGCCGGGTCACGTCCACTCGGCAGACCAATGCGTGCATCGACCGTATCCGGTGATACCCGTAGATATTTTATGGTACCGCTCCGCCCGGACATTCCTTCCGCGCCCTTTGTGCCCCAGGCATCCAATAATTTCGGGCGAATCAACAGAGGCCGTCGGCCAGTGTTATGCAGTTGCATAATCAGAAGATTTTCCGGATTTGCCACCCATGATTTAAACTGTAAATCGTGGCCGGTGTTCGTGGTAAAATTGCCCACAACATCCGCTGGCCCGATATTTTCGCGCGTCAGATAGTTCCCATCATGCAACGCCGGAATGGACAAACTCAGCTGTCCTACCGGCATAATACGCCCGCGCAAAACACTCCAGAAATCCTCGCGCCCGATGTACATGGCGATATGATCGGTATTGCGCCCCTGAATCACCACGCCCACACTGCCATTACCAATCAGCGGCCCATCCGGAAAATTATTCGAGGGCGCATCGGTGGGGGGATGTGTCCGAACGCCCGATATTTTAGAAACAATATTCCACGCCGCCTGCGGCACGGACGCAGTGGCCGCAGCGCCGCACCCGGCCGTAGCAATGGCCACACCCAGCAACGCTGCCAACGCGTTTGACTGCGCCGCAACAAAACGGATCACGTGAGCTGAGAGCCTGCGCATAAATGAAAACTCCAATTCCGCCGCGTTACCAACCTTTATTTATTATCTGCATATTGGGCGTTTTGCAAGGGGCACACTGCTGCCCGTCTGATCGGCGGTGCGTGACACATTATGCCGCAGGTCGCCCATCCATGGGCCACCAATCATATTCCATACACCGCTCGGCCGTTGATGAGGCCCGGTCGCAGGGGCGGGAAAATTAAGTGTAACGCAGGCGTCTCGCCTGCCCCCATCACGTTTCCGATGCAGGCAAGATGCCTGCACCACAACGGATTCAATCGCCTGGTTGTCCCATGGAGAATTGAGAGGCGATCGGAGTATGCCAACAACCTCGGCATTTCGTGTCACGCACCCCTGAGCGGCCTATTGGCCAATGGGGGTAAAACACGAGGCGGCCTGAGATTTGGGGCCGGCGGACCTGCGGGGAACGTAAATGCGGCGCCCGGGGGGTTGCTGAAAATCACGGCCGCACCGGATGCCATAGGCTCTCAACCGCGGATGTGTGCAAATGCAAAATGTCGGCCTACAACCCGTACTAAATGCAATCGCATTTTTCTTGCATTGTCAGGTTCGGGCGGTATAATTCCATTGGTTGGAGGTTTGCCAGCCTCGATCCATTTTTGTTCTATTCGCTGCGTATCTTGGCTTAATGCATCTCGTGCGGAAGGCAATGTGCCATCGAGGGAGGCAGGGGCAGGGAGTCGGGCGACACTTTGCAAGGAGAGAAGAACATGGTAAAGCAGGCAAAAGCTATTGGCTCGGGCAAATTTCATAGGGCGGGATGGATAGCTGGCGTGGCCATGGCAGCCGCAGCGCTTGTGCCCGCCGCGGTACACGCGTCGCTCATCGCTGATTGGAACGCCAACACCCTCGCCACCGGTGCACTCGCTGCCGGCGCCACATGGACAGATAGCGTCAACAGCGTCGTGGCGACCGCCGCGGGCGCTGGCCTGACGGTTGAGAATGCTCCGGGCGCTTTCAACGGCAATAACTACATTGTATTTGGCGGCGCCAATAGTCTCGGTAATACGCCGCCCGGCACCACCGGAGAATATTTTTCCGTGGCCAGCAACACGGCGGCCCAGCCGATCAATGATTTCAGCATCACCGCCGTATTTTCAACCACCACAACCAACGGTGCCGGCAACTTTACCGGCAATACGGATTGGTACAACGCCAATGGGCTCGTCGGCAACGAAATTCCTGGAATCCAGAACGATTGGGGCTTCGGACTGTCCGCCAATTCGCCATCCGTCATTTTCGGCGAAGGCAATACGGCTCAGAACCTGGATCAGGTGAAGCAGGCCCCGTATGCCTATGCCACTGGCAGCACCGTGATCGCCACCGCCACACGTAACGGCACCACCGGGGCAGTTGAGATTTATGTCAATGGGCTGCCAATCGCGCAGACCTACTATCCTGCCGGTATTACTACCATGGCGACCGGGGCGCGGCAGCAAGAGCCCACCATCGGGTTTCTCATCGGCGCCATGGACAACTACACACCGGTCGCGCGGCTATTTGCCGGTGATATCGCCCAGATACAAATCGATAACACGGTCGTCAACGGCACCACGGTTTATAACTCGCTGGCAGGCACGTACGGCTTGCCATCCGTTCCCACGCCGGAGCCGACCACGGTGGCACTGCTTGCCGCTGGCGCAATTGGCCTGCTGATGATCAAGCGGCGCAAATCGGCTTGAGGCGGCGGAGCATGTCGACACGGGGTGCGGGTGCTCACCACCCTCCTTCCGACGGTAGAATCAATCACTGGACGGGCCCCTATTGGCCCGTCCTTGCTTTCATCCTTCTCGGATGGCTGTGCGTCGTGTACTACAATCCCATTTCCGCTCTTCTCCATGGATACAACGATCGGGGTACCGCCACTGCGTACCCGCCACACGAACTGCCAGCGTCACCCGGTCGCGGCCTGCGTAGAGTTATCTCCCACGATCAGAATGATAATTCCCAATTGCGCGCCTCCGCCGTGGTTGAGCCGGCGCAGATGAGCGCCATGAACGACCTCCATTTGGAACAGTAACCATCAGGGTTTTCCGTAGGAGCCAGTCCAAGTAATCGCCGGGTTGCGACGGCGTGATTTTTGCCACCCATCAAGCAGCGGCGACGATGGCGTACCTGACACAGAGGGTACACCGAGGAGCCGCGCCGCAGAGGGGGGCAAAAAGCACGCCGCCCCGCGGGGTGGGCCTGAAATGCCCCGTCTGCTTTGTTGTCGGATCTCGCTGACTCATTATTCAGAGTCGGCTCGATCTCCCAATGCATTCAGGCGCCGCGCATTCGGGACATTTCAGGCCCATCCCAATCCCGGCCATTACTCGGACAGGCTCCTAGGGGCAGGCAACGGCTTACAAGGACGGCTAATGAATCACCGAGTTTTCCGGGCGCTTATTCTTTTGCTGTCGGCCATCATCACCGGTCCCTGCATCGCGACGGCCGCGTGGCAAATTCAAAAGGCACCATTGCTCACTCGGTGGGCCAAGCGCGTCACACCCCCTCACGTGTGGTGGCATTACCCCCGCCCGCAAATGCGGCGCAATGTATGGAAGAATCTCAATGGATTGTGGCATTATGCCATCGCTCCGGAAAATCGGCGCACCCCGCCCCGCCCATTCGCCGGCGAGATTCTGGTGCCGTTCCCCATTGAATCCGCACTCTCGGGCGTCCGCAAAACCCTGCTGCCGACTCAGTGCATCTGGTATCGGCGAAATTTTCAGATTCCATCCGCCTGGCGCCCGCGACAGGTGCTTTTGCATATTGAGGCCGCGAATTGGCAAACCCGCATATGGATCAACGGCCACGCCGCCGGCATGCACCGCGGCGGCTACTCCCCCATTTGCCTGAACATTACGCCGTTTTTAAGGCGCCGCCGCGGCCAAACCATTCTCATCCAAGTGTGGAATCCGGGGGGCGAAAAATTCGAGCCACGCGGCAAGCAAGTTCTCCATCGCCACGGAATGTATTTTACGGAATTCAGCGGGATATGGGGCACCGTTTGGTTGGAACCGGTGCCGCAACACCATATTGCACATCTGATCACCGTGCCGCACCTCCGCCAACGCATGGTGGCGTTGAAAGTGCAAACACAGGGGGCTGGCGGTGGCAGTATTCTCGCATCCCTTTTTAGCGGGAAAAATCGCGTGGCGGCGGCATCCGGACGCAGCGGACAATTTGTTAATATGGCCGTCCCGCATCCACATCTCTGGACACCGGATTCACCCTTTCTTTACCGCCTGACCGTGCGCCTCACGCTGGCCGGAAAAACGGTCGATCGGGTAAGCAGTTATGTTGGCATGCGATCGATCACCGTTGGCCCGGGGATTGATGGCCGAACCCAAATTTTGCTCAATGGCAAACCGGTTTTTGAGCGCGGCTTTCTCTATCAGGGTTACTGGCCCGACGGCCTCGGCACGCCTCCCGATGATCGCGCCATGCGCTATGATATTTCCACGGCCAAAAAAATGGGCTACAACATGTTTCGCATCCATCAGATTGTGGAGCCGCGGCGCTTCTATTATCTCGCCGACCGACTCGGGTTGCTGATATGGCAAGATATGCCCGCCGCGTGGCCGCCGCCGCGGCGACCCCTGACGCAGCAACAGGTCGCGGCGCGCATTCTCCGCTCGGGTGATTGGGGGGCGATCGGGCGTTTCAGTCGGCATGAACGCCAGGCGTATCGCCGCGAGCTTGCCGCCATGATTCGTGAACTGCGCGATGACCCAAGCGTCGTGGTCTGGTCCCCGTTCAATGAAGGCTGGGGCATCCATCATGTTTCGCACATGGTTCGCCTCATCCATCAGCTTGATCCAAGCAGGCTCATCGATGCAGACTCCGGCGTAAATATCAATCCCATCTATAAAAATCCGTATAACGAATCGGGAAATATTCTCGATATTCACCATTACCCCGGCCCCCGAGCTATTGCCCCATCCCACACGCAAGCCTCGGCCGCGGGCGAGTGCGGCGGCGTTTATTATTTTCTCCCCCGGCATCTTTGGGTAACCGGCCCGATCCGACCCTGCCAGACGATGGCCGCGGCGCTGGCGCGCTACCGCAAAGATTGGCAGGAGGCGTGGCGCCTTCGGAAAACGCTGGGGCTGTCGGCGATGGTATTCACCGAATTTATGGATCAGCAGCAGGAAATTGGCGGCCTCGTGACCTTTGACCGCGTGCCAAAATTCCCGATTCGCATCATCCGCCGGCTGACACTTGGCAAATAAACACTGGGCAAGCCGCGGCCCATGAAGGCTCAGCAAGGCGTGCCCAATGAATCCGGTCGGATCCGCCAAAGCAGTGCCATTCAGCTGTCGGCTTGTATTCGCAATTGGTCGGCCATCATGCGGTTAAACCGTCCCAATAACTGTTTGCGTATCATCTGCAGGATCGATATGGCCAGTTGCGCCCGGTCGTGCGTATCTTCATCGCCGCGCTCGCGCTCATCCATGGCACCCCGCAGCGCCCGGTCGATGGCGCCCATGGCTCGCCGGCGATCTTCCGCGTGGCGAAGGCGATAATCACGCGCCTCGACCCGGCGCGCGCCCCATGGTGTGGTTCCCGCATCCAGAATCGATCGGTCGGAGCCGGTGCGCTGCACGGGCTGATCATGCAGGCAGTTCATGCTGCGCTGCCGCTGGATAAATTTGAGCATATGACGCGTCATCAGGCGGCCGAAATAAGTGCAGGCCGCATGGCGTTTGGCGTCGTAACAATGCAGCTTTTCCATCGCCAGCAAAATCGCCTCGCCAATGGCGTCCTGCCGATCTTCCAAACCCGCGAAATGCAGATTTCCGGCCTTAACGGCGGCGAGTTCTCCCAGGATGATGATGATCTGCTCGCGATGCGTATCCGGATGAAACAGCAGCGTATTGAGAAGCTCGAAACGTGGATTGGCCGATGGCATAAATGCACTCCTGTAGAAAAGAAGATAAAACAATGTCTAAAAAAGATATGGGAGCGGTGGCGCGGTTCCAGCGATTACCGGGACAGGCTCCTCGGACAGGCTCCTAAGCTCGCCGGTGCTGCCGCAGGGTGATCATTGCGCCGCTAAGTTTTCGGCTAACCGTGGAAGCATGCACACCAAGCCTTTTGGCCGCCTGCCGCGTGGTCAAACCGTCAATGATGCAGTAAATCACCACACACCGTGCCATGGGGTCCAGCGGCGAAAGCATCTGCTGCACGGCGAGTTCAGATATCCATGGCGCTTCGGGTTCGCGGGGTCGCGGTGCGGCGGGCACGGGTGGCGGCAGATGTTTCAATCGCCCAGCCGCATCAAGCATGGCACCGCGGATCCGTTTGGGCACAAAGGCGGCAAAGTCCACACCGCTATCGGGTTGATAACGTCGCAGACACGATAGCAGCGCAATAAAGCCCTCTTGTATTAAATCTTCCCGCGCACACGCCGTTCCGTGGCCGCCCACGCCCCGGCTTAGCGATGCCACCAGCGGGGCGCATAGACGACAAATCTGCTCTTCGATAAGCACGCGGCGTTCGGGCCGCTTCTCATGTCGCCATAGCTTCCAAAGCAATTCCAGAGTGCCCGATACGCGGTGATGTGGAACGCCGGTGCGTGCCGGCGTGCTATGCGCTGGCCAGCTTGAACCACGCGGGGCCGGGCCGATGTCGGGCGCAGCATGTTGGGGCGCTGAGACAGAGGCGGCGGAGGCGGCACCGGTTGCCGGTCGCGGCCATTGGCGAAGCAGCGCCAGCACCAGCTGAAGCGAAGGGCTGGAATTGGTATGAACGGCATTTTGGGGCAGCATTTGTCACCTCTCTTTGAATACCTAACATATACCAAACATACGACCGATGTAAATCGGCATTGAACCCGGCTGGCGCTGCAATGCGAGCAGAGCAATCGGTGAAAATTTCTTGATGGAAGCTTTGCAACTCGGCGCGGCGGCGGCGATACTCAAGCGGTGTGTGCAAGAGCGCCCGTAGCTCAACTGGATAGAGCATCCGCCTTCTAAGCGGACGGTTGTGGGTTCAATTCCCGCCGGGCGCATGGGTTCTGCAACCGGTCGCGGCCCATCGGCCCAAATGCGGGGAGGTTTACTTTTACAAAGTAGTTTCTTCGGTTTTCACGCACGTCTTCGGCCGGTGGAGTGATGGCGGCCTGCGCAGGGCGTGGGAATGGGCAATGGCGTCCATACGTCGCTACCCGTGCCGGATGGATAATTTGTACCAAAAAGCAAAGGGGCGGGGCAGCATAAGCCGCCCCGCCCCGATTTAAAACTTAAGTGAGTTCGCTCGGCTAATCAGGCCGTTTTGCGTCGGAAGCCGAACATCAGGCCGAGTGCGCCAAGGCCCAGAATTGCCAGCGTGGTCGGCTCAGGAACCGTGGAATACGCAACGGTGCTACCCGTGGGGCCCGTTACCGAGAAATTCATCGCCGCGCCGCCGCCTTCCTGGTAGTTGAGGATCTCAAAGGCGTAGGCCGTTCCGGCCGTAAGCGATTCAACGGTGCTTGTTGGCGTGAGGTCATTAGAGAAGTTGTTTTGCACGACCATCGTGCCCGTTCCCGGCGTGCCGGTGCCATTAAGGTAAACGCGTGTGGCATCATCGTTGCTATTTCCGAATGGTGGGAGCGCAAAGGTATAGTTACCCGTCTGCGATACCGTGATAAAGCCAATCTGATCGATGATGGAGTTAGTCCACGGGGTGGTGTCGGTCAGTGCGGCTCCGGCCGCATCAGCGCCAAGAAATGTGTTGGTCGGCACGCCGCCACCTAAGTAGGTGAAGGAATCCTTGGTGTTGATGAATGAGTAGCTCGGCGTCACGCCACCCAACCCATTATTCACCAAATTTGCCTCAACATTGGTTAAATCTTGCGACGTGCCACCGCCATCAACATTGGCGCTGCCGAATTGTGCGCCGGTTAAGTGCCACACGGTGCTCGTTAAGCCCTGCGTGTTTGCACTCGCCGACACGCCCGTGATCGCAATCGCGGTCGCGGCACACGTGGCAAGCACCAACATGGATTGGAAACTCTTACGATTGGTCTGCATAGCGATCTCCCTTCAAAAAGATACGCGTTTTGATGTGGGTATGCTCTCCGACCGCGCGGCCGATATGAGGCCCTCCACAGCAAGTAATTGCATTTAAAAGCATAACCAATTTGTATTCAGCATGCAAGCAATATTTTGTAATTTATAACTGTAATTTATATTTGCGTAAAATCGTGCCCCGGAGCACAATTTTCCAGAGGATATGGTGGGGTATCGCCGCATAAATGCGGCAACCGTGTGCAACAACAAACCATTTCAGGTGGTTTAGGGATTCATGCTGATCGCATGATGCAATTCATTGATATCTCACACAGATAAGGGACGACGCAGAGACGACGACGGGGGCGCCACCACGCGTTCGCGTCATTTAGCCGGCATGGTGCCGCCGCGATTCATCCGCTCGAAATGCGTTGCTCCCCGGCGTGCTGCCCGCGGGCAGCCTCTGTGCCTCCGCGCCTCCGTGTGAGACATTGGTCGCTCCGGGTGAGCGGGAGAGCGATTTTTGCCAAAGGCAAAAATCAGGAATCATGCCTCCGGCATGATGTAA
>JAJZGD010000117.1 GCA_021804985.1 Planctomycetota bacterium
CGATCTATCGCTTTTACTCGATAGTTGATGCACCTCATAGCGTTTGCGCACCACCTCCTGTCCATATTTGATCATGGCCTTTTCGAATGGCTGCGAATAGCCGACCGCCGAACAGAAAACCATCCCTCCCGCGTTCACATACCTCCTGAGCTTGGCAATTTGAGGTTTGGTAAATTTTGGATCACGATTGCCGGAGATGTATAAAATCGGCGAATTAAGCCATTGAGAGACCGGGGCGTTGATATTAAGTACCTGCCAACTCAGAGGCGCTTCCGTGTGCGTCGTGATGTACGAGGTGACATTCGCCAAATCGCGTGGTCGGATATTCCATCGGCCGTAGTATGGCTTTGTGTATTGGAGCTTGCTCATAAAAATGGGGTTTAGCCCGCGATCAAGCAAAAGAAGGGCATAAGCGGTGCCGGCGATTTTCGACTCGTAGGCGTTACCGCGCACGAAGTTCGCCCACCAGAAGCCGGTGGATTGTTGCGCGCCGGGGGCCGTTAACGTACGGCAAAAATCGTTGTACCAGTTATGCCCGCCAAAAGTGGTCAGTCCGCTGGCCAAGCCGACGCGTTCGTAGCAGTACATTTCGTATTGATCGTTCATATTTGGCTGGAAATTTTTGCTTATCCATTGCAATGCTCGCACCACATTTTGATCCGGCTTGGAGCGGCTGGAAACCTCTCGAGTGCCCATGAATTCATCACAGATAAGAAGCGTGGCAACACCCGCGGGCGTAAAGGTGGGTGCTGCGGCAAATGGCTTGGTGTGCCTGATTCCACTGCCCTTAAATGGACGGTAGCCCCAGGTGCCATCGGGTCGCTGCTTTTTCCGCCAGTGCAAAGCGGCACGCCCCCAATAACGCCACGGCACGGACAAACCGGCGTGCGCACATGCCCACAGGCCCAGAACCCCATACTGAGAGTTGGAATTATCCCAGGCCCAGGCGTTGGCGGTGAATTGCTTCAGAATCGGCGCCGGCGCCCAGGCGTACGAATAGCCGCCGCCCCGGCGCATGCTCGCAAGCAGATACCGATCCGCCCATAGGAGCTGCGCCCGGTAGGCACGCTTCGGCGGCAAAAGCGCCAATGCGTTGGCGGTAAAACTCGCGTAATAGGTTGTGGGATAACGGTGTGTGATGAGGTATTTTATAGCCATCTGCATGGACGGCTTGAAGATATTAAGTTTCTTCATGTGAAGCGTTTGCTCCACATCCAGAAGTGCCTCGGTGGCAATAGCCGTTTTTCCACCAATATCATTGACCCACCATGGAGAAGAACCCGGTTGCTCCCAAACGGTGCTCGGCTGTTCTTTACTGAGAAGGTATTTTACACCAGCTTTGATCGAAGCAATGATCGTCTTGCCAGGAACGCGCGTTCCGCCAAAGACGACGCCACAAAATTGATTCACTGAGAATGCCAACGACGCCACCAGAAGAAATGCCGCCATCCGACGATTGACCATTTTTAATACTCCTCCGCATCTGCGAGGCGCCTTTTCATCCTGACGCTCGGCCTGGCATCCGGCGATTACGCCAAGGCGGTTTAAATCGGACTCGCCTTGGCTGCAGTCGAAGCGACCATGCCAATGCTACCCTTGATGCCGCGCAGACGGCATTGCATGTCCGCAGCCAATGGATGACTCGGATCGATTGCCAGAATCTCGACAAGTAACCCCGACGCAGCCTCGTATTGTTGGCGGCCAAGCTGCACCTGCGCCTTCAGGAACATGACGGCCACGCGCTGCTGTAATGCCAGATCGCATTCAAACAGCAGCATGTTCGGAAGCGACGTCGCAAAATAATCGATCGCCGCGGGGGATTTTGACAACGCATCGGCGTACCGATCCACCTCTTCAAGCCGGGCTGCGGCTTCCTTATTTCGGCCCAGCCTCTCCAGCGACATTATGCTAAATAGAGTTCTGTCGGAAATTGTTTGAACCGCCATCTGCTGGAAATCAGTCCGCGATCGGGCGCCCTTATGCCACCACGCATGGGCCGCATCATCTTGCCCCAGCGCCGCGGCCGCTTCGCCGAGAAGAAAATATAATTCGCTCTGGTTCGCCAACGGATGCCACGCCTCACCGAGATTCTCCGGTGGATTGAGTGCGGCCTCGCCATGCTCAAGCGCACTCTGGGGTTGCCCGCTCTCCAGCAATTGCCACGCCCATTGGGCATGAGCGCGAGCAAATTGCTCCAGCACGCGGCCTTCGCCCCCTTCCCACGGGTGGAACCGGCGGCCGGCAAGTACCTCGAGCGCTTCGGAATAACGCAAACTCTGATTTAGCAGCGTGCAGTATTCAATGGTCAAATCATCGCGCTGCACGACCAACCGCCGCTCAGCATTGAGTCGCGCAAGTCGCTCGTGCACGGGCGCACCCATGCGCTTAGCCAATTGATCCTGCTCATAGAGTAAACGGGCATCGGCAGGGTCGAATCGACGGGCCCGCTCGTAAGCCAACCGGGCCTTCTCCGGTTCTTTTAAAATATTAAAATAGGCGATTCCAAGATTTCGCCATATGACGGAAGGATTGGCCGCGGTGCCTGCCGACCGCTCCCACAGGGCGATGGCCTCCGGATGCCTTTTGCGATCATAAAACAGATGGGCCAGATAGCTCGGGGCATTTCCATCATCCGCATTCAGCCGAATCGCGCAGTTCAAAATTGCAATTTCTTCCAGCCGCGACGGAAAGCACCAGTTGGGGCTTGCTTGCGCCGCAGTGCGCAAAGTTTCCAGCGCGGCTTCCGGCTGCCCAAGTTGATGTTGGAAATAGCCGCGATAGTAAAGCACCATCGGCTCGGCCACGCCGGCCAGCGGCCCTTGCAAATCGAGCACCGCCAGCGCCAGATTCCACAGACCGCCGCGCGCAAAATCAAGCGCCACGTCCAATCGAACCTGCGTCGCCATATTGCCGGGCTTTCCGAGCAGAAATCGGCAACCGCCGTCCAATGGATCGAGCTCCAGGGACTGCCGAAGCAACCCATCGGCCTTTTTGTTGTCATTGAGATATCTCAATACAACAGCTTTGAGCGCCCGCGCACAGAGGTTGTCATTATCTAAATGCAGCGATGAGTCCAGATGCCCGCGCGCCAGTTCCCAATGCCCCCGCCGAACATCGATTCGCGCTAGTTCCAGAAATGCCGCGGCCCGCCACGCATAATTCCACGCCGCCTTGGCCAATACGCTGTACGCCTCGGTGTATTTCTCCAGATAAATCAGCGCCATGCCGAGGTTATAAAACGCTTCCCCATCCGGAGGGTTCGAATTCCATTTGGTCAACCGGGCGATGGCCCGCTCAAAGTGATCGGCCGCCGCCGAAAATTCGCCGCGATGCAGATGCCGTCGCCCCATGGCGTTCAAACAGCGGCTGTCATGTGGATCGCGGCGTAATGCCTCGCGCCAATAAATCTCCGGGTATCGGGTGGCGTGGCGGTACTGCTCCAGGTGCAACCCGGTGATGTACAGTTCATCAATCGAAGACATTTCACCAGGCTCCGGCGGCTCGCAGGCTCTCTCCGGTGGCGTCGCCTGCTGCAATTGCGGAGGGCCCGGGGCATAAGCGACAAGTTTTTGGCCATTGGAAGCGCTGACCTCTACAGAAACCGTCTCCGCTAAAGTGGTATCGAGAACCGGTATTTTGAGGATAATCGGCGCCGACGGGCTTGCGGGCATCTGATGTTGCTGAACTGATTTATTGTCTACCTTCACCGCAACCACCAATTGCTCATGAACCCGAGTCACGGCGACGCCCACTTGTATTGCATGGCCGTGCCGTTGGACGCTGACCGCCGCGTGTTCGTTGGCGGCCAGTGGTATGCCGATAGCCTGAAAGGGATACCAGTATTGAGTGAAAACCCGAGTTTCACCAGGGGCCAAAAATGAAAAATCGGGCTGGTTGTCGGTGTAGACGCCGGTCATCAGTTCGATGTACGGGCCGCCGGCATCCGTCAGGTGCCGTTCCCACGCATAGCCAAATTCATGATTGCCCCACGTCCACTGTTTTTTACCGGGAGCAATGTGGTGATCCACCACGCTCATCAGGCCTGCCTGTTTTTTATGGTCATAGCCGCCGCTGAAGTCGAATTGGGATCCGATGGCCATATAGCTGGTGGGAACGGGAATATTGGCGAACCAACTGAGATTGTTTGGCTCGCAATTGCGCAAGGGTTTAAAGTTTGTCGGCAGCTGCTCCGGAACGATGCCCTCACGCACTCGCCGGCCATAATCCACACCGTAATAGATTCCACTGCACAGAGGAAATTCACTGATGGCGCGGCGCGCATGATCGGCCACATACTGCACGTCGGGCGGAAAAAAGGACTGATACCCCTCATGGGCATGCACTGCAGCATTCGCCCACCACAGAAACGTCTGGGGGAAAACCGTTCGGTTAAATAACCGGACCTTCAGCTCCACGCACGCCACACCCGGATGCAAACAGACACCGTGCATCCCTTTCATTCTCTGCATCGGGTCATGATCACTGAGCCAGATGGTTTGCGACCCGTCGGCATGACTTTCAATTTCCCATTCCACGGGCATGAAGGTTGCCGGTCGATGATGCTGCGGCCAATTCAGCTCCACCCCCCCCGCAAGCCACGGCCCGGCAAGCCCAACGAGTGCCGGCTTGATGACGTTTTGCCGATAGAAAAAGTCGTACCCGTTGGATTTGTTCAGACCAATGTGGATGCGCCCGCCAATTTCAGGAAGAACCATCAGGCGCAGAAATTCGTTTTCGATGTGGAGCGCCTGCCATGGCCGAAGTTTGGCGGTGGTGGCAATCGCATCAATAAATGGCAATGGATAAACGCGCCCGCTGCTCCCCTGATAAACCCGCTTTTCCAGAAATGCGGGATGTTTATCCGGGATGGCCGGTTCATACGTATCGATCACGACCGTTTGCGACCATGCCTTGACCGGCCCCCGGAGGTGCGCGGGCGCATCCGGCAGCTCAATATCTGCCATGGATTTTCTCCATACAACTATATTAAGACATGATCACGGGAAATGGGCGCCGCCGAAATAGCGCATTAGACGCGTTGCATGGATGATTCAACGAATATGACGCCCACGGCGCGGTGCGCAGCCTCGAAGATCACCCTTTGGCGATCCCCCGATAGTCGCTTGGTGACATCTTATAAACGCGGTGAAACGCCCGCGAAAAGTACAGCGGGTCGGCAAAGCCCACATCCCCCGCCACCTGTTTTAGCTGCCGATCCGTACTGTTCATGATTTCGGCGGCGCGATGAATTTTCACGCGTAAAAAGTAATCAAGCGGCGCGTAACCGGTAGTCTTCTTAAATAGCGTTGTGAAGTGAGATGTCGACAGATTGCATGTCCGCGCCACCTCAGGGATTGAAATTTTGCCGCGCCATTGGGATTGGATATAGGCCACCGACCGACGCACACGATCTTCACTTGAAATGTCCATGCCGGCCGGCCTTCCCTGCGTGGCGATGATCGACCAAAGGTGCCCCAGCGCCATCGACGCGGCCATCAAGCGGTTGGTCGAATAACCCAATGTTAAATCCGCAAGAATCTCCTCAAACAATGGCACAATTTGCAGGTACGCGGGCATATCGACGAGGGGCAGAAGATCGGATTGGCCCAGTGAGTCGGTAAAATATTTCACCCCCAGCCCCGCCGCGTGGCACCAGTGAATACTCCATGGCCGCTTCTCATCCGCACCATATGTATGCGCCTCGCCCGGCCGAATAACTGCGATATTGCCCGGAAGCACCTCGTACCTCCGGCTTCTGACCTTTACCCAGCCGCTGCCACGCACGCAAAGGATAATGATGCACTGTTCGGAACCATTTATCCGACGAACGTAGTGGCCCCGTGCAGCGGGGAAGTAACCAATATCGCTCGGCAACATATTAATGGGTAAGTCTGCCCCCGATAGAGCCTTTTTCACCACCGGCGACGGAAGCACCACCATTCGTTGGCCGGTAAATCCTTCCCGCACATGTCGAACCACTTTGTCACTTTTCGCCATGGCCGAGATCCTCTTTCATAGATGCCTCTCACAGCTGAATGCCTGGCGGCCAGTACGCTGCCGCCCGCGATATTGGTTGCCATCCCACATAATGGGGCACCATTAATAAAACGCCGCTCGGCGAATGCGGGACATTTCAGACCCATCCCAATCCCGGCCATCACTCGGACAGGAGCCTCGCCTGTGTGCCGGATTATACTGGCGAAAACGGTGCCGTTGGTTATCCGGAAAGCGGCGTCTCGTTGGGACAAGCGACATCAGAAACATCGGCACTTGCGCAGCATTCGGGCGGCCAATTTGGCAATCGGTCCCCACCCTTGGTAATGTCCATGCGCCGCCCCGGCTAATAGAACACAAATTCCGCCGCCATGGCCCCGACACCCGTGATTAAAGCGGCTGAGGTGGCCATACCTTCATCTCTGGCTGCGGTGTGCCGCAAATGGCTTTGTGTTTGAGCCGGCTAAGCCCCAGGATCGCGGCGTTGCCGGGGCGAATGCAGACGCCGATAGTCCGTCGGTGCCGCACCCGTGCAACGTTTAAACGACACGCTGAACTGCTGCGCCGAGGAATAGCCCGACCGCCGAGCCACATCCGGCATGCTCAGATCGGTCGTGGCCAGCAGCGTCGTCGCCCTTTCCACCTGCAGGCGGCGAATTTCGGCCGCCGGCGAGCGACCCAGCGCCCGGAAAAAGTGCTTTTCCAATGTGGGCCGCGATATCCCCATATCCGCCGCCACACGCTTAATGCTGACGCGGTCGGAAAGGCGTGCGTGGATCAGCGTCAGTGCCTTGCGTACAAGCACATCCTCCACGGCCATCATGCTCGATGAAGCGCGTACGATCACCGATCCTGGCGGGACCGTCACGCATTTTCGCGGTGGCGCTTCACCCCGTGAAAGACTCAGCAGCATCGCGAGCCCCTTCTCGGCGATAAGGTGGGTTTGCAGCTGGATACTCGAGAGATGGGGATTGCGCAAAAGACGGTACACGTCGTCGTCGTCCACGCCAAGCAGGGCAATTTCCTCCGGAACCCCAATGGACGCTTGCTGGCAAGCCATCAGCAGCGCGCTGGCCCGCAAGTCGTTGCAGCAAAACACCGCCGCCGGCTTCTCAACAGTTCTAATCCATCGGAACATGCCCGGCGGCCACCATCGCCGGCCAATGCGCTCCGCCGACCCTTCAAAACACTTGACCGAATAGCCGTTTCCTCCGATGCGCTCCGTAAACCCCTTTTGCCGAAGCGCAATGCCAATGTGCCCGGCATGGCCGAGGAAGCCAAACCGCCGAAAACCTCGGGCCAGCAGATGATCGGCGGCTAAATGACCCACCGCCTCATCATCCGCGCGAACGCAATAGGGAAGCCAGGGACGGTGGCGTTCGCCGGCAACATCCACCATGGGAAATCGGCACCGAGCCAACCGCCTCAAAGTGTCGTTCGGATGGCTAAGACCGCTGATTAATACCCCTGCGACATCTCTGGTATCAAGCCGACGCAGCTCTCCAACCTCGGCGTGGAACGCGGCATAACGCTGCAATTCGGGTTGGCTCTCAAGGGTGTGCGATACGCCTCGGAGCACCTCGCGATTGTAAGCGATCGCCAGGTCGCCCAGAAAGATTATCCAGCTTTTCGTTTTCATCCCGTGCCGCTCCGCTGTTCTCGCCGGTAAGGGCCCATCATGCCCGGTCTCGCCTCCGGTAGATATCGGACCGCCCGAGTAAAAGTGCATTGCCATGGATATGTCATTGGCGTTCTCGGGGGTTGTAAAAAACCAAAATCATTTTGTAAAATAGCTATAGTAGCCCATCCCGTCCAGTGGTAACCTTCATTGAGAAGCACAATACGTGAATGGCAGCGCGCAGGGCAGGCCATCGGGGCCGGGTGGCTTCGCTGATCCTGGCGGGTTTGATGGCGCCGTCGTGGCCGGCGCAGATTGTACTTCCCCGGAAATAATTGGCTGCCAACATCACGCGGTTTTAGATTTGGGTGCCCAATGACAACCCGAAAATCCGAACCAACGCGACCGATCGGAGGGAGCTTCTCCCGCCGCATTTTCGTCAAAGCTGCCGCAGCCGCCTCGCTGTCCACCGGGCCCTTGGTAAACAGCGTTGTGCGCGCGTCTGCGGCGCTTGTTAATCCGCGCATTGTGCATCAGCGGTTTGAGGGATGGGGAACAAGTCTGGCTTGGTGGGCGCACGTGGTCGGCGGCTTTCCGCCCAAAATCCGTCATGAATATCTGACAAAAATATTTCATCCGCATGCCGGACTTGGCCTGACCGTTGCACGCTACAACATTGGCGGCGGTGAAAACCCCAAATATAAATTCCTGAGTTATCGCGCCGCCATACCCGGCTACGCACCGCACCCGGGCCAATTCGACTGGCATGCCGACGCACGACAGCGACTGATTTTGCGCGCATGCCTGGACATGGGCGTTACGCAGATACAAGCCTTTTCCAACTCTCCCCCCTATTACATGACGCGCAGTGGGTCGGTCACCGGCGCACGCGATGGGGGCTCCAACTTGCGCCCGGAATGCTTCGGCGCATTTGCCGATTACCTCGCTCAAGTCGTCGCCCATTTCGACCGCGTCTGGGGCATCCGCTTTCAGACCGTTGAGGCATTTAATGAGCCGACATCCATGTGGTGGCAGTTCGGCGGTCCACAGGAAGGATGCCATATCGGCAACCGCGAGCAGAACATCATTATCCCCATGCTGGCCCGGGCCCTGCGAGAATGCCGCGTGCCAACCGGAATAGCCGCACCGGATGACAACAATATCGATGAAACCATTTCGTCTATTGCAGCTTACACACCTGAAACCCGCGCCATTCTCGATCAGATCGACACACACAGTTATTCGGGTAACCACCGCAGTACGCTGCGCAAGATGGCGGCAGCGGCCCATAAACGCCTCTGGATGTCTGAATATGGGGATGGAGACGCATCTGGCTTAACCATGGCCGCCCGCATTATTCAAGACATGAAAGAACTCCAGCCCCTGGCATGGGTTTACTGGCAGGCGGTGGACATCAACGGCTGGGGCCTGCTGGCCAATCCCGAAGACGGCCATGACACGCGTTATACCCTCCCGCACAAATACTACGTGATGGCGCAGTTCAGCCGCTTCATTCGGCCGGGATGCTGGTTCATTCAAGTGGATGATCCGCATTGCATCGCCGCCTATGCCCCGGATGTCAAACGCCTGGTGATCGTGGCCGTCAATCGATCACTGGAAAAACGCGCCATTCAATTTGATCTTTCGGCTTTTTCGATGCCCGGCGCTCCGGTGAGAACTTACGTGACAGCGCCGGGGCACAAATTAAGTTTTAAATTCGAGATCCATTCAAGGGGGGCCCTTTCGACCACGATTCCGCCGGAGGGTACCAAAACCTTTGTCATCAATGACTGCCGGGTCTTGTAACGGAACCATGCCAACGGCTTGGGAAAAGCCATGATGGAGGATATTAAAAAGCCCATGGCCACAGCAAAGTTGCAGCCATCCGATACAGGTTACAGCCGCGCAAGCGTGTCGATCATCCTTCCGCTCGCACAATATGCCGCGCGCCGCGCATTGACCGGCATTCTCAAATCCCTGCACTCTCAGGAATCCGCCGGCCGCCCCTTCGGCCAAACTGACAATGCACCTCCTGACCATTCTGGCGGCCCGTGGCAGCTGACCGTCCACGATACCAGCCCCGGCGCCATCACAATCGCGGCGCTGCTTACGCATTTCACACGGACACGCCCTGATTTTGTCATTGGTATGATTTCAGAGCCGCGTCTGGCGACTTTTCTACAAACCCGCGCCATTCCAGTGGTGCACATCCTGAGCCATTCCGACGCACCCCATGGGATTAATATCCAGATAGACGACGACGCAATTGGTAAAACGGTGGCCGAATATTTTATAGGCCGCGGCTTTTTCAACTTCGGAGTAATTGGCGATCTGACGCGGCGACCCGAACGGACCTGCGCCACCGAGTTCCAGGCCACACTCGCCCACCTCTCCGAGGCCAATCGCCCTGCCGCCAAATCGGCGGGTCGATCATCCGCTCTATTGGATTTGGGCGCCGCGGCCCCGCGGGGTAAACGGCCATCGCCTATCCAGAAAATAGGGGAATGGCTGGCATCTCTGCCCAAGCCGGTTGCCATTTTCGCGACGACCGATCTTGGCGCATTTCTCGTTGCCAGCGCGGCTTACTGTCGTGGCATTCTCGTCCCGGATGACGCAGTCATTGTGGGCGTCGGGGATGATCCATCCATCTG
>JAJZGD010000118.1 GCA_021804985.1 Planctomycetota bacterium
TTCCGATCTGCCGGTTGCCATTTTCGCGACGACCGATCTTGGCGCATTTCTCGTTGCCAGCGCGGCTTACTGTCGTGGCATTCTCGTCCCGGATGACGCAGTCATTGTGGGCGTCGGGGATGATCCATCCATCTGCGAGTTCGGCTTTCCGCCGCTTTCCAGTGTTCACATCGATTACGCCGAATTGGGAAATCAAGCAGCACGACGGGCGACGCAAATCCTCGCGAAGTGCAAATCGCCGGGCCATGAGGCGACAACGTTGGCCCCGGGTCCGGTTACGACCCGCATGTCCTCCGATTCTACGGCCAGTGCTCCGCCCCACGTTGCAGCGGCGGTCCGATATATCCGCGAAAATTTGGGCGCCGGCGTCAATGTTAAAACGCTTCTCAAAGCCATGGATATCAATCGGCGGAAATTGGAACGCGATTTTCGCCGCTCCCTCGGTCACTCGCCGAGCGATGAAATTCGGACCGTCCGTGTGGCCCATATTAAATCGCTGCTTCAAACCGAGCTGCCCCTGCGATCCATCGCCCTTTCCAGCGGCTTTTCGTCAACGCAGTATCTATCGACTTTTTTCCTTGCGGCGACCGGTATGACACCCAGGGCCTTCCGCGCCCGCAACAAGCCCCGGCATGGCCAGGTGGTGCTCGATGCTTAAGCGTGCCACGATAAACCGAACTGCAATTGCCCGAGCATGTCGCATGTTCAAACAGATTTGCACCGATTTTTTATCTTGCATCGCATTATTTGCCGTGGTATTATATATGGACGATTACACTATCTTTCGTTGTTTGGCTGGTGTTAAACGTTGCGTTTTTTTCTGCCCGTGCGGCAGTTTTGGTTTGACTAAGCCTGGATGGCCCGTGCGGGCCAGGGCTTGGCATCCGTGGTTCTAGTGAGCTCGGCCAAGGGTTTAGATGGAAGGTTGTGGCGCCAGCGTTTGGCGTCCGTGCTTTCCCCGCCCCCGCAAGCCCGGTTCACGCGTCTTGTTCAGGAGGTTTCATTATGAGAGTTTCCCGAGTTTTAGTGTTGAGTTCTGCGATTGCCGCGGCCACAACCATGGTTGGCGCTGGCGTTTTGCGTGCTGACACCGTATCGGCCGGCTTAACGGCTGTTCCGAGTGCCGGCGCCGGGCAGGTTGTTCTGGCCGTTAACACCCCGAACCCCATCGGCGGCGGTGGCTACAGCGCAAACGGCACAAGCCCGCAGGCGCTCAACTATTACGCCAGCCAATACAATACGCAATGGAGTGGGCAAACCTTTACCACCGGAAATAATGCCGATGGTTATCAACTTAATTCCATCAGCGTGTACGATCAATACGAGCAAGGGGGAGCGTTTCCCGCCAATGGCAAGATGGACCTGAATGTGTTCGTCCCCAACGCCAGCTCCATGCTTTTCAGTGGCGCTGCCACCGTCAGCAGCGGCGCCGGGGCCAACGGAACCTGGATCGAGTATTCCTTTTCCACTCCGGTGCACCTCGCGGCGGGAACACTTTATGCCTTTGACTACAACACATCACTGGGCTACGCCGCCATGGGCCTGAACGTCGGCAACGGCACCGGCCCCGTAACCAATCAGCCGGGTACCGGATCCGCCTCAGAACAGCTGGCGACCTTTGCCACGTCAACATCAACCGCTCCCACCTATTGGACGGGCACCAATTGGGGAAGCCTCAGTAATTCCCAAGCGGTTTCACCGTCATCCGATCCAACCGATGTGTTCACGGATAACGCCAGCTTTGAGGTCATCGCAACGGCCCAAACGCCTGAACCGGCGTCGATTGGCATCCTGGCGGTTGGCGGCATGGCGTTACTACTGTGGAGAAAGCGGCGCATCGCGTAAAGCTGTACTTACTGCACCGCCTCATGTGAAAGGGTAGAATCATGAAGGCTCGCAACGGTTTCACGTTGGTTGAACTCCTGGTCGTGATCAGCATTATCGCACTGCTGATTTCCCTTCTCTTGCCGGCTTTGGCGAAGGCAAAAAAGGCGGCCTTAAGCACCGTCTGCCTTTCCAATCTGCGCGAACTGGGCCAGGCGTATCAGGAATACGGCAACGGCAATGAAGGCAGTGTGCCGGCCTACGCCTCAGACTTTCCCTTCGCCGGTGATACCGGAATCGATGCGGCCCAATACAATGCGGGATGGCCGCGGCTGCTGGCCAGCTATCTTACCAGCGAGCAAATTCCCTATTTGCCCGGTACGACCGAGTTTTCCGAGCCTCCCGCGGTTTTGGCCATCATGACGTGCCCGTCCACCACCAACCTCCCCGTAATTCCTGCTTCGTGGGGCCCGGGCTCATCGGTGGCGGCGTGGCGCCAGTGGAACGCCGATGGCAGCGACCCCCAGGGTGGATGGATCGGCAGCTATGGCCTAAATGGCTGGGTGTACAACCCTGCCCACGGCCAGGGGCTTTACAGCTACATCGCCCAGAATCTCGGAAGCTTCCAGCCAGCGGTCAGCGTACAATCCTACTTCTGGACCCGCTCAAACATCAATAGCGGCGTTCCGCTTTTCGCGGATAGCGTATGGGAGGATAGCTTCCCATTATGGACCGACCCCGTGCCCGGTAATTTGACCGGCTACGCGATGAGCAACATGCCGACACCGTTCCAAATCGACAGCGGAACAGGGATGATGCAGGCGTTCTGCATTGATCGCCATAGCATGGCAATCAACGTGGCGTTCGCCGATGGCCACGCTGCGCATGTCCCCCTGGCAAACCTGTGGCAGCTACCGTGGACGCCCAATTGGCAGTCGCGGCGTGTTGTCGTCAACGGGCCATAACACGTGCAGCGAACATGGCGTCATGGTCAGGCCAGGCCAACTTTTTAGGTCGGAGCGTCACCAGCGGGCGCCCCGACCTTTTTTATTTGCGTAAGCCCTCCAGCCGCCGCCCAGCCCCCGCCCACCCCCCACTTCGGTCGCGTGCCTGTCGCTGGCCGTCTATTCCCCGCGCCGCCCTGCGGTGTGCCCGTATGGGCACGGACCCGCTTCGTTATAACCAACGCGGAATTGCCGCGCGGTTCATGCGCATCGCAAGATCGCCTAATTACCCCGATAACATTGCCGGGAGATTCATACCAACGGCCGAACATCCCCGCCAATTACCCACGATCAGCATGGACGATTCACTTATATATCCGCGACGGAGATTGACGAACTGCCGGGGAAATAATATAAACCGCTTAAGCATGGCCATGGGCACCATAAAAGCACGATTCTAATCGCCGGCGCATCGTCGCACTGCCGCCACGGTGGCCTAAAACAACATCCCTGACGGAGTTTCACAATGTGGATCATGCCATTCCTTCGGCGCCTGTCGGCCCCTGGCCTGCTTGTCGCCGCCATTTGCCTGCTGGCAAGCCCGGCGCTCTCTGCCGCCAAAAGCCGCGGCGCCGAGGTGATCTCGATAAATGGCCATAGCGGGGGACGCCTGTTTGAAGGCATTGGAGGTGAAAGCGCTGGCGCTTCCACCCGTCTTCTTGCGGACTATCCCAGGCTGGAGCGCGATGAAATATTGGCGTTTCTCTTTAAGCCTGATTTTGGAGCGTCACTGCAAAATCTCAAATGCGAACTCGGCGGCGATATCAATTCGACCGAAGGGACCGAGCCCGCCTATTTCCGCAGCCGCCGCGAATTTTTGCATCCCACCCGCGCCGACCTCGATCGGGGTTACGAAACATGGTTGATGCGAAGCGCCCGGGCGCTAAATCCCAAAATTCGCCTTGGCCTGCTGCAATGGGGTGCGCCGGGCTGGCTCGGCCTGCGGCACCACCCCGTCGCGGATTACAACGACCGATTTTATTCCCGGGACAACGCCAACTACATCGCGAAGGCCGTTGAATGCCTCCAGCGGTTTGATCATATTCGAATCAATTTCGTCGGATGTGCCAATGAACGCATGTGGAACGTGCCGTGGGTTATTAAACTGCGGCACGCCCTTAACCGCGACCGCTGCGGATTTGTCCACATCGAAATGGCCGACTATTTTCACTGGAATTCACTCGTACAGGCGATAAAGTCCAATCCCGCTTTCGCCCATTCGATCTCGGCGATCGGCCGGCATTACCCCAACTACCAATCTACTCCGGCGGCTCGTGCCCTGCATATTCCACTTTGGTCCGGCGAGGATTGGTCCGGTGCCCATCCGCATGTGGCCACCATGGCCAAACTGCTGAATCGAAACTACATCGATGGCCGGATCGTGCGCACCATCATCTGGGCGCTGGAGGATTCCTATTATCCCAATCTTGTGTGCTACAACGACGGCTTGCTGATGGCCAATCAGCCATGGTGCGGGCATTTTCGGGTGCCCGGCGTTATCTGGGCGGTCGCGCAGACGACGCAGTTCGCCCGGCCGGGATGGCAGTATCTCAACTCGGCCTGCAAAATTCTCAAGGGACACGGAAGTATTGTCGCATTAAAAAGCCCGGGCGGCGGCAATTTTAGTATTATTATTGAAACCGAAGATGCCACCGCACGTATACCGATTGACCTTCGAATATCCGGCGGCCTGCCATCAGACATTCCGCTCCATGTCTGGCGATCGCTGCCCCACCATTATTTCCAGCGACAACCCAATATTCGGCCTGTCAACGCTCAGGTTCATCTTACGCTGCTTCCCCATGCCATTTATTCGATCACCACAACCACCGGCCAGCGCAAGGGTGCAGCGCGCTGGGACCCGCCCGCCGCACCGTTTCCGTTTCCGTGGCGGGCGAAATTTGCCCATGGCGATTTGGCAGGCGTGCCGCCCTATTTTTCCGATCAGGAGGGGGCTTTTGACATCGTCACGCGACCGAAACAACATCAGAACGTGCTCGAACAAATGATTACCGCGCCGCAAATTCCCTGGAGTAACCAGCACCGGCCCTTCACAATCGTCGGGTCGGCGAAATGGCACAATTTCACGGCCTCCTGCGACATTAAATTGCCACACGCCGGCGGGTATGCCGGCATCCTTTCACGGATCAATCAGATCGGATGGAATTTCCGGCAACGCAATGGATATCGGCTCATCATCGGGGCCGCAGGCCATTGGAGATTGCTTGCCTATCGAGTAGTAAAGGTGGCAAACAAATGGCAACTCCACGTAGCGACCCTTGCACATGGCAAAGTTTTACCACTGCTTACGCACTGGCACCATCTGGCACTGAGTTGCCGGGGCAACGTGATCACCGCGACCCTTGACCACAAGGTACTTGCCACCGCACATAACGCATGGTCTTCGCATGGCATGGCCGGTCTGGCGACCGGATGGAATCATGCGTATTTCAGGAATTTCGCAGTTCGGCCGACGCGGTAACGCCCGTGCACGGCCTGCGGCCAAGTGCCGGCGATGGCGGAACCGCCGGCCAAGCTGCTGCTTGATGGGTGCCAAAATCACGCCGTCGCAACCCGGCGGTTACTTAGGCGGGCTCCGAGGAGCCTTTCCGAGTAATGGCCCGGATTGGGATGGGTCTAAGTTTTGGCGAATGCGCCGGCACGCTCGGGTGCTATTTTCGAATAATAAATTTGCCGTACATGCCGCTTTTCGCATGCATGGGCATCTGGCAAAAATAATAATAGGTGCCCGGCCGTTTCGGGGCCGTAAAACGCGCCCGCTCAAGAAAATAATGCGATTTCGTGACCGACTTTTTTAATCGGGGCAAAATCAGCGGCATCTGCACCAATTGATGTTTCACCGGCAGCACCACCACCATGTGGTACGGCGGACGGGCTTTGCCGATCACCAGGCCGTGAAGCATGCCGGGCCCGTAATCCATATTCAGAAGTGAAATGGTCACCTTGGCGCCGCTTTGAATGGCAATCGCCGGGTCCACCAGCTTATGGAGTTCGAAGGTTTGATCCGGAAACCCCGGCTGCACCGCGATCATATTAATTCGAACGGCTTTGCCCTCGAAAGTGAGCAACGGGTCTTTGCCGTGAGTTGCCACGGTGCCCTCACGGTTGGCAGCTGCGACGAAGCGCCGGGCGCTGTGGTAATTCACCAACTTGCCGGCCGACGGAAGATGCCCCGGGATCGGGCCCATTTTCATGCCTCCCATGGATCCCATGGAAGACCTCGGCAGCGGCTGCGGGGCGGCAAATAGATTCGCGCCCAGCGCGATGCCACCGCCAATAAATAAAACCCATGCCGCACGATAAAAGTATTTGATAATCATTAAATGATCCTTTGGTTACGATAAACTTATTGGGGCTAAAATTCTGACCAGCACGTCACATCGGGGTCGTCGCGGGCGACGAAGGCCCGGGAATGGGGGGAGGAATATTTTGAGGATTAACGCCGTCGTGCTTCATCTGGGCCGGCACGGCCAACTGCGAAACGGTTCCCGGCGGCGCCAGCGGCTTATACCAGCCGACATCTTCATAGCTGGTAATCCCGTCGCGTACCTTCAGAATGGTAAACATTCCACCCATATTGATAAATCCATACGGCCCTTTGCCTCCTTCCATGGCGGCGGTATTGGGCAGCGTGGGCATATTCATCGGTGTGCCCATGCCATCCTCGCCCATCGTCATATACCTCGGCAGCAATTGCCGCATTTTTTCGCCAAGATTGCCGGGCTTCACACCAATCATGTTGCCGAAATGGTGGCCCATTTGCGTCATGGTGTGGTGGGTCATATGGCAGTGCATGGCCCAATCGCCGGGGTTTGTAGCGTCAAATTCCACCACCCGGGTGGAACCGACCGGCACCAGCACGGTTGTCTCCGGCTGCCATGCAGAAGGGGGATAATCTCCGCCGTCGCTGGCTACCACCTGAAATGAATAGTTATGCAGATGTATTGGATGATGATCCATCGGGCCGAGATTTCCCAATCGAATGCGCACGCGCTGCCCCGTGCGGGCCACCAGCGGATGGGTGGACGGAAACGACTTGCCGTTCATCGTAAACACATTAAAGTCGGTCATCTGCAGGGGATTGGGGCGGTAGGTGCCGGGCACGATGTCCCACTCATGAAGCATGATGGCGAAGTCACGATCCACGCGGTATCGGGGCGTTCGCGGATGAATAATAAACATGCCGGTCATGCCCAGCGCAATTTGCGTCATCTCATCGTAATGGGAGTGATACATTTTTGTGCCGGGTTCCACCAGGTTGAATTCATATTTATACGTTTCGCCCGGCTTTATGGGCGTTTGGGTCACGCCGGAAAGGCCATCCATTCCGTTATCCACATACAAACCATGCCAATGGACGGTGGTTGGTTCAGGCAGACGGTTGGTGACATAAATGCGCACGCGCTCGCCTTCCACCGCTTCGAGCACCGGATGAAGCATCCCGTTGTACCCCCACACCAGGGCTTTAAGGCCGGGGGCAAATTCATTCCAAAATTCCATCGCCACCATATGAAACACCTTCACACCGTCGACAATTTGGAAGGGCAGTGTGCCGGTGTTGGGCGCGACGACGGGCATGTAATCTCGATTGGGCAGACCCGGAGCCAGCGGCTTGGCCGTCAGCGCCCGGGCGCGGGCCTCCGATTGCCGACGGTTTGAATAGGCCGCCCCGGCCGGGGTTTCCGCAGGGGTAGCTGCCGATGCCGCTTTTGGCAGAACGGCCCCGGCCGCTAGGGCGGCGCCGGATGCGAGAATGGTTCGACGGTTCATCATGGTGTTTTCTCCTGTGTGGAATGCGAAGTTTCGATGGGTGCCTGGGGCGGCCTTTGATCGCTGAGGTGGCCGCCGACGGTGTTCTGAAGTTTTGCCCGCGCCCGCCAGTAGCGCTCAAGCGATATCACGAAACGGCGAGCGGTTTTGATTTCATCGATTTTGGATTCGACCAGCAAAAAGCCGCTGTCGAACATGCCGTTGTACGATGCCTGCGTTTCATCGACAATCCGCCGGCGCAGAGGCAGCATGATCTTCTGGTAAAAGATTACTTCGCGCGCCAGCGCGTGGAGCGCCACCCAACGCTCGCGCACCTGTGCACGGACTTCAATGGCGACGGCCTGATAGTGCCGATAGGCGGCGCGATATTCGCTGATGGCCATAGCGGCGGCTGGCTGGCCCTGATTAAAAATCGGCAGTGGAACGGAAATGGCGGGACCCAGCGTTCCGCGTACATCCGGATCGCGAACATAATTAACACCGATCGATGCGCCCGGTAAAATACCGGCCAAGCCGGATACTTTGACCACCGCCGCGAAGGCCGCGAGCCGCTTATTTGCAGCCTCCAGCCGCAGGTTCTGACTTACCGCGCGCGATTCCAGCCCCGCCAGCGATATATCGTGCTGCGGCAACGGCAGCCTATGCGGAAGCCGAGCGTGGCCCTGCGCACCCCACAATCCCATGAGGGTGAAAAGGCGCTGGCGATCTTCCAGAAAGGCGGCCTCATCCATTGCCACCTGCAATCTCACATGCTCATATAACGATAAGTCCTGATCATAGGCCAGGGGCGGCGTGTTGCCTGCCTGCCTGAGTTTCCGCGCGAGGGTCAGCGCGGCCGATTGCCCCTTTTCAATATTTTCCCCCAACGCCACAATCTGCGCATCCCCCACCGCGCGATAAAATGCACGCCGCGTTTTTTCAGCCAGCATCAGCACACTTTGGCTTACCTCCGCCTTGGTGGCGGCAAACTGCGCTGCGGCCTGCTTTTGCGCGAGGGCAACAACAACAGATCGAGAAAATTTTGCGCGATACTGGCATCCCATCCGTTATACGGCGAGGCAGGAAAGCGATAGTCAAAAGTGAAAACGGGGTTCTCCAGCAGGCCTGCTTTGATGAGCTGCGCCTCAGACATCCCCAATTGTTCGTAGCGCTCCTGCAGCGACGGATTGTTCAGCAGTGCAATCTGCACGGCCGCCGCCGGCGTAAGCCGATGCGCCAGCAGCCGCCCCACCGCTGCATTTATTTTTTTTTGGGCCTTCTCATTCTGATTCCACATGATCAACGCCCCGATGCGCTGGCGCGCAACCTTCGAGACGCTTTTGAAGCCACCATGCTGCGGGACGGTCGCACAACCGGCCAATGAAAAGCCCAGAAGCGACAGCGGCAATGCCGTGCGGCGGAACAGGCGATGGATCGTCTTCATTTGGCACCCCCACCTTCTGCCGCATGGGCCGCGCTCGGCTTATGAGGCGTCGGCGCGGTTTTGGCCGGCATCCCGCCCATCTTCATTCCAGGCATTGACGCCATTCCCGGCATCGGCGGCATGCCCGACATACCCTGCATGCTCTGCGATGAGCCGCTGGACTGATTTCGCACCGCGCTGCCGCTAACGGGCACGTTGCGGCCGGCCGTTATCGTTGGAAGGGCAATCTGGGCTGCCGCGTGCGAAACATTAAGAAAATCCGTTGCAGGAAATAATGGGCCACATGGCGCCTGTGGATTGGCGGGATTATCCGCTGCGACAGGCTTGATATTCGGTATGTGCGTGCAGCCGGAAAGCATAGTGGCGAGCAAAAGCACAGGTACCATTCGGAAGATCATTCATTGCTCCAGAAACATAAAATGATTTGCAACGCTCGCGCGCTTCGCCGAGCCTGAACGTAAGAACGAGCAAAAGGAGCGCAGGGCGCCCAGGAGCCTGTCCGAGGGGCGGTTAGCTCAGATGATTAGCGCGCAATGCTGGCGCAAAAGGGATGTGACATCGCGACTGGCTTTCTGGCCGCGAAGTGGATTGGAGCTGGTGAGGGAGGGATCACCGACGCTTTGGGGTGTGGGTTTCAGGCGGATAAATGCCGCGAACTTAGTGGGCCGCAGCGACGCAACCCGCGTCTGCTCGCGCACAACGCCGCGCAGCACATGCTGGCAGCACATGGCGTCCGATGGTACACAGCACGCGGTCTGCACAAGCGATTGAGCGGCGCTATGCGCGGATGTGGTTTGGTGCGCGATGGAGCATGCAGTCGACGGCACAACCGCGAGGATATGTTTGCTGCACGGGCAGAACACGGGCGACAGGCCGACGACGACCATAAGCAGGGGGATATAAAAAAGCCGCAGCGCAACCATGTTTTGAAGGCTAGTAAGTTGCCGGGGGAATGTCAAGCCGATCGGTGCCGCAGATCGCATATCTCGCCTCACAGATCGCAGAAGGCCGCGCGAAGCTACCAGATCGCGGGGCCCGGGCATGCAGCGTGCTGCGTGCAGCACGCTGCACGCAGCACGCGGTTCGCTTGGCGAGGTGGATTCTCTCCGAACGGTGTCACTA
>JAJZGD010000119.1 GCA_021804985.1 Planctomycetota bacterium
TCTGGCCGTCAGGCCCGGAATCTATCGCGGCATCAAGCTTACCGATGCAGCGTTTGTCGTCTGAATATTGAATGTGGGTGCTATACGGGGGATCAAGAAAGACAAAATCGACGGTACTATTTTTGAGCGGCAGATGACGTGCATCAGACTGGCGAATATCCTTGCGCTGCGGGCTTAAATCAAATCCCCACGGTGTACGCTCAAGCTCCGTTGCCACATCGATCGTGGTTCCGCTGCCGCACATGGGATCGAGCACCACATCGCCGGGGCGGGTGTAGCGTTGAAGTAGATTCCAGACAACCCACGCCGGGGTGGCACCGAGAAAGCCGGTATCTCCGTGGGGGCTTGTGCCGTAATCCTGTGAGGGATATTCCCACAAGGTAGTGGGTTCGATGGCAATGGGTGGTTTGGATTTATGATGTTTCACCGAGTCCGGCTTTCCGATCAGCGAAAATTTGTAAATTGCACAGGAACCGCGGGGGGGTTCGCCTTAAGTGCCGCAATCACGCTTTGCAGATCATCAATTTTTGCTCCCGCCACGCGCAGCGTTTCGCCTTGAATGCTCACGTTTACTTTCATATCCATATCTTTGATACGCTTTTGCAAATCCTTCGCCGTGTCGCGGTCGATTCCGCTTTTAAGTTTGATCACCTGCCGCAGCGTTTTATGGGTGGCGGCCTCAACCTTTTGAGGGTCAAGCGTGCGGGGATCGACGCTGCGCTTGACCATTTTGGAAATGAGCACTTGAATCACGGCCTCAAGCTGCGGCTCATGATCGGCGGTGACGGTGAGCATTTTTTCCTTGCGGTCAAAATCACCAAGCCCCGCGGAGGAACCCCGAAAATCGTAGCGGTTGGCGATTTCGCGGCGGGCCTGCACGACGGCATCATCCATTGCCTGAAGATCAATTTCATTGACAATATCGAACGTATGATTGGAAGCCATAAGTGTGCGCTCACAAAGAAGAATGGAAATTTTACCACCGCGGCTGCGGGTTTGCCGGGCTATGGCGTTTGCGAGAGGCAAGCCATTGTTCAATGGGACCGGTAAGTACGGCAATGACAAAAAACCAGATGATGGCGAGAAGCACGTAACGCGCCCACGCCGCCTCGGCTGGGAACGGAACTTTGGGAAGCACTGAGATCGCATGATGGGTCAGCCGGGTTGTTGTCGGTGCATGAATCATGGCCGGAAAACCTTTTCAGGCAATAACCTTGTTGAGGGGATAACTGATAAGACCTGTCGCACCGGCACGCTTTAGCCGCGGCACAAGCTCGCGTTCGAGCCGCTCTTCAACGATGACTTCAATGGCCACCCAGCTGCCATCTGCCAACGGTGAAATGGTGGGAGATTTTTCCGCGGGGAGAAGGGCGACGATCGCATCGAGTTTTTCGCGCGGTGCATTGAGCTTAAGCCCGACTTTTTCCCGGGCGTTGATCGCCCCTTGCAGCAGCAGCGCCAGGTTTTCAATTTTTTCGCGCTTCGCCGGATCTTTCCATGCCTGATGACTGGCAATCAGGCGCGTGGTACTCGTGAGCAGCGTATCAATAATACGCAGGTTATTGGCCCGGATCGAAGAGCCCGTTTCGGTAATATCCACGATTGCATCAAGCAGCCGGGCCTTAACCTCGGTGGCGCCCCAACTGAATTCCACTTTCACCGGTATCTGCTTGTGCTCAAAATATTCCCGGGTCACCCGCACCAATTCGGTCGCAATGACGCCATTGGCGAGATCTTCGGGGCGCATCACCGGCGACTCTTGCGGAACCGCCAAAACCCATCGCGCCGGCCGGCTGGTGGCCTTGCTATAAACCAGCTCCGCAACCTCGCGGACATCCGAGGCGTTTTCGCGTATCCAATCCGACCCCGTCAGGCCCACATCCACAACGCTTTCTTCGACATAGCGCGACATTTCCTGAGCACGGAAAAGCACCACTTCAATTGTCGGGTCGTCAATGGTGGGAAAATAGCTCCGATCATTTACGGAGATGCGCCAACCGGCGCGGGCAAAAAGATCGACCGTGGCATTTTCCAGCGATCCCTTGGGAATGCCGAGCCGTAATATTTCGGGTGATGATTTCAACATGCCGATTCGCTCCTGGATATCCTGACCATCTGCCGCCGTCGGTCTCAGCGGCATGGGCCGGTGCTTGCCACGGGTAGCCGGGCTATCCCTTTTTAACCGCGGCTGGCTTTTTGACCGTAATAGGTTTGGGCTTGGCGCCCGTTTTGGTGCGCACCGGCTCGCGAATGGGCATCTGTGCGCCGGCTGGCGGTGCGATAGCGGGGGGCGCCAGAATGGGTGAAGGCACCTTGGCCACGGCGGGCCATGTTTTGGGGGTCCAGTCTTCCAATTCTTTTCGCGATCCCTTATAGAACGCCGGCAATTTTTTGGCGACGATTTCCTTTTCAAGAATCTGCTGGGCCTCAGGCACCGTGCATTCCTGCTCTAACGCCCCTTTGCTAATCAACCAGAGCAGCAGCTTGGTATCAACGGGACAGGCGGCGACCTCAAAACATTCCAGCGCCACGGTCGCTTCGACATACGGCGTAATGCCCGCGAGGGTACGGAGATAGTTGCGAATCTCTGTTTTTTTCATTGACGCCAGGCTTACGAGCGTCATCTGATTTTCGCGATCATAGATGGATTGAAGCGTCCGATGAAGCATGGAACATCGGGAGTCCGCAAAGGGGTAGCGGGCGCCTAAAATCGCTGCGAGTTCGATGGCGGGTGTAACGCGCAGTTCATTGAGATCGACCATGGCTGAGCCAATGCGTGCCTCGCCAGCCAAGGCGCGTGTGGTATCCGTATCAAATTCAAGAAATGCCCGCACCAGCCGGGGAATGGCCGTCTTCAGACGGGCCTGGGCAATCGGCAGTTTGGCCAATTCGTCCGGCGCTTCACAGAAGGCGGTGCAAAGCTGCGCCATGGGCATTACCGCCTCGCCAGGCTTGACGGCCCCGGCGCTGCAAAGCCGGTCAATGATTTTCTTGCGGACAGGCTGAAGATTGGCTTTTTTTTTCATTTAAGTTCCTTGATCTGCGACGTTTCAGACACGACAGGTTTGGCTTTGACCACGGGCGCGACCCTGGGGGCGGCCCGGGCCTTCGGTTTAGCGATGCTGCGATTTTTGTTCTGCGCGCCATCTTTTTTATCGGCCACTGCCGGCGATTGACCGACCGGCGGCTCACCCTGAACGGATTGGATGATCTGCAGAATTTGCGACTGCTTTTTCAGTGATTCATCCAGCGCAAAACTCAGCGCCGGAACACCACGGGTGGCAAGATTTTTTGCCAGCGTGCGCTGCAATGATGCGCACGCAGAATTAAGCCCCTGCATGACGGTAGCTGCGGGCGTCTGCGATAATACACTCACGCTCACCCGGCATTGGCGCATATCCGGCGATAAGTCCACATGGGTAATGCTGATCAGGCCGCTGATGCGCGGGTCGGCAACATCGCGCATCAGCGCCGTGGATAATATGCGGCGTATTTGCGCTTCAAGTTTTTGTCTTCGCAGATTCATACTGATTTTATCGCAAGCGTCTCCATGTATCCCAGCCAGCGACCCCTCGCGGGCCGTGACTTTTTACAATATTTCGATCTGGTAATCCAAAAGCTCCAGGCGGCGTTCCATTTCGACGGCGTGAACCATTTTGGACAGAGCACTTTCCAGATACCGCACCTCGTTGCCCACCATGGCGATTCCGAGAAGCGCATGCTGCGGATGATCCGGATCGCCGACCTCCGCCACGGATACATTGTGATGGTGATGCCAGCGATCTTTCAGTGATCGGAGTATGCGACGTTTGTCGCGGGCATTGAGCGCATCTCCGATCCGGATACTTATCTGTAAAATGCCGACATTCATACAACGGTTCGGCCCCATCGGCCGCGGTATTCATACGGTGCCACAAACGCATCAAAGCGTGCGTGCCACATCAATGGTCTTATACGCTTCAAGGCGGTCTCCGACTTTAATGTCGTCGTAGCCGGCCAGCTTGAGACCGCATTCCATACCGGAACGCACGTCGCGGACATCTTCCTTGAACCGCTTGAGCGAGTCGAGCGACAACCCATCAACCACCACCACGCCATCGCGAATCAATCGATATTTGTTGGCGCGGTTCAGCGTGCCGTCGCTGACCATGCATCCGGCAATGCTGCCGATTTTAGTGACACGTATCACCTTGCGAATTTCGGCGCGTCCCACAACCTGTTCCTGCTTCTCCGGCGACAACATACCGGCGAGGGCCTTGCGGATATCGTCGCTGATTTCATAAATGATGCGATACAAACGTATTTCTACGCCGGTGCGCTCGGCAATTTTGCGCGCCGATTCGTCCGGGGCAACCGAAAAGCCAATGATCATTGCACCCGACGCCTCGGCGAGCAGCACATCGCTTTCAGAAATACCGCCCACACCCGCGTGCAGCAGTTTAACCTGCACTTCCTTGGAAAGTTCTTCCGTTACGACCTTACGCAGCACGTCGACCGAGCCTTGAACATCCGCTTTGAGAATGATATTGAGTTCGCGAACGTCGCCCTGCTTGATCGTTTCAAAGAGATTATCAAGCGTCACCTTGCTGCGCTTGGCGATGTCCGTTTCACGCTGCACCATCGCCTGTTCCTGCGCGATCGCCTTGGCTTGTGAAATATCATCCACGCCGTAAAAGCTATCGCCGGCCGCAGGAGCCGCATCGAGACCGATGACCTCGACCGGAGTTGCCGGACCGGCCTCCTGCATGGTCTTTCCCTTGTCATCCGAAATCACACGAACGCGCCCCGCCGTTGCGCCGCAAATTACAGCATCGCCAACGTGCAAAGTGCCGTCCTGTATCAGCACACGGGCGACGGCGCCACGGTTGGGATCCATAAACGCCTCGATAACGCGGCCCATGGCCGGAAGACTCGGGCTGGCCTTAAGTTCCCGCAGCGACGCCACGTAGTCGAGATATTCGATAAGCTCTCGAACGCCCTGCCCGGTCGTGGCACTGGTGCGAACCACTTCCGTTTCGCCCCCCCACTCAACCGGATTGAGCCCATTTTCCGCGAGTTGGCCGAGCACGCGCTCCGCCTTGGCTTCGGGTTTATCAATCTTGTTCAATGCCACCACAATCGGCACCCCCGCCGCCTTGGCGTGGTTGATGGATTCCACCGTCTGGGGCATAACGCCATCGTCTGCGGCGATCACCAGCACGACCACATCGGTCATATTGGCCCCGCGGGCACGCATGGCAGTAAAGGCCTGATGGCCCGGCGTGTCCAGAAACGTGACGCGCTTCGGTTTGCCATCGGAACCATTGATGCTGACCGTGTAAGCGCCAATATGTTGCGTGATGCCACCCGCCTCGCCCGCGGCCACATTGGCGGAACGAATTTTGTCGAGCAGACTGGTTTTCCCGTGGTCGACGTGCCCGAGAACGGTGACCACCGGCGCACGGGGAGAAGTGGGCGCGGCGGCTTTCAACTCGGCACATTTGCGCTGCAGCACTTGCAGCAGCGATTCACGGGCCTTGATGATCAGTTCAATGCCGTTTTCGACGGCCAGCAACTGAGCGACATCCGACTCAATGGTCTGGTTAATCGTAACCGTAATATTCTGGGCCAAAAGCTTGGCCATCAGTTTTCCAGACTGCACCCCAATAGCCTGCGATAACTGCCGCACGGTGATGGGCGGGGTAATTTCGACGACGCTGGGGCGCTGCACCGTGTGATGTGCCGCGGCCGAGCGCTTCTGCAGGGTTTGCTTGGCTTCGCGCCGCCTCTCGCGCAGCGCACCCTGGCCGGCGGCGGCAATACGCTCGGCGCGCTCGGCAATTTCGGCCTCGGTCCATTCGCGAATCTGTTCCAGCCCGGCATCGCCTTCACGCCCCAATCCTTTGCGACCAAGGCGGCCTTTTTTGCGTGCCTCCGCTTCTTCATCATCCACGCGATCAATGACACCGCCGGAACTGCGGCTGCGCCCGCGGGCCGGGGTTGCCGGCGAACCAGGAACATCTCTGTCGAGCGCTGGCGTAAAGGGGGTGGCAGCGCGGGGCTTGGGCCGAAAAGTGCGTACCGGCTCGGCCGCTTCTACACGCACCAGACGCGGCCCCTGCATTTGCGCTGGCGCCGGTACGTTCTTTGGCCCGACCGCTGTCACGACCAGCTTGTTTACCACATTGGGCACACCGCGGGCCACGACGGGAGTAGCCGGTTTCACCGGTTTTTGCGGTATTTCAGGCGCCGCGGGCTTGGCCGCTGCCGAAGGCGCAGATGGCGGTTCCTCCACGGGAGTTGCCGGGTGATGGGTAGTTTTGGCGGCTGGCTTTTCCGCAGCGGGTGCGGCATGCGTGGGGGCGGCTTGAGCGTCGACAGATTCGATATCGGCTGTAGATGCTTCGGCTTCGGTCTCGCCTGCCATTGACGTATCGGTGAATGCAGGGGTTTGAACTTCCGGCTCCATCACGGCCACCGACGATTCGCCGCCCTGGTCGCCCCCGGAAGTGTCATCCCCGGACGTTTCACCCTTCCTGGATTTGGTCGTTCGCTTGCGCCGCACTTTCTCCACATCCACGTGAGGCGCCTTTTCAACGGCGGTTTTGGGTGAGCCGGTGCTGAACCACTCGCGGATGGTTGCCGCAAGCCCCGCACTGACCGGGCTTGAATGGCTTTTGACGTTGGGAACGTCTTCGAGCTTGCATTTGTCGATAACCGTCTTGCTGTCGACACCGAGTTCACGTGCGAGTTGAAATACCTTCAGAGTGCTCAACGACTACTCCAAGTTATCTGGCCGGGCCATTCTGCCGGGCTCGGCATTTTGTCGGTCGGCGGTGGTCAGCCGCGTAAATCCTGATTGGACCGACACCATTGGGGGCCCACGGCCGAAATATAGTTCCCTGCACGCCGCGATCAGGCCGGCGCCGGTTCCTGCGGCTCGGGCAGTTCGCCACCAATAACGGCGCCCGCTGGATCAACATCCGAGGTGGCCGCGACGGCCGCTTCGGGTTCCGCCGGGCCGTCCGCGATGGCGGTGTCCGATTCACCGGCGTTATCGAGTTCGCCGGCCGCGTGCGCGGCCTTGTCTGCCGCCCGCTTCTGCGCCTGCATTTCAGCTTTTGTCACCAAATAGGTCTGGGTCAGCTCAATGAGTTGCTGCGCTTTTTCCATGGGAATATCAAGTGTTTTGGCGATGGGGGCCGCACCCACCTGTTCGATATCCTCGGCCTGCACGATGCCGAATTCCAGCAGGCGATCGACAAAGTGCTCCGGCAGGTTTTCCATCTGCGACGTAATGGCCACGAGGTCGTTGCGATGCACCTCCAGCTCTTCGGGGGTGCAGATGCTCAGTTCCCAGCCGGTAAGCTTGGCGGCCAATCGCACATTTTGTCCGCGTTTGCCAATGGCCAGCGATAATTTGGAATCTTCCACAATGACGACCGCCCGTTCAAGCTCATAACTGCGGAAGATGTTGGCGATTTCCGCGGGCTTCAGCGCATTGACGATAAACATCTGCGATGATTCATTCCATCGAACGATATCAATGCGCTCTCCGCTTAATTCATCGACGATATTTTTAATGCGGCTGCCGCGAACGCCCACACAGGCGCCGATGCAATCCACCTTGGAATCGATGGATGAGACGGCAATTTTGGTGCGATACCCGGCCTCACGTGCCAGCGATTTGACTTCAATGATTTTTTCCTGAACTTCCGGAACTTCAATTTCAAAGAGGCGGCGGATAAAGTCGGGATGCGATCGTGAAAGCACGATCTTGACATGATTGCCCGCGGCCCGCACTTCCAGTACCAATGCGCGAATCCGCTGGCCGACCTCATATTTTTCACCGGGTATCTGCTCGCTGCGGGGCAAGAAGCCCTCGCATCGACCGAGGTTTACCGTGACGACGGGCGATTTTTCATCCGCCGCCGATATGGTCCCCGAGATGATCTGCCCCTTGCGGTCGCTGTATTCTTCCATAATGCTGCCGCGTTCATCTTCGCGCAGTTTTTGGATCAGCACCTGTTTGGCGGTTTGGGCGGCAATTCGTCCGAACTCGCGATATTCAATAAGTATGCCGTTTTTACGAACTTCAATCTGCCCGCTCATGCGATCAATGGTGCATAAAACGTCATCCGTCTCGCCGTAGAATTTTTTGGCCGCTGACATCAGGGCCGCCTCGATATCGAGAAACACGGAATCCTTTTCAATGTTTTTGTCGCGTGCAATCGAATCGACGATTCGGAGCAGTTCCTGATTCATAATTTACGCCATCCTCTGGGGTTAAGCCGGGCAATATTTGCCGGGCACGGTTCATCGGGCGACAATGTTGGTGGCCCACCGGATAAAGAGCCAACGGCGGCTCTGCATAAGGGTGCAGCCCCAACACTTAGGACGCCTCGTAAGGCGTCCAAAACAAAAATGCGGCAAATCGCAGCGGCCACACCAGAACGGCGTGGCCCGCAGAAAGGCAATCAGCAAAAATCCTGCAGCCACGCCCTGATGCATCCACGCAGCCCAATGCTTTGGGGCCGCTGTGCCGGGCGGAAATACGCAGCGAACAGTGTTACCACCTTACGCTGCGCCATGAGCCAACTCATTGACGTGTAAAATCCGCACGTCCTACCTCTTTCCGGGCCAGTCAATGATCCACATGCCGCAATGGCCGCGGATCGAAAAAGTCTATTATACAAACCTGTCGATAAACCACAAATCCGGCAGGCAATGACGTTAAATCGTTAAATCGCGGTTCACGACCGTTTATGCCGCTGGGCCGGCGGCAGGGCACGGCGTGTTGTTGTCGTGTTATGGCACCACGGGCACTTCCGCCCCGCTCGATGCGGTGTGGGTGCATAATACGTGCGCAGGCGCGGGCGGTGCGCCTGATGAAAGCCCGCGACCGGATTCTGGGCCGGCCGAGGCCGAGGAACTCGAGAAGGAGGGTGAAGCGGCCGTAGGGCTGGAGGGCCCGAAAGAATCCGTCACAGTGCCATCGGGTCGGAAACGTATCCCGGACGCGATTGACACAGTTGGCAAGTTTCTGATCGAGGCCAAGAACACCGCGAAGCAATATCTGACGGCGCAGCTGCGGGATTATTTGGCGTATGTCAAATCCCAGGACGGTTGGAAGATGAAGCCCTTTGTGCGGCCATCGACGAAGCTGTCGGGACCGCTGAAGGCAGCAAAGGATGCGAAAGAAATTATCGTTGACTATATACCGGGTGCCAAATGACTAAAAAATCGAAATCAATGACCGCTGCAGAGCACGACGCCATTTGCCGCGCTGATCCCGAATGGGTTCGGGATTTTGAAGAGCGCGAGGCGAAGCACCAGGCGCGTGTGGCACGCCTTCGTGAGGAAATGGAACCGGAAGCGGCGCCGCTGATGGCCGAGCTCGCGGCGGCGGGGGTGACGTTCCGCCCAAGCAAGATCGTTCAGTGGGAATCTAAGGGCACCATCACCAGTTCGGATCCCATTCCCCTCCGCACCATCTCGGACTTGGTGAGCACGAAATCGAGCTACCCGGAAGCGATACCGATCTTGTACAAACATCTGCGGACGGCCAGGCATCCGGTTATGGTTGAGTCGCTCGCCCGGGCCCTCACGGTGAAGGAGGCGTGCGGGCCGCAGGCGCGGGGGATACTCGAAAAGTTTCAGCGAATGGATTTTCTGGAAAGCACCCCTGCAAGGCCCCGCAGCGAGGCGCGTTGGTGCCTGGCCAATGCGTTAACCGTGGTGGGCGATGAAACCATGGTGGAAGAGATTAAGGCGTTGATGGCCGATCCCCGCCATGCGGATATAAAGCGTGACTTAAACGATGCCCTGCGGCATTGCGAGAGCGTGGCCAGGCGAAAGCCAAAGGGAAAGAAAAAAGCTGGCCCATAAGCGGCCGTCGTCTCTGCGTCTCCCCTTCTCTGCGTGAGATATTAAATAATTACATCATGCCGGAGGCATGATTCCATAAATCATTTGAGACGGCCGATTTCTCACGCAGAGGCGCAGAGGCACAGAGGCTGCCCGCGGGCAGCACGCCGGGGCGCGGCCAGCAGGCTGGCCGGCTTAACATTGTTGCACGCGGGGGTGGCCTGTTGCGTGCAAATCGCGGCGGCACC
>JAJZGD010000120.1 GCA_021804985.1 Planctomycetota bacterium
CGCCATCGTCGCCGCTGCTTGATGGGAGCCAAAAATCACGCCGTCGCAACCCGGCGATTACTTGGACAGGCTCCTATATTCCAGCGGCTCTGACGGAGTGTCGGGCACGGCTGGAATTGCGAGCGCTGAATTTTTAGGCCAAGCGGGTAATTCGGGTGCAGCTGGAGGACAGGGCACGGCCGGCGCCGCGGGTTTCAACCAAACCGCAGGGGGCGCAGCGGGTGCCGGTGGATCCATCGCCGGCGCCGGCGGAAGCATTGGTGCAAATAGGCCTGGCGGCATGGCTGGCGCGGGTTCCACCAATTCTAACGACAACGGCGGATTTGGCTTCTACGGCGCTCCGGGCGCTGCCGGGGGCACGGGTGGCGCTGGGCAGTCCGGCTCATCCGGGGCCGACGGGAAAAATCAGGGGACCGGCGCGGTGTTGTCCGGCGGAGGCGGCGGTGCTGGCCAAGGGGGCGGTGGCGGCGGTGCCGGTGGAATTGGTGGCGGCGGCGGCGCAGGGTATGCCTTCGGAACGGGCGGTAACGGCGGAAATGGTGGCAACGGCGGACTAGATGGCAGTGGCAATAGCGGCACCGCAGGCGGAGATAGTGGCTTGGACGGTGCCGGAGGAGGCGCCGTTGAATTAAGCGCCTCCGGCTCGATCACCATCAATGGTTCTTTGGTTGCGAAAGGTGCCCCGGGCGGGCGGGGGGCCTATGGCTCTCAGCCACAAGGGGTGCCCGAAAGCCTGGGGTTGGCGGGGCAAGCCGGCGTGGTCGGTTCCAACGGCAGCGCCAAAGACGATAGTTATGGGGGCAATGGCGGAAATGGTGGTAGCGGCGGTAACGGGGGCTTGGGCGGACCCGGCGGATCGGGGGGAGCTGGCGGTGCAGGGGCAGGTGGAACCTTCGTGCTTTCTGCCAGTTCCGTCGACATCACGAACGCGACCATCAACGTGTCGGGCGGCGACGGACAGGCAACCAGTAACGGCCGATTCACTATTGCCGCCAACAACGCCAACTTTGGCACGCCCTCGGCTCTCACAGGTTCTCCGGTTTGGCAATACACCGGAACTACGTCGGCCAATTTTTATGCCTATGCTCCTAATACGTCGGGCCCCAACGGCGCGTTGGTGGCACAAACAACCCCTAATATATCCGACCTGCAAGGGGGGGGTGCGAACGCGTTTGGCATTCTCGCCAATCTCAGCGCCACAGATCCATCGCTCGCTCCCCTCCGCAGCGCTGCCCCGACAGGCGCCTTGGGGGCTTTGATCATTAACGGCACAGGATTGCCAGGATACTCCGAGGAATTTACCGGCTATCAGTGGGTCTTTTTTGTCAATTTATCCGGCCGCGCGCTCAACAATGTGAGCCTCGGCTTTGATTCGACCGGTCAGCGCACGAATGTAAGCCTGGGGCTTTATCAGGAAACAACCAGCGGATTTAATATAGCTCTGCAGCGTATCGCGTCGCTTCAAAGCGGTGATATTTTCTCGTTTCTGGTGCCGACCGGACAGCTTTCCACCGGCCTCTTCAATGTTTCGGCCGACGGCGCCACGAGCCTGCATGTAAGGCCTGCCTATGAGTTTGGCAATGTTACGTATCTCATGCCATCCGCCAGCAATGCCCCCGAGCCCTCGTCGATCCTCAGTGCAGGTTTATCCCTGCTGATCTTCGCTGGCATTTTTGGGGGTCGCGGCAATCGCCGGTGGGCGCGGCGGCGCGGTTAAGCTTTTTTGGCCATTGATGGGCAAACAGAATTGGGCCCCACCCATTCGGCGGCATGGAGGGAAACCGTGGGCGACGTTTAGCACTAAAAATTACCGCGGACAAATCGGTGGCTGTATTGGGCCTCGGCGTACCATCCGCGGCATGTAAGCCATCATTGCTGCTGCTGGATGAATGCCGAAAATCAGGCCGCCGCAATCCGCCGATTATTCGTACCCCTAAAGTTATTTTCCGTTGGCTTCAATGCTCGGTAGCGCGCAACCCCGAGCGCAAGCCCACCAACGCAAACGCGATTTTATTAAAATCCCATTTGATCATTTTTAATTGTGGGCCTACACTCCCAATTGGTTCGGGGCTGTTGCAAGACTGTTTGGTCTCCGACAGGCCCCAGGGGGCCTGAACAAAGTTACATCTTCCTGAGGAGGGATTGGTGAGCAAACAAATTGGGATAATTTCGCTGGCGGTTGTGGGGGCGATGGTTGCGGCCAAGCTGGCCTATGCCGGCACGATTACCGAGTACACCGACACAACCAGTTATGACACGGCTATGGGCGTGCCGCTTTACGTGGAAGATTTCACCAACGCAGTTCATTATCCGATAACGGGCGGAACGCTTAACTCATCCACCAACGTCACGGTGGCGACCGGCTCGCCGATCACCCCGGGAACGATCCTGCCCGGCGTCACATATTCAACGCCCGTAGGGACTGGCAGTTTCTTTAATATTGATGCGGGTTTGTACTTCACGGGAGGGTTTCTCGATCGCACGTCGGGCGGGTCAAACGATAATTCGAACGTTGCGTTGACGACTACTTTCGATCAGAACGTGAACGGATTCGGCTTCCTCGCCAGTCCCTTGATGGGAACCAAATTGTCGGTCAACATCCAATTCGCATCCGGAGCGAACGCCAGCTTCAGCAGCCTGGGCATTCCGGGTACCGGCACATCCTTCTTCGGGTTTGTGAGCAATGCGACAGACATCACGTCGGCGACGATTTACGGCAATTCACAAGATCGCCCGTTTACTATCGATAACTTCACCTATCCAGCCTACACCACCCCCGAACCATCGGGCGTGGCACTGATGGCCGCCGGAACGCTGATCCTCTTAGCTTCCCGGAGGCGGCGCGGCGTGCGCGGCTGCTGACCCCTTCCTGGCAGGCATTCGGCTTTCAGCTGGCGTTGGCAGTGAATATCCAACGCTGCCAGCCGGCCGGGAATTTTGCGATGAATCTCCCCGGAATGCCCGTCCATTGCACGCTACGCACGATGACCAATGCCAGCACGGCACCGGCCACCACATCCGACGGATAGTGCGCATGACGGAGCACCCGCTGCACGCCGACATCCAAAGCCAAGGCGTAAAACAATGCCCGCCCATTGGGATAAAACCAAGCCAACCCCGCAGAAAGGGCAAACGCACCGCTGGTGTGCGCACTTGGAAAGGATTGATAAGCCGCCGAATGGAATCCCTTTGCCGGCCCATATAAGCCGTAGATTCCCTGGGTTAATAACCATGGTCGGGCCCGTCCGAAGCACCCTTTTAATAAGTAGCAGACCACGACGGCACCAATGCACCCCAGCGCAATGGCGATCGCCTTTTTGCGGCCTTCACGATCAAGCAGTGCCACTGCAATGATCACCAGAACGGAACAGGTCCACTGCCCCCACTGCATCAGCATAGTCATTTCGAGATTGATATCCGATTTAAATACGATTGGATTATCTAATGCCCATCGCCCGACTGGCAAATCGAAATACAGCGCCACAATAAAAAGCACCAAGCCAAATGCCAATTTCGTCCAGCGCGGCCAGTAATTATCGAAATGCTCGGGTGCGGGCTGATACCAAAGTTCAGGAACGTTGGAGGGGGGTGGCTTCATCTTTTCGGCGAACTCCTTACAATTCCGTTTTACCCCGCCCGCAAGCTGCAACTGATATCAGCCGCCTGCATAGCAAGGGCGCCCCGCAGAGGGAGCCAAAAGCACGCCGTCGCAACCGGGCCATTACTCCGACAGGCGCCTAAAGATAATCCTGCTTAAGACATTTTTTGGCCAGTTGCAGCGTTTCATGCGCCACGGCGCGGGCCCGAGTGGTTCCCGTCTGAAGCACCTTAAGCACGTGGCCGGGATCTTTTTCAAGCTCCAGGCGCCGCTTTCGTATCGGTTCAATGAGGGCCACCAACACCTCGACGAGGCGCCGTTTGCACGGAACATCGCCGATCTGGCCAAGACGATATTTTTCCTCAGCTTCCTCAACCCACTGCCGGTCGGTATTAAATGTTTCATGGAAAATCCAGAGCGGATTATTTTCGACCGTACCCGGATCCGTCGCCTTTTTCCGATTGGGATCGGTGTACATATTCATTACTTTTTTATTAATGGTGTCGGGGTCGTCGCTGAGATAAATCGCATTATTCAGCGATTTACTCATTTTCAGCAGTTGGCCGCTCGGGCCCGGGCCGCCGGTGCCAACAAGTCTTTTCACGCGACCCAGTTTTGCCTCGATAATGGGAAACAGGCCGCCAGCGGCCACATATTCGCCATCCGGCGTCTGGGGATTAACCCCGCAGTAAAGCTGATCAAACCGACGGGCCACTTCGCGCGTCAATTCCAGGTGTGCGAGTTGGTCCTCCCCCACCGGCACCAACTTCGGTCGAAAGGCGAGAATGTCGGCAATTTGTCCCACCGGATAAAGCAGAAAGCCGAAGCTGTACCCGTCCCCCAGCGCCTTATCGCGGATTTCATCTTTCAAGGTGGGATTCCGCATCAGCCGGTTGTAAGGAACCAACATCGAAAAGAAGAATGTGAGTTCCGCAATGGCGGGAATTTCCGATTGGATAAAGATTGTACTTTTTTCAGGATCGATGCCGGCCGCGAGATAATCGGTGGCAATTTCCAAAACACTCTGACGAATTTCATCCGGCTTTTCGGCCCGCGTGGTAAATGCATGGGCATTGGCAATAATGAAAAAACACTCGTACTGATCCTGCAGCGCGACGCGATTTTCCAGCGAGCCAACCCAATGGCCCAGGTGCAAACGCCCTGTGGGCGTATCTCCGGTGAGAATTCTGGGCTTTGCGCCCGCGGGATTTGACATCAATGTTTTCCCATTTTTTTCATGCCTTAATCATTTGGCCGCTTACCACCGCCAGCGGGTTTGGCCACAACCTCAAGGCGACGACCTTTTTCAGCCCGCATTATCGGTGCCGGTGAGACGTTGTAAACCTTAAGCGAGGCAGGCTGTTGGGTGCGCGGGACAATTCACCCGATGCGGAAATAGACCGAAGCCCATTTGTGTAGCAAGACCGGGACGATATTGTGTCGCCGCGCCGCGTTTCTGGCAGTGGCCAAGGCGCCGAGACCAAACTGGATGTTATTGGACATGGCGCTCGGTGGAATGCCTAATCAAGGGCGGTTATCGTATCCATGTGGGTAAGCTATCGAACCGCGATCCATGGTGTCTGGACGCATCGAAGCGATCCCACCCGTCAGCTTCCGGAAATTGAGTCGATGAGAGCTAATATCTGTGCATTGGCAGCGTGTGGATTAGAACCGTGAGTTTCTATGGACATCCTTCAAGGAATCGGCGTATCAAGCGGTGTGGCAGTCGCCAAGGCCCTCGTCATTTCCGACGACCAGCTGCGCATCGGCTCGCAATCCATTGATCCCTCCGAGACCGAAGCGGAGCGGCAAAAGCTCCTTTTGGCAATTTCTGCGAGCAGCGAGGAAATCCGCGATCTTCGAGATCAGACTTCCCGACGCGTGGGAAGAGAAACCGGCGCGATCTTCGATTTTCATATCGGGCTGCTTAACGATCCAGAATTAATCCGAACTTTTGTGGGCCTCATAAATAACAATCACTTCTCGGCCGAATACGCCGTCTACCGGGCCTTGCGCGATTACGGAAAAATATTTACCGATCATGCCGATGCCTACTTCCGTGATCGCATTAAGGATATTTACGATATCGAGCGGCGACTGCTCTCTAAGCTTACCGGGGCTGAGCGCCTGCGCATTGGTGAGTTGGCCGAACCGGTGGTACTCGTCGCCAGCGATTTAACCCCTTCGCAGACCGCATCGCTCGATAAAACCATGGTTCGGGGCATCGCGGTTGAATCCGGCGGAAAAACCAGCCATACCGCCATCATCGCCAATTCGCTCGGCATTCCAGCGGTCGTCGGCGTGGAAGGGATCATTCGCGAGGTACGCACGGGCGACACGATAATTGTTAACGGCCATGAAGGGCGCGTGATTGTTGACCCCGACGCCCAGACGATCGCGGAAAATCGATTTCTGGAACAAAGACAGATTCGGCACACCACGGAACTCGATCGTTTGCGTGACCAGCCTGCCCGCACCAAAGACGGAGTGGATATTACCCTGCTGGGCAACATCGAGTTCCCGCATGAAGTGGAGTCGGCTCTGACCAAGGGAGCCATGGGAATCGGCCTGTACCGTACCGAGTTTCTGTATCTCGGTTCCGACAAGCCCCCCACCGAAGACGATCATTACGCCGCCTATGCCGAAGTCATTCGCCGGCTCGCGGGTAAGCCGGTCATCATCCGAACACTCGATCTCGGCGCGGATAAATACTCGGCCCATATGAATTTGCCGGTGGAAGCCAATCCATTCCTCGGCTGCCGGTCGATCCGCCTCTGCCTCGCGAGCCAGGATATGTTCAAGGTTCAGTTGCGGGCCATCTTGCGGGCGAGCGTGCTCGGTGACGTGCGGCTGATGTTTCCGATGATCAGCAGCATGCTCGAGCTTCGGCAAGCCAAATATGTGCTCAAGGACACGATGGAAGACCTTGATGAAGAAGGTATTCCGTACAATCGATATTTGCGGGTTGGCATGATGGTCGAGGTTCCATCGACCGCGCTGCTGCCTAAAACGTATTTACGCGAGACCGATTTCTTGTCCATCGGCTCCAATGATCTCATCCAGTACACCCTGGCGGTAGACCGGGGCAACCAGCGGGTGGCATCACTCTTCACCGGAGCCCATCCGGCTGTGATCCATTTGATCCGGCGCGTGCAGCGTGCCGGAAAATCGGAAGTAAAAAATGTTTCGCTGTGCGGCGAAATGGGGGGCGATCCCGATTTCACCATGCTGCTATTGGGCCTCGGCCTGCGCACCTTGTCGATCACGCCGAACAATATCCCCGAGATAAAGCAGTTGATTCGTGAGATCACGCTGAAGCAGGCGGAGAAGGTCGCCCGCAAGGCGCTAAAAATGGAGCACGCCCAGTTAACGCTCAATTTTCTGCATGACGAAATGCGTCGGTATCACCCCGATTTTTACCGTGCCGATGTTTCCACGCTGGCACATCATTCGGAAGAGGCCTGAAAAAAATAAAATCATCGGCCCAATACGCCGCCGCCACTTGACCCGGGCCACACCCGGCCCACCAAAATCAGCTCATAAGCAGCTTAAACGCATGCGTCCACTGGTTGTCCCGGAACCCGGGAATACACCACAGGATGCACAGCGGTTCAACGGCGCGGGCGGCTGTGGCTTTGCCCATATCAGCAGTATCCCAGCCGAATGCGTCGAGCACACCGCGCACGATGCTCTTTGCGGCGTCATCATCGCCACAGATAAACATCGTCGGCTTGCCTGCCTTGAACTGCGGATTGACCATGCGGGCCGCACCGACGGAGTTAAAAGCCTTGACAAATCGTACCGTGGCGAACTCGCGCTGAAGGCGTTCCATAAGAGACTCGCTGTAATCGGTGAAGAAGGGCAGAACCCCATCCACCGGCGGGGTATCGGCGATGGGGTTGGTTGCGTCAATCACCACCTTTCCGCCTAAATGTGCGCCGGTAAGCCGGACTGCCGCAGCGGAGGCGGAACCTTTGACTGCGAGCACGCCAAGTTCACAGAACTGGGCCGTTTCGGCGAAACTCCCCGTGCGGCCCTTGGGATTTTGCCTACGCCAATCCGCCAGCTTTTCCGGCGTGCGCGTGCCCAGCATCACGTTGTGCCCGTGCGCAAGAAATCCCGCACCCAGTGTTTTTGCCACATCCCCTGAACCAAAAATTCCGATCTGCATTTATTTCTCCTTAACCGCCAACATCCGCTTTAACCGTTCACGGCCCTTCGGCTGGCCGCACCGCAGCTCCAACTGGAACTGGAGTGTAGCGCGCAAAAACAGCAAATCAAATTCTACTGAAAATAGCTCCGATGTTCGCGCAGCACGCCAGCGATTGCGCCGGCGGCATCGACTTAGTCCCGGCTGGCCTCGACACTTAGGCTGGCTTCCTTCTCGATGGCTTGCACAATCATCTGTTGCGCTCCATCTCGAAGAATCGGCGTCAGCACGTCGCGTGGGCCGACGGCCAGAGCGGGGGCAATCAGCGCATTGTGTCCCATGTGGCGTATGCCTTCTTTGTAAGAAGCGGTGCTTGTTTCAAATCCAAACACCAAGGTTATGCCGCGGTTTTTTTACTCTGCCAATCCACAATTTTCAGCTGTATCTCCATGCGATTTTACCGCATTTCTTTGTGCGGATTGGCTTTAGCCGCCACTTTCAAACTGATGTCCAACGTGCGCCCAACACGCAACATTTGCAAGTGCAGAAGCGTGCCCGGCGCAGAGAACATAATGCGATTCATTAACTGCGCCGATTGCTTCACCCGGCGGCCGTCAATGGCCACAATCAAATCGCCGACTTTTATCCCCGCCGTTGCCGCCGCTGAATGCGTCTTGACTGCCGTGATGCGGATACCATCAACGATGCGCAGTTTTCCGTGTCGATGAAGGCGGACAAATGATGTGGCGGCCTGAAATCCCGCATGCCCGTGAATCACCCCGCCATCTTTAATGATGTGGAATGTCACAAAACGCACCTCGTTTGCGGGTATGGTAAAGCCCACGCCGCTGAAAGAGCCTGCCCCGCCGGATTTAATCGAATCGTTAATGCCCACAACTTTGCTATTCATATCCACCAGCGCGCCGCCCGAACTTCCCGGATCGCTCGGAGCATCGGTCTGAATAAAATCCTCGTGCCGAATCAAATTTAGATGGGGATCGGTCTCACCCGTGAGAGAAATGTTATGCCGATGCAGGGCGGAAATAATACCCTGCGTCACACTACCGCCAAAATTGAACGGCGCGCCAAAATCCAGCACTTCCTGTCCTACATGAAGCCGGCTCGAATTGCCAAATCGGGCTGCTTGTAGATCATGGGCGTGAATGCGTACGACCGCTAAGTCGGCCCGTGGGTCGCTGCCCACCAGTGATGCAGCGTAGTGGCGGTGGTCTGCGAGCGTCACCTCAATCGTCCTGGCACCGCAGACGACATGTAAATTGGTGACGATATCGCCGGCACGATCAATAATTACCCCGCTGCCGCCGCTCGTGGTGGTTACCGTCGTTGTACGCGTTTGAGTTTTCGTGGTTGTATAGGTGACGACTTTTCCATGCCGATTTAATATTGGCTTGTCGATGCGCGTGATAACGTGTCGCGTGGTCTTCACAATCAACACAGCCTTGATTTGAACAATTGAATTCTGCACCCTTCGAACAATACCAACATTGTCAATGGCTTTGGCCCCAGGAGCAGACGCATCCGCCGCCCCGGCATGGCCTGCCGCCGTGATGGCGATGGCGATACAAACCGCCGCAACGGTGATGGCGTGCAATCGGTTTTGTAAAGCCTGTCGCTTCTTCAAATATCGCGCTTTCATTTATTAGCCACCAATAAATGCGTCCTTGTTCTTCTACCGCCAAAGGATATTCCCGCCCTGTTCTAGTTGCCGCAGGTGGCGGCGGTCTTTCTCATTCTGAACTGACAAGTAGCTACCTTAATCGTAAACCAATCTTCGCACTTCGGCACGAAAAACGGCCTCGGGCATGCCCACCGACGCTAAGCGCCTAAAGGAGCCTGTCCAAGTAATCGCCGGGTTGCGACGGCGTGATTTTTGGCGCCCACCAAGCAGCGGCGACGATGGCGTACCTGACACAGACGGTACACCGAGGAGCCGCGCCGCAGAGGGGGGACAAAAAGCATGCCGCCCCGCGGGGTGGGCCTGAAATGCCCCGCCTGCTTTGTTGTCGGATCTCGATGACTCGTTATTCAGAGTCGGCTCGATCCTCCGCCGCGCATTCAGGGCATTTCAGACCCATCCCAATCCCGGCCATTACTCGGACAGGATTCAGGAGCCTGTCCGAGTAATCGCCGGGTTGCGACGGCGTGATTTTTGGCGCCCATCAAGCAGCGGCGACGATGGCGTACCTGACACGGAGGGTACACCGAGGAGCCGCGCCGCAGAGGGGGGGCAAAAAGCACGCCGCCCCGCGGGGTGGGGCTGAAATGCCCCGCCTGCTTTGTTGTCGGATCTCGATGACTCGTT